>NZ_JBDUUF010000004.1:0-389843 GCF_039939235.1 Gordonia aurantiaca | reverse complement strand
TCCTCGAGGATTCTGTGGAAGGTTGACTCGAAGGATCACGCGGTGGCCGCTCTGCATCCGTTAACGACACGACGTCGATAACGAACTCGGCCACCGAGTTACACCACTCTATGGGGCACTACTGGACCGGCCATGACTGGATGCATGAGGCCGGGCGGGCGTTGCCGTCCGGGCGTGGTCAGGGTCGACCGAAGTCGGCGCAGGCCCGTGAGGAGTTCCGGGCGGGTCTGCGCCGTGGGTTGACGAGACATGCGGCCGAGTTGTCGGCTCGTGTCGGTCAAGACCGGTCAGAACTGGTTCGCGCAGGCTTGGTGGGGTGCGTCCGGTCACCCACAACCCGCAGCCAGAAGCCGTGATCGACCCCGGTCGGGGTCGGCTGTCGTGGACTGATCGATGTCGCATCGACCAGTTGGTAACCGCTCATTACACTCCTGCGCAGATCGCCGGGCTGATGGGGCGGGCGGGCTCGACGGTCACCCGAGAACTTGCTCGCGGTTTGCCCGATAGTGGGTCGGGCCGGTATCGGGCGGTGGTGGCCGAAAACCGGGTCGACGCGGCCCGGCGACGCCCCAATCAGCGCAAACCGGTGCCCGGCAGTCGCCTCTACTGCACCACCGGGTTCGTATGGTGCTGCACCTGTGTGACAACCACACCGCCGATGCCGTGGCCGCTGCGATGACCGAGGCGATCCCTCAGATCCCAGAGATCCTGCGGCGGTCATTGACCTGGGACCAGGGCAAAGAGATGGCGTTGCACACCAAGATCACCGAGGCCATCGGACTGCCCATCTACTTCGCCGACACCCACAGCCCCTGGCAGCGCGGCACCAACGAGAACACCAACGGCATACTGCGCCAGTACTTCCCCAAAGGCACCGACCTGTCGTTCCACGGGCCAGGCATCCTGGGCAACGTCGCCGCCGAACTCATCGCCCGACCCCGCAAACGCCACGGCTGGCGATGCCCCGCCCACAAACTCGACGAACCACTACGCTCAACACCAACCGACCCCGCTGTTGCAGCGACCGGTTGAATCCACCACAAGACGGGCTTTGACAAGACCCAGCGTGCGGTTTTGCCGTCGACACCCCCAACGCCCGGTCCAGATCGATGTACCGGCGTGTCCGACGGACTCGACGTGGAGCGCGTCAATGCCTCTGACTTCGGAGGCGCGACGGCTATTGCCAAACTGGCTCTTTCTGATCGACGGTGCACGCGGGCTTCGGAGAAGGGGGCTTGCCCGGCGAATGTCGAGCAAACCGGGATGTTCGAGATTATCCTGCACTCTCGAAAGAGTCCGAGACCTGCCTGCGTCGCCGATTCGGGGAGGACGACATGATCAGAATCGCCAAGCGTGCGCTCGTGGCGGCAGTCGCCGTCCTGACCCAGCTGGTGGTGTTCGCGCCACCGGCCTCCGCGGCGGAGGTGACCTGGAAAGGCGTCACCTGGGACGGCTCGGCGAGACTCGACGGCAAGAGGCTCGTGGTCGACGCCGGAACGGCCCATTACGGGCCGCCGGTCGAGTCGCGTCGTCGGGGTACTGCGTTCCAGGCAACCTACATCGACCACGGATCGGGTCATCCGAAGCCCAGCGTCTACGTCATCAAGAAAGAAACGGAGACTCCCTTCGCGGTCGCGTGGTTCGGGGTGGCGACCAATCCGCGTCCGGCGGACGCCACCCATCCCGAGCCCTGGGACGACTACATCGCGCAGCGCTACACCGCGAACATCAACGACATTCCCTACGTGGGTGTGGGCCGCAGACCCGGGGTCCACACGGTGCGGATCGGTCTGCGCGACGACGGCAAGGTCGACTACTGGCTGGATGGTTGCGTGACGAAGACCTTCGACGACTTCGGTCTGGCGTACCTGGGCGACATCTATCTGGAGGCCCGCAACGGGAGCGTCACGTTCACCGATTTCAAGATGATTCCCTTCTATCGCACCCCGACGGACGCTCAGAACTGCCGTACCGGTGACGCCTGGGGCTCCCTGGCACTCTGATAAGGCCGTCCTCTCCTCGTCGCCACGAGCGATGGCGGCCGATGAGATCGTGGCCTCCCGGACCGGCCGACAGGCGGGCATCCCCCGGCCCCCGCCGCAGGCGGGGGATCGATGTCGCCCGCGATCTCGATCCGTGGCGGCGACCCCAGTCGATGTCGCCGCTCCGGGGTGATGTCGCCGGCGACATGAGTTCGATTGCGGGGTGGGGCGTGTCGGGCATCAGCACTTCCGCGCCAGTCGCCTCGCTCCGCGTCCCTCGGCGCCACGTCTACGCGATGAATCCCTCTGCCTTGAGCCAGTCGTACGCCACGTCGGCCGGGTCCTGGCCGTCGATGTCGACGCGGCCGTTCAGTTCCTGCATCAGTTCGTCGGTGAGCTTCGCCGACACCGGCGCCAGGAGTTCTGCGATCTCCGGGGACTTCTCGTTCAGGCTCGAACTGATGACGGCACATCCGCTGTAGGGCAGGAAGAACTTCCGGTCGTCCTCCAGCACGACGAGATCAAGGTTCTTGATACGCCCATCGGTGGAGTAGACCATCCCGAAGTTGCACGGGGCGCTTCGAGCAGTCGACGTGTAGACGACACCGGAATCCATCGTCGTCACATTGCCCTTGGGCACACCGTTGGGATCGCCCAGCGGGATCCCGTACGCCTTGAGCATCGGGACCATCCCGTCTGCGCGACTGAGGAATTCGTCGTTGATGCAGAACGTGCGCTCGGAGACCGGCAGTTTCGCGATGTCCGACATCGTCGTCACCCCGAGTCGCTTCGCGGTCGGCGTCGACGCGGCGAAGGCGTAGGTGTTGTTGAACGAGGCCGGTGGCAACCATTCGACGCCGTTCGCGCGATCGGCGTCGCGGACGCGCTCCCACAGTTCGTTCGGGTCGGAGATGGTGTCGGTCTCACCGAGATACGTCTGCCACGCGGTTCCCGTGTACTCCCAGAGGATGTCTGCGTCGCCGTTGAGTTGCGCCTGCCTCGACGACATCGACCCGGGCGCGTTGGTGAGGTCCTCGACGGCCGCGCCCGCTGCGGCCAGATAGGTCGCGGTGATCTTGCCGAGAAGCACCGACTCGGTGAAGTTCTTCGACGTCACGCGGATCTTGGTGCCCTCCAACGGTGTCGAGCCGTCCGGGAGGAAGGCCTCCCGGAACGTGCCCGAGGAACTGACCAACCCGCACGCCGCCACCAGCACCGCCAGCAACGTCGACAGCGCCAGCGTCGCGGTGACCCGCCCGCGGCCCGCGATCATGCGACACCTCGCGGGGTGGCGGCCAGCTCGACGAGGCGGCCCAGCCAGTCGATCGTCATCGCCAGCAGTGCGACGAGGACCGCGCCGGCGACGAGCAGTTTCGGCAGGAACAGGGTGATGCCGGTGGTGATCAGCGTGCCGAGGCTCGTGGCCCCGATGAAGGTGCTCAGCGTCGCGGTGCCGACGAGGATGACCAGCGCGGTGCGCACGCCGTTCAGGATGACGGGCACCGCCAGCGGCAGCTCGACCTGGACGAGCGTTCGGAAACCGGAGAATCCGATGCCGCGCGCGGCCTCGACCGTGCGCTGGTCCACCTGCCGGAGCCCGACGATCGTGTTCTGCAGGATCGGCAGCACCGCGTAGACGACCAGACCCACCACCGCCGTGTTGAATCCGGTGCCGAGCCAGAAGGTGAACAGCACCAACAGGCCGATCGCCGGCGCGGCCTGCCCGATGTTGGCGATGTTCACCGCGATGGGGTTCAGCCACCGCAACGCCGGCCGGGTGAGCGCGATGCCGAGGGGGATCGCGATGCACACGACGATCACCGTCGCGACGAGCGTCAACTGGATGTGCTCGAGAATCGTCGTCCGCAACGCCGGCCACGACATCGACGCGCTCTCGGTCGCGGTGAATGTCGTGCTCTGATACCAGATCACGAATCCGACCCCGACGACGATGATGACGAGCGGTTCGAACCAGACGTCGATGGGCAGTTTCGCGAACCAACGTCGGAACCCGCGACGTGCCGGTGCGGTCGCGGCGGTCTCCCCGGTGCCGGCGCGGGTGTTGTCGGTGTCTGCGGGGACGGCGGTCATGGCGTCTCCGTCTCGTCGGCGGCCACGGTCGGGGTCTCCTCCGGCGCCGTGCCCTCGGTGTGCTCGACGTATCCGACGTGATCGTCGTCGCGAACGTCGGCGAGCTGACCGCGGATCTTGTCCATCACCGACGCGATGGTCAGCGCACCGACGACCGCGCCGTGTCCGTCGGTGACGAGCACACCGCCCTGGCTGGTGGCGAGCATCGAGTCCAGGGCATCGTTCAAGGTCGACGACTGTGCGACGACCGGAAGACGCGGGTCGAGGTAGTCCGACACCTCGGGTTTGGTCCCGACCTCCCCGATCGTGGGCCAGGCGCGCGGGCGTCCGTGGTCGTCGACGACCACCAGCCAGTCCTCGCCGGCGGCGCGGGTGCGGCTGATGACCTCGCCGGATGCCTCACCCACCCGGGCGGTCACGACCGGCTTGACCTCGACATCGCGGACGCGGGTGAGGGTCAGGTGCGCGAGCGTCGCACCGGATCCGACGAACTCCTCGACGAACGGCGTCGCCGGGTTGGCGAGGATCTCCTCCGGCGGCGCGTACTGCTCGACGTGGCCGCCCTGGGACAGGATCAGAACCTTGTCGCCGAGCTTGGTCGCCTCCTCGAAGTCGTGGGTGACGATCACGATCGTCTTGCCCAGTTCCTGCTGGATCGCGATCAGCTTGTCCTGCAGGCGGGCTCGCGTGATGGGGTCGACCGCGCCGAACGGCTCGTCCATCAGCAGCACCGGAGGATCGGCGGCGAGTGCCCGGGCGACGCCGACGCGCTGTTGCTGACCGCCGGACATGTCCTTGGGCAATCGGTCGGCGAACACCGCCGGGTCGAGTCCCACCAGATCGAGCAGGTACTCGGTGCGTTCGGCGATCCGCTTCTTGTCCCACTTCAGCATTCGCGGGATCGCACCGATGTTCTTGCGCACCGACCAGTGCGGGAACAGGCCACCGGACTGGATGACGTAGCCGATCGACTGGCGGAGTCTGTCCGGATTCTCCGCGGTGACGTCGCGTCCGCCGATGTAGATGCGGCCCTCGGTGGGTTCGATGAGCCGGTTGATCATCTTGAGCGTGGTGGTCTTTCCGCATCCCGACGGTCCTACGAAGGCGACGACGTCGCCCGCCTCGATCTCGAGATCGAGGCGCTCCACGGCCGGTTGTTGCTGGCCGCGATAGCGTTTGACCACGCCGTCGAGTCGGATGGACTCACCGGTGACCACACGGTCGCCGCGTCGCGAGGGGGTCGGGGAGGGCGTCGTCCTCGACGTGGAGGAGGTGGTGGAGTCGGTCATGAGAGTCCCTTGGAAATCGTGAGCCGGCCGAGCAGTACCAGGAGGGCGTCGAAGACGAGCGCGATGATGACGATGAGAATGGTTCCGGTGAGCGCGGATTCGAGGGCGTTGGCGCCACCGAGCCGGGCGAGGCCGTTGAAGATCAGCGAGCCCAGACCCGGTCCGAGGACGTAGGCGACGATCGCCGCGACACCGACGATCATCTGCGTCGACACCCGTATCCCGGTGAGGATCACGGGCCACGCGATCGGCAACTCGACGGTGAGCAGGATGCGCCAGCGCGGAAGTCCGATTCCGCGTGCGGATTCCACCACCGCGGGCGGCACCGACCGCAGGCCGACGACGGCGTTGCCGATCACCGGCAGCATCGCGAAGAACGCGAGCATCAGGAACGACGGTGTGACACCGAGTCCGAACGGCACGATCAACAACGCCAGCAACGCCAGCGACGGGATCGTCAGTGCCACACGACTCGACGTCAGCGTCAGCGCACTGGCCAGCGGAAGCCGGTACACCAGCGCCGCGACGGCGATGGCGACGAGCGTGCCGACCAGCACGGTCTGAAACGACAGAGAGGCGTGCTGGTACGTCAAGAACGTGAGGGAACGAGCGTTGTCCCCGATGTAGTCCCACAGCTGCACGATTCGTGTCCCATCCCCAGGTGGTGAAACCGACATTACGCACCGGTGGGTGGATGCGGTGACATTTCGGGGCCGTCGTGTGGCATTTCGCGCATGGTGAGCCGATGGTCGCCGCGTCGGGGACCCCACGCGGTGAGTCGGCACGAATCCGCGCTCATCGGCAGTCGGCGAGCGGCCGCAACGGTGTCATCCTGGATGGGTGAGTGACAGCGTTGCGACCGACACCGATGCCGAATTCGAGCCCGGCCCGGACACCGACCCCGATGAGCGGGCACTCCTCGCCGAGGCCGTCCGCTCCTGGACGCGGATCGTCGCCTGGGTGCTGACCGTCGGCGGCGCGATCGCATTCATCGCGTCGTTCACGCTCACCGTCGAGAAGATCGAGCTCATCGAGAACCCCGATTACATCCCGTCGTGCAACTTCAGTCCGGTGCTGAGCTGCGGATCGGTGATGGCGACGCCGCAGGCCGGTGTGTTCGGGTTCCCCAACCCGCTGCTCGGCATCGCCGGATTCGCGGTCGTGATCACCACCGGCGTCGCGCTGTTGGCCGGCGCCCGGCTGGCCGGCTGGTATTGGGCGGGCCTGCAGGTCGGCGTCACCGCCGCGATGGCGTTCGTCTGCTGGCTCATCTACACGAGCCTGTACACGATCGGCGCCCTGTGCCCGTACTGCATGGTCGTGTGGTCGATGACGCTGCCGATCTTCGTGTTCGTGAGCGTCCGCAATCTCCACGCGAGCGGGCTCACCTCACGGTCCGGCGTCGCGCTCGCGGTCGCCCGCGGTCACGCCCTCGTCCTGGTCGGCTTCGTCGCGGTGGTCATCGCGCTCATCGCGGTGCGGTTCTGGGACTACTGGTCGAGCCTGTACTGACCTTTCATTCGTGGAACACCCTTCCCTCGTCCTAGGCTGGACGCATGACGATCGGACGTCCTACCGAGGGATCGGCCGAGGTGCAGCGTGCGCCCCGGGCACGGATGACCGGTGCCCAGCGGCGGCTGCAGCTGATCGAGGTGGCGCGCGGGCTCTTCGCGGAGCGCGGCTTCGAGGGCACCTCGATCGAGGAGATCGCCCAGCGCGCCGGGGTCTCCAAGCCGATCGTCTACGAGCACTTCGGCGGCAAGGAAGGGCTCTACGCGGTCGTCGTCGACCGCGAGATGGAGACCCTTCTCGAGATGATCACCGCCTCGCTCACCAGGAACCGGTCGCTGTACCGCATCCAGCAGGTCGCGCTGGCGTTGCTGACCTACATGGAGGAGCGCACCGACGGCTTCCGCATCCTGGTGCGCGGCGACAGCACGGCGTCCACCGGGGAGAACGCCACCTACTCGAGTCTCCTCAACGACGCCGTCAGCCAGGTCGAGCACATTCTCGCCGGCGACTTCGAACGTCGCGGGTTCGACCCGGCCCTCGCGCCGCTGTACGCGCAGGCGCTGGTCGGCATGGTGTCGGTGACCGCGCAGTGGTGGCTCGACGTCCGCGAGCCGTCGAAGGAGGTCGTGGCCGCCCACCTGGTCAACCTGTGCTGGAACGGCCTGACCCGCCTCGATCCCGACCCGAGACTCGTCGGTCCCGACTATGTGGAACCGGTGGAGCGGACGACGGCCGACGACGCCGAGCGCTGACTCCCGAGCGCTAGGCGAGCATCAGGCTCCGCTTGGACAAACCCATCCAGAACCCGTCGATGACCTGGTCGGGGCGCTGCTCGACGTCGTCGGACGCACCGAGTGCGACGAACAGTGGCGCGAAGTGCTCGACCGTGGGATGCGCGAACGGCATGCCGGGCGCGGTCTCGCGGAACCTGACGAGCGATTCCACGTCTCCGGCCTCGAGTCGCTCGCGGGCCCAGGCGTCGAACTCGGCCGACCAGCTCGGGGGAACGGCCTCCGGACGCCAGTCACGCAGGAACGGCAGTCCATGGGTGGTGAAGCCGGAGCCGATGATCAGCACGCCCTCGTCGCGCAGCGGACGCAGCCGCCGCCCGAGCTCGAGCAACCGCTCGGGATCGAGGGTGGGCAGCGAGATCTGCAGTACCGGGACGTCGGCCTCTGGGTACATGACCGTCATCGGGACGTAGGCGCCGTGATCGAGGCGGCGACTCGGGTCGTGGGCGATCGGCTCGCCGTCGGGCATCATCGCCGCGACCCGGTCCGCCAGCTCCGGCGCGCCGGGTGACGGATACCGCACCCGGTAGTACTTCTCGGGGAAGCCGCCGAAGTCGTAGGTCAGCGGGGTGCGGGAGTCGGTGGACCCGATCGTCAGGGGAGCTGCTTCCCAGTGCGCCGAGACGATGAGGATCGCGGTCGGCTTCGTCAGGTCGGCCGCGAGCGTCTCGAGTTGACCAACCCACGTCGGATCGTCGACGAGGGGCGGCGCCCCGTGGGAGAGGAACAGCGCGGGCAGGCGCAACGGAGAGCAGGGCATGCCCCATTCTAACCGGACTGCAGTCCGGTTAACTTCCGCTGTCTCGCAGATCGGGGACGAGCCGATCGCGAACGTGGCGTCGGAACACGGCCGGCGTCCCGCGCCCGATACCGTGCGAGAAACACCTGGCCGGTCGCGCCGCGGCCGTGAGCGGAGGGACCCGGTCCGTGGAGACGATCGCCATCTACCTCGTCGTCATCTTCGGCTGCGGATTCCTCGCGCGCCTGATCAGGTTGCCGACCCTCGTCGGGTATCTCGCGGCGGGGTTCATCCTGCACGCGCCGGGCATCGAGGACCTGCCGATCATCGATGCCTTCGCGGAACTGGGTGTGACCATCCTGTTGTTCACGATCGGTCTCAAGCTCGACGTCCGGATGTTGTTCCGGCGCGAGGTGTTCCTCACCACAGCCGTGAACCTTCTGGTGATCATGGGACTCACCACCGGCTTCCTCGGTCTCCTCGCGACGATCGGCGTCGGGGCACTGGCAGGGGAGGGCTGGAAGACGTTGGCGCTCCTGGGGTTCGCGCTGTCGTTCTCCAGCACGGTGTTCGTCGTGCAGGTGCTCGACGAACGGTCCGAATCGCACTCGCTCTACGGCCGCATCGCGATCGGCATCCTGGTGCTGCAGGACGTCGTCGCCGTCGCGTTCCTGACGGCGATGCGCGGGGAGCCGCCCAGCCTGTGGGCGTTCTCCTTGCTCCTGCTGGTACCGGGTGCCTGGGTCGTCCGGAAGCTGTGGAATCGCCTGGGCCACGGCGAGCTCCAGGTGCTCTTCGGCGTGACGATGGCATTCGTGCCGGGCTACTGGCTGTTCGAGACGGTGGGCATCAAGGGCGATTTCGGATCGATGATCGTCGGCGTCCTGCTCGCGTCCCACCCGCGCGCCGCGGAGCTGTCGCGCACCCTGTTCGGTCTGCGTGAGCTGTTGCTCGTCGGGTTCTTCGTGTCGATCGGCCTGCACGTCACCCCGACCCTCGAGACCGTCGTCATCGGCCTGGTCCTCGTGGTCCTGCTCCCGATCGAGGCCGCGCTGTTCACCTTCGTGCTGGCGATGTTCGGGTTGCGCCGCCGTACCTCCATCCTCGCAGGCCTGGCACTGGCGAACTTCTCCGAGTTCGGCCTGATCGTCATCGACACCGGCGTCGACGCCGATCTCGTCGGCGAGGACTGGCTGGTCGTCATCTCGGTGGCGGTCGCGGCGAGCTTCGTGGTCTCCACGCTCGTCAACCGCCGCGGTTCTCGGTGGGTGTCGCGGTTGTCGTCGTTCGTTCCGACCACCGCCGCGACCCGTGCCCATCCCGACGACGCCCCGATCGACCTCACGGGCGCCCGTGCCGTCGTCCTCGGACTCGGTCGCGTGGGCAGTTCGGCGTATCTGCGTCTGGAGGACGAGTACGGCCTGGAGGTCATCGGCGTGGAGAACGACCCGCTCAAGGTCGCCGACCTGCGGGACCGCGGCCTGGACGTTCTCGAGGCCGACGCGACCGAGACCGACTTCTGGGACCGCTGCGTCGGCGTCGAAGAGGCCGAGCTCGTGGTACTCGCCATGCCCTTCCACGGGTCGAACCTCATCGCGATCGAGAGGCTCGAAAACCACGGGTTCGGCGGGTCGGTGGCCGTCGTCGCCCAATACGACGACGAACGCGAGGAACTGCTGAAACGCGGTGCCGACGTGGCCTTCCACATCTACGAGGGCACCGGTGTCGGCCTGGCCGACGCCGCGGCGGAGGCCGCGGGACTCGACCGAGCCTAGGGCGCCGAGTGCTCAGGCGCTCCCGGCCCAGAGGTCCTTCTGCATGTAGACGCAGTCGATCCACTGGTCGGCCTTCAAGCCGATCGACCGCAGCCGTCCGACCTCGGCGAACCCGAAGCGTTGGTGCAGGGCGATCGAGCCCTCGCCGCCCGTGGCCGCGATGACCGCCACGACCTGCCGGACGTTCTCGCGGTCGGCACGGTCGAGCATGCCCGCCATCAGCGCCGAGCCGACGCCGCGGCCGCCGTAGCCGGGCCGCACGTAGATCGAGTCCTCGGTGGACCAGTCGTAGGCCGGCATCCCGCGAAAGGCATTCAGGTACGCGTAGCCGACGACGTGTTCGCCGCTCTCCACCGGCAGCGTGGCCACCACGAAGGGGCGGTTCGCATCCCGGATCGTCCGGTATTTCACCAGCCACGCGGTATGGGAGGGCGCCACATAGTCGAAGGTGGCGACGGTGTTCTCCACGTAGTGCCGGTAGATGTCGGCGACACCGGACAGGTCGGCCTCGGTGGCGTCGCGAACGGTCACCTGCACATCGTCTGTCGGGGCTCCCTGCATTCTGACGACGATACGGTGTGCGACCGGCCACCTCGGTACTACCGGGAGTAGTAGCCGGGGGTAGGCTGGGGGCATGCCTGCGGCATCCCGATCGGCCGAACGACTTGTGCGCGTGCACTGGTCGGCCGTTGCCGCCATGATCTCGGGCTCGATGAGCGTCGGCGCGCACGCGCTCGCCGGTGGCGGTCTGCCGACCACCTCGCACATCGTCTTGCTCGTCGCGATCAGCGCCGGGCTCGGCTGGGCGTGCAGCGCGCTCACCGGGATGCGCCACCGCTCGGCCGAGATCGTCTCCGTCGGCGCGGCACTGGGCATCGCGCAGGTGATCGGTCATCTCGCGATGCGCTCGGGCGGTCACCACGGTCCGACCTCGCTGATGCCCGACCCCGGCATGCTCGCCTTCCACGCCGGGGCGCTGCTGGTCTCGGCGGTGCTGTTCGTCGGCGCCCGGGAATGCGCACGCCGGATCGGCTCGCGCATCCTCTCCTCGACCACCACCAGGCCGCTGCTCGTCGTCGGCGACACACTCGTGGCCGTTGGCGCAGTTCTCCTGCTGCGCAGCCGGTTCCATCTCTCGGGTACCGGGACGCGAGGGCCGCCGGCCATCCCGGCCTGAACCCTCCCATTCCCCTGATCCCCGCCGTCGCCGCTTGGGCGCCGGCGGCGATCACGCTTACCCGAAAAGGCGAAACATCCATGTTTGCAAGTAGTTCCACCATGCGCCGGGCGCGTCGCCCACTGGTGATGCTGGCCGTCCTCGCGCTGCCGCTGTCCGTCGCGACCGCGTGTGGCTCCGACGACGAACCGAAGACCCAGGCCGAGTCGGTGACCATCGGCGACCAGTGGGTCAAGGCGTCCGACAAGGGCATGACCGGTGCGTTCGGGAAGTTGACCAACACCTCCGACGAAGAGGTGACCCTCACCGGGGGTGACTCCGACGTCGCCGGCCGCGTCGAGGTGCACGAGATGGCGCCGAACGCCGACGGCAGCATGTCGATGCGCCAGGTCGACGGTGGACTGACGATCGCCGGCGGCCAGACGCTCACGCTCGAACCCGGTGGAAACCACATCATGCTGATGGACCTGAAGGGGCCGATCAAGGCGGGCGAGACCGTCACCATCACCCTCCGTTTCGGTGACGGATCGCAGCGCGACCTCGTCGCCGACGCCCGCGACTTCCGTGGGGCCAACGAGGAATACGCACCCGGCCACGGTTCCGGCGACGCCAGCGATGGCTGAGACCCGCAGCCACCGGGGCCCCGGACCACGGGGGCGGGGCCCGGCCCTCTCGCGACGCAGCCTGATCACAGGTGTCGCGGGGGCGGCCGGCCTCGGCGTCGGCGCCACGGCGCTCGCGGCGCGGTCCGCGGACGGCGGCGGGGTGAGTGTGCACGGCGGCGACGTGATCGAGTTCCACGGCGAGCACCAGGCCGGGGTCACCACCCCGCCCACGGCGCACGTCAACTACGTGGGACTCGACCTCTCGGCCGACCCGGAGGGGCGGGCGCGGGAGGCGCTCGCCGGGATCCTCCGCGTCTGGACCGAGGACGCCGGCCGGCTCACGAGGGGTGCCCCGGCACTGGCCGACAGCGAACCGGAACTCGCCCGGGTGCCGGCCCGGCTCACCGTCACGGTGGGCCTGGGGCCCGGCGCCTTCACGGCCACCGGGCTCGGCGACCGACGACCCCGGTGGCTGCACCCTCTTCCCGCGTATCCGATCGACCGTCTCGACCAGCGGCGCTGGGGGCAGACCGACCTGCTGCTGCAGATCTGTTCCGACGATCCGGTCACCGTCGCGCACGCCACCCGCGTGTTGACGGCCAACGTCGCCGGACGGGTCCGGTTGCGGTGGGTGCAGCGCGGATTCCGCAACGCGCGCGGCAGCCAGGGCGAGAAGGTGACGATGCGCAACCTGATGGGACAGGTCGATGGGACCGTGAACCTCGGACCCGCCGACTTCGACACCCTCGTCTGGGACGACGGCCGGCAACAGCCGTGGTTCGCCGGCGGGACGTCGATGGTGCTGCGGCGGATCGCCATGGACCTCGACGGCTGGCAGGAGGTCGACCCGCACAGTCAGGAGCTGTCGGTGGGACGTCGGCTGTCCGACGGTGCGCCGCTCAGCGGAGGTGGCGAACACGACGACCCCGACTTCGACAAGCTCGTCGACGGGCTGCCGGCCATCCCGGCGTCGTCGCACATCGCCCGCGCCCGTCACCGGACGCCGGCCGAGCGGTTCCTGCGTCGCGGCTACAACTACGACGACCCGCCGGAACCGGACGCCGACGGCGTACTGCCGACATCGAACAGCGGACTGCTGTTCGCCGCCTACCAGCGGGATGTCGACACCCAATTCGCGCCCGTGCAGGCGCGGTTGGCCGAGCACGACGCCCTGAATCAGTGGACGACCCCCATCGGCTCGGCGGTGTACGCGATCCTGCCCGGAGCGCGACGCGGCCACGTACTGGGCGAGAGCCTGCTGGCGTGAACGACCGGCGTGCGGGGGCGCGGGGCGCGGCACATACAATCGGCGGAGTGTCGACGCCTCGTGCCCTGTCCGGTCTGGCCGCGCTCGCGTGTGCGGACAAGTCGTTCCGCGAGGTCCGGGAGCGTCGTGGTGAACGGCTCCTCGAGATCACCGCGCCCGACGCCGCACGCCCCTTCCTCGTCACCTGCCTCGCCTCGGCCGACGACACCGACGCGCCCCTGCTCGTGGTCTCGGCCAACGGTCGCGAGGCCGACGACCTGACCGCCGAGCTCCGTGAACTGCTCGACGATCCGGACGCGGTCGCACAGTTCCCGTCGTGGGAGACCCTCCCGCACGAGCGGCTGTCGCCGAGCGCGGACACCGTCGGCCGGCGACTCGCCGTCCTCCACCGCCTCGCCAACCCGGGCGAGCACCCGCTGCGCGTCGTGGTCACCACGGTCCGCTCGCTGGTGCAACCGATGGCGCCCGGCCTCGGCGACGTCGCGACCATCACCCTGCGCGAGGGCATCGAACTCGACTTCGACGACCTGCTCACCCAGCTCGTCGAGATGGCCTATGAACGGGTCGACATGGTCGGCCGGCGGGGCGAGTTCGCGGTGCGCGGCGGCATTCTCGACGTGTTCCCGACCACCTCCGACCATCCGGTCCGCGTGGAGTTCTGGGGTGACGAGATCACCGAGATCCGCGCGTTCTCGGTCGCCGACCAGCGTAGCCAGCCGGAGGTCGACGTCCCGCAGGTGCGCGTACACCCCTGTCGCGAGCTGCTTCTCACCGAAGAAGTCCGCACGCGCGCAAGCGAACTCGCGTCCAAGAACCCGGACGACCAGACCCTGGTCGACATGCTCGGCAAACTCGCCGAGGGCATCCCGGTGGAGGGCATGGAAGCGCTCACCCCGGCCCTCGTCGACGGCGACATGCAGCTGCTGACCGAGGTGCTGCCCACCGGCAGCCGGGTGCTCGTCCTCGACCCCGAGAAGGTGCGCACCCGTGCCGCCGACCTGTCCAAGACCGGCGCGGAGTTCCTCGAGGCGTCGTGGACCGCGGCGGCCATGGGCGCGAACGCGCCGATCGACGGCCGTGCGACCAGCAGCATCGGCATCGACCTCGCGGCCAGCGCCTACCGGCCCCTCGACGACGTGCGCGCCGCGACCCTCGAGGCCGGACTGCCGTGGTGGACGGTGTCGCCGCTGTCGACCGGCGTGGGCGATGAACTCGAGCTCGAGCTCACGCCCGGTCCGGCGCCGCGCGGCGACGAGAAGGAGATCGCCGCGACCTTCGCGCAGTTGCGCGCCCACGTCGCCGACGGCAAGACCGCCGCGATCGTGGTGGCCGGAAAGGGCACCGCCCAGCGTGTCGGCGAACGGCTCTCCGACGCCGAGGTCCCCTACGTCATCGCTGAACCGGGACACCGCCCGCAACCGGGTGAGGTCAGCGTCTTCCACTCGACCCTGCGCAGCGGACTGGTGTGCGCCGACGCCGGATTGGTGGTCGTCACCGAGGCCGACCTCACCGGCACCCGCGTCGCGAATGTCCGCGACGGACGCAAGCTCCCGGCCAAGCGCCGCAACCAGGTCGACCCGCTCGCACTGAAGGCCGGCGACCTCGTCGTGCACGACCAGCACGGCATCGGCCGGTTCGTCGAGATGATCGAGCGCACCGTGTCGGGCGCCCGGCGCGAGTACCTCGTCCTCGAATACGCGTCGAGCAAGCGCGGCCAGCCGGCGGACCGGCTGTACGTGCCGATGGACTCGCTCGACCAGCTCTCGCGCTACGTCGGCGGTGAACAGCCCGCGCTGTCCAAGCTCGGCGGCTCGGACTGGCAGAACACCAAACGCAAGGCGCGCAAGGCCGTTCGAGAGATCGCCGGGGAACTCGTCCAGCTCTACGCCGCACGGCACGCGGCCCCCGGCCACGCCTTCGGCCCCGACACGCCGTGGCAGAAGGAGATGGAGGACGCCTTCGATTTCACCGAGACCGCCGACCAGTTGCAGGTCATCGCGGAGGTCAAGGCCGACATGGAACGGCCGGTCCCGATGGACCGCGTCATCGTCGGCGACGTCGGTTACGGCAAGACCGAGATCGCGGTCCGCGCGGCGTTCAAGGCGGTGCAGGACGGCAAGCAGGTCGCGGTGCTGGTGCCGACGACCATTCTCGCGCAACAACATCTGCAGACCTTCACCGAGCGCATGAGCGGGTTCCCGGTCCGCATCCGCGGGCTGTCGCGGTTCACCGACGCCAAGGAGTCCCACGAGATCATCGACGCGATGGCCAAGGGCGAGGTCGACATCGTCATCGGCACCCACCGCCTCCTGCAGACGGGTGTCACCTGGAAGGACCTCGGCCTCGTCATCGTCGACGAGGAGCAGCGGTTCGGCGTCGAGCACAAGGAACACATCAAGTCCCTGCGCACCCACGTCGACGTGCTCACCATGTCGGCCACGCCGATCCCGCGCACCCTGGAGATGTCGATGGCGGGAATCCGCGAGATGTCGACGATCCTCACCCCGCCCGAGGAAAGGCACCCCGTCCTCACCTACGTCGGCGCGTACTCGCCCAAGCAGGTCGCTGCCGCGATCCGCCGTGAACTCCTGCGCGACGGGCAGGTCTTCTACGTCCACAACCGCGTGTCGACCATCGACAAGACGGCCAAGGAGATCGCCGCGATGGTGCCCGAGGCCAGGGTCGTCGTTGCCCACGGCCAGATGGGCGAGGACCAGCTCGAGCGCACGGTCAACGGATTCTGGAACCGCGAGTACGACGTACTGGTCTGCACGACGATCATCGAGACCGGACTCGACATCTCGAACGCGAACACGCTCATCGTCGACCGAGCAGAGAATCTCGGCCTGTCGCAGCTGCACCAGCTGCGCGGCCGCGTGGGCCGCAGCCGGGAACGCGGGTACGCCTACCTGCTCTACAGCCCGGACCGTCCGCTGACCGAGACCGCCTATGACCGGTTGGCGACGATCGCGCAGAACAACGAGCTCGGTGCCGGCATGGCCGTGGCGCTCAAGGACCTCGAATTGCGCGGCGCCGGAAACGTTCTCGGTGCCGAACAATCCGGCCACGTGGCAGGCGTCGGCTTCGACCTCTACGTGCGGCTCGTCGGCGAGGCGGTCGAGGCCTACCGCGCCGCCGCCGACGGCAAGCCCGTCGAGCAGCGCGAGAACCTCGAGGTGCGCATCGATCTGCCGGTGGACGCCCACATCCCGGTCGAGTACGTCGACTCCGACCGCCTGCGCCTCGAGGCATACCGCAAGCTGGCGTCGGCGACCGACGACACCGAGGTCGACGCGGTCATGGCCGAACTCGCCGACCGCTACGGCCCGCCGCCGGTCGAGACCACGCGTCTGGCCTCGATCGCGCGGCTTCGACTGCGCTGCCGTGAGCGGGGGATCACCGAGATCGGCCTGGCCGGCCAGGGCGTGAAGATCTCGCCGCTGCCGCTGCTCGACAGCGAGCAGGTGCGGCTGAAGCGTCTCTACTCCTCGGCGTCGTACCGCGCGACCACCAACGTGGTGACGCTCCCGATCCCGCGCACCGGGGGCGTGGGATCGGCGCGCCTGCGCGACGACGAGCTCATCGAGTACCTGACGACGTTCCTGACGCAGATCAAGCCGCAACCGAACGGCTGAGCGCGGCGCACGGACATCCGGGGGTGGACAAGACCACATGGGGGGTCGAGAAAGGGCGTACGACGAATGACGGTGGTGCTGCTGGATCCTGTGCGGCCGGATGTGATTCCGGTCCGGGCCTGCAGGTACCTGGGCGGTCCGATCAGGGTCACCGAGGACGTCCCGGCCACGGTGCTGTGGGAGTTCGACGGGGTCGAGCCGGTGTTCGACGAGGTACTCGACGACATCCCGGCCGACTCGGTCCTGGTCAGCACCGATCCCGACCATCGTCTCGTCCGCGCCCGCGTTGCACGCGGTGAGCGGGTCGTCGACGCCGGCAGCGCTCCCGGGATGGCGCTCCTCGAGTCGGTTGCGCTGATGGATCGCCTGCGCCGCAACGGTCCCTGGGAGAGCATCCAGACCCATTGGTCGCTGCGCCGCTATCTGCTCGAGGAGGTGTACGAACTCCTCGACGCCATCAACGCCGGCGACCACGCGGAGCTCAAGGAAGAACTCGGGGACCTGCTGCTGCAGGTCCTCTTCCATGCGCGCATCGCCGCCGACGACCCACAGGCGCCGTTCGACATCGACGACGTGGCCCGCAGTTTCACCACCAAGGTGATGGGCCGGACCCCCGGCGTGCTGTCGGGCGCCCACTCCGACCTCGAGACCCAGATCCGGGAGTGGGAGGAGCGCAAGGCCGCCGAGAAGAAGCGCGGTTCCGTCCTCGACGGGGTCGCCACGACCCAACCGTCACTGGCGCTGCTGCAGAAGATCCTCGAACGCCTGACCGCCGCGTCGTATCCGGTGGACACGATTCCCGCCGAGACCTGGACGGCCACGGTCACCGCGGCCGACGACAGCGTCGAGGCGCAGACCCGCGACCGTGCCCTGGCACTGATGGCGTCGGTGCGGGAGGCCGAGGCCCGCGCGAAAGCACAGGGCATCGAACTCGACTCGCGCGAGGCCTGGGAGCGCGTACTCGAGTTCTGAGTTGCGCGGGATCCCGTGCCGGGTCACTCCGGGATCTGCTGCGCCGTAACGGCGGCGCGCATCACCTCCAGCGCACGCTCCTCGTTCACCGGTCCGGTCACGACGACCTGTGCGTCGGTGGCGGCGATGACGTCGGGTGCAGCCGAGGGAGAAGTGCGGTCCCACGGTGAGAAACGAGGAGAACCCCTGATCGCAGACCGACATCGACCCGGTGCACCTCACCAAGACCCGCCGGCGCGGGGGATCGGGCTAGAGCGCCGAATATCGTTGCGCTGGAACGAGACTCACTCGAAGATTCGCTGTCCCCACCATTCGCCCGGCTCGAGGCCCGGCGGGATCGCGAAGTGCGCGGAACCGTTCGGGATCAGGTACTCGGTCATCGCGTCCTGGCGGGACAGGATCTGCTGCATCGGGACGAACTGCTTGCCGGTGTCCCGGTTGAAGGCGATGAAGAACAGCCCGGCGTCGAGGTGGCCGAATCCGTCGGAGCCGTCGGTGAAATTGTAGCCGCGCCGGAGGATGCGCACACCGCCGAGGTTCTGCGGATTGGCCAGCCGCACATGCGAGTTGCGGGGGATGATCGGGGAGCCGCCCGAGGTGATCTGGAAGTCGGGTTCGTCGAACTCGTCCTTCTGGCCGAGCGGCGCACCGGTCTTCTTCGTGCGTCCGACGATCTGTTCCTGCTCGAACAGATTGGCCCGGTCCCACGGCTCGATGTCCATGCGTATGCGCCGCGCGACGAGGTATGTGCCGCCGGTCATCCACTGCGCGCCGGGCGGGTTGTCCTCGGGGCCGACCCACACCCAACGATCGAGCAGGTCGGTGTCCTCGGCGCGGATGTTGGCCGTCCCGTCCTTGAAACCGAACAGGTTTCGCGGGGTCTCCTGCGACTGCGTGGTCGACGACGTGCGGCCGAAGCCGAGCTGCGACCACCGGACGGCCATGACCCCGAACGCCATCCGTGCCAGGTTGCGGATCGCGTGGACGGCGACCTGCGGGTCGTCGGCGCAGGCCTGCACGCAGATGTCGCCGTAGGAGCGGTTCGGGTCGATCTTCTCGGCCGCGAAGATCGGCAGGTCGAAGAGGGCGGGTGGCCTCCGGTCGGCGATGCCGAACCGGTCCGGGCGATCGGGGTTCGACGACGTCGGTCCGAACAGGCTCGGTCCCACCCCGAAGGTGAGTGTCAGATGGGCGGGCTTGAGGCCCAAGGCTTCTCCTGTGTCGGCCGGTACGGAGTACTCGCCGAGACCGGTGGCGCCGTCGGGAACCGTTTCCTCACCGCGGGTCATGCGTTCGGCGGCCTCGGTCCACTGGCGCAACACCGCGATCAGCTCGTCGCGGGAGTCGGTGATGACGTCGAAGCTCGCGAAGTGCAGCCGGTCCTGCGCGGCGGTCGTGATGCCTGCTTGGCGTGGGCCGCGGAACTCGACGATCTGGCTGTCGGGCTCGGTGGAAGGCGTCGTCGCCCGACCGACGGCGGCCCCTCCCGCGGCGGCGATCAGCCCGATGCCGGTCCCGCCGAGAATCGCACGACGCGACAGACCTCGCCGGCCGCCACGTCCGGCGGAGGTCAGCTCGCCCGGATCCTGTGCCCGCTCGCTCATTGCTGCAGGACGAGCCCCGGGACCTGCGACAGCGTCGCCGAGAGCGCGTCGATCTGGTTCGACAGTTCCTTGCGCCGGACGGGTGTGACCTTGGCGTAGGACTCGTACCCGTCGCCCGCACGGTAGGAGTTCACGGTGTCGCGGACGGTCTGGAACTGCGCGGTGATCTTGTCCATCAGAGCCGGGTTCTTCGCGCTGATGATCGGCTGCATGGTCGCGATGGCGGTCTCGGAGCCGTCGATGTTGGCGGCGATGTCCCACAGGTCGGTGTGGGAGTACCGGTCCTCCTCGCCCTCGACCTTGGTCGCGGCGACCTCGTCGATCAGGGCCTGCGGACCCTTCACGAACGAAAGCGTCTCGAACTCGAAGTCTGGCTTGTTGACCTCGTCGCGCAGCTTCGTCACGTCGGCGAGGAGCTCGTCGGCCACCTTGGCGATGCTCTGCGGGTTGTCCGTGGCCTTGGCGTTCGCCGCGTCCGACGGCGTGATCTGGCCGGGACCGTCGCCGATCTCGGCGGGCTGCGGCGGCCACAGGTACCGCTCGATGCGGTGGAAGCCGGTGAACGGCTGGGTGCCGTCTTCGGTGTCGTCCCAGCGCATGTCGATCGCGGGGTCGAGGTCGGGGAAGGACTCGGCGACCGGCTCGATCCGCTCGTAGGGGGTGCGGACGAGTCCATACTGCGCTCGTGCGGCGTCGAGGTCGCCGCTCTTGACGCGATCGACGAAGATCTTGGCCTGTGCCTCGAGGGTGTTGAGCTGGTTGCGGACATAGTCGAGATACCCGGCCTTGGCCGCCATCACATCGGCGGGTACCTCGGCCTTCTCCTTGCGCTCGCCGCTGACGTCGATCTCGGTGCGGATGCCGGTGCCGACCATGCCGGGCTTGCACGCGACGGTGTAGGTGCCGGGTTCGACGATCTCGACGGTCAGGTTGCCCGTCACGCCGGGACCGATGTTCTCGACCTCGCCGAGCACGCGGTTGTTGTTGCCGTAGACGTAGAACTCGGTGACCTTGGTGCCGGAGTTGGTGACCGTGAAATCGACGTTGCCCGTGGCCGCCTCGGTGGTGTCGAGGTCGCACGCATCGTCGGTGGAGGTCACCACGATCGCGCCTTCCGCGCTGCTCTTCTCGGTGCAGCCGGTCAGCCAGATCGGGGTGATCACCGCCAGTGCCGCACCTGCGGCCGCCAGGGTCCTACGGTTCACTGAGCGTTCCTTTCGCTGGTGGCCTCCGCGGATGCGGGGCTCTGCTCGGGGGTCTGGTCCTTGCGGGCCGGCGGGTGGGCGGCACGCTGCCGGCGCAGGAAGATCGTCGTCACCGCCGCCACGTAGACGATCCACGCGACCACCTGCAGCACGGTCGGGTCCGGCTGGACGTTGAAGATGCCGCCGAGAATCGTGCCGTACCAGGACGACGGGTCGTAGACGCCGGAGATGTCGAAGGCGACGGCGTTGGCACCCGGCAGCCAGTCGACCACCTGCAAGGCGTGGATGCCGTAGCTGAGGATGCCGGCGGCGACGATGATCAGGAACAGGCCGGTGTAGGTGAAGAACACCGAGAAGTTCAGGCGGATCGCACCGCGGTAGATCAGGACGGTCACCACGACGGCGGCGAGGATGCCGAGCACGAGCCCGAGGAGCGGCCAGAGCCCGCCGGAGACGCTCTCGGCGTACCCGACCATCAGCAGCGCCGTCTCGAAACCCTCGCGCCCGACGGCCAGGAAGGACAGGCCCATGATCGAGGCGCCGCCGGCGACGAGTGCCTTGCTCATACCGCTGCGCAGGTCGGCGGACATGTGGGCCGAGGCCTCGCTCATCCAGAGGACCATGAAGGTCACGATCGCGACCGCGATCAGGGAGGCGACACCGGCGATGGTCTCTGCCGCCAGCGGTGTCATCGTCGAGGTGCCGAAGTGGATGCCCAGGAACACCCCGAGGGTCATGGCGATCGCGGCGGCGACCCCGGCCCAGATCCATTTGAGGGCGTCTCGGCGGCCGGTCTTGACGACGAAGGCGATCAGGACCATCACGACGATCCCGCACTCGAGTCCCTCGCGCAGGCCGATCAGGCCGCTGCCGAACATCTGGGTGTAGATCGACGGACCCTCGGCGAGGACGCTCATGCTGCTCGCGGTCAGTGCCGACAAGTGATCCATCCAGTTGTCCGTTTCTCCGACGCCACACGGCGTCGTGGTTTGGTGAGGCTAACCAGAAGAACGATAGACCCCTCGTCACCGGGCCGAATAGGGCAGTTCGCCTCAACTGGCGGTGGACAGTCTGCCCGATAGGCGGTTCACCTGCGGTTTCGGCCCACCGTGAGCTCGGTCGCAGGACCGGTTGCGCCATCACGTCGACGATCGGACGGCCGCTCGCACAGCACCCGGACCAGTCGGCGAGCAATCTCGGTACCCGCACCTCGGCGGTCTGGGAACTCCGTGGTGAGTCCGACAGTTGTCTGGTGGACCGGGTCGGAGTCCGTGACGCCCGTCCTCGTCCCCGACGGCTGTGTGTTGTGAGTGAGCCCACGCCGGGCCATGTGGGATCGTGGACGGTCGGCAGACGCGGAGGTCCGCCGGCCACTGGTATCGATCTGGTTCTCGACGGCGAGACGGGAGTGAGCGGGGAATGCGTGTGCACGGCGGGGGACGCCATCGCGGAGGCTGGCGGAAAGTCCTGGTCACAGGCGGTGTGACGGTCGCGTCGTCGCTGTTGCTGGCCGGCTGCATCGAGCTCCCGTCGATCAACCGTCCCGACATCCCCGAGGGCATCCCGCCCGGCGGCGGCGTCCCACAGCCGTACATCGACATCAACGCGCCCGGCCGCACCGCCGACCTGATGCGCGAGTGGGCCGAGCCGATCGCCGACGCGACCGGGATCCCGCTGGTCTCGCTGCAGGCCTACGGCAACGCCGCGGAGATCCAGCGGCAGCAGCACCCCGAGTGCGGCATCACCTGGACCACGCTCGCCGGCATCGCCGGGGTCGAGAGCAAGCACGGTCGCTACCGCGGCTCGAAGGTCGCCGCCAACGGCGACGTGAGCCCGCCGATCCGGGGTGCGAAGCTCGACGGCACCCGCGGCAACATGGAGATCGTCGACACCGACGGCGGCGAACTCGACGGCGACGCCACCCACGACCGCGCGATGGGTCCGTTCCAGTTCATCCCCGAGACGTGGAAGCGGTACGGCGTCGACGCGAACGGCGACGGCGTCCCCGATCCCGACAACATCGACGACGCGGCGCTGTCGGCGGCGCGCTATCTGTGCGTGTCGTCGGGCAACGACATGACGGTCGCGGAGGGCTGGGAGAAGGCCGTTCGCACCTACAACAACTCGCGCGCGTATGTGCTCGACGTCCGTGACCACGCCAACGCCTACTCGGTCAACGTTCGGTTCTGACACGTTCTGCGAAGCGCGCTTGCGGGTGCCGGGTCCGCACGTGGCGACCTTGTCTCGTGGAGCACAGAAGCAGCCACTACTCTTTGACCTACCGACCGGCACGAGAGCCGGCACGTCCACCGAGATCGGAGTTCAGTCGTGGCAATCATCGAGCAGGTAGGTGCGCGCGAGATTCTCGATTCGCGGGGAAACCCGACGGTCGAGGTCGAGGTCGTCCTGGATGACGGCACCTTCACCCGCGCCGCCGTTCCGTCCGGCGCTTCCACCGGCGAACACGAGGCCGTCGAGCTGCGTGACGGCGGCGAGCGGTACCTGGGCAAGGGCGTCACCAAGGCTGTCGAGGGCGTTCTCGGCGAGCTGGCGCCGGCGGTGATCGGCATCGAGGCCGAGGAGCAGCGTCTCGTCGACCAGGCCCTCCTGGACTGTGACGGCACCCCCGACAAGAGCCGCATCGGCGCCAACGCCATCCTGGGCGTCTCGCTGGCCGTCGCCAAGGGTGCGGCCGAGTCGGCCGGCCTGCCGCTGTTCCGGTACATCGGCGGCCCGAATGCCCACATCCTGCCGGTCCCGATGATGAACATCATCAATGGCGGCGAGCACGCCGACAACGGCATCGACTTCCAGGAGTTCATGATCGCCCCGGTCGGCGCGCCGACCTTCAAGGAGGCCCTGCGCTGCGGCGCGGAGGTCTATCACGCGCTCAAGTCGGTGCTGCACAAGCAGGGCCTGAACACCGCGCTGGGTGACGAGGGCGGCTTCGCCCCCGACCTGCCCAACACGGAGGCCGCCATCGCAGCGATCGGCGAGGCCGTCGGCAAGGCCGGCTACAACTTCGGCCGCGACGTCGTCATCGCCCTCGACGCCGCGTCGACCGAGTTCTACTCCGACGGCGTCTACAAGCTGGAGGGCAAGGAGCTCGGCGCCGACGAGATGGTCTCCTTCTACGAGAAGCTCATCAGCGATTACCCGATCGTCTCGATCGAGGACGGTCTGTCCGAGGACGACTGGGCCGGCTGGGCCAAGCTGACCGAGGCCATCGGCGACAAGGTGCAGCTCGTGGGCGACGACCTGTTCGTCACCAACCCCGAGCGCCTCGAGGAGGGCATCTCGAAGGGCATCGCCAACGCGCTGCTGGTGAAGGTCAACCAGATCGGCACGCTGACCGAGACCCTCGACGCCGTCGCGCTCGCCCACAACAACGGCTACAAGACGATGATGAGCCACCGTTCCGGCGAGACCGAGGACACGACCATCGCCGATCTGGCCGTCGCGTGCAGCTGCGGCCAGATCAAGACCGGTGCGCCGGCCCGCTCCGAGCGCGTCGCCAAGTACAACCAGCTCCTCCGCATCGAGGAGGGCCTGGGTGACGCGGCACGCTACGCGGGCGACCTCGCCTTCCCGCGTTTCTCGTTTGGTTCGTGATTAGCTGTTCGTATGGCTTCGGAGCGACGTCACCGCGGTGACGGGCGTCAGCGTGCGCGGGATCGGCGAGTCGATCCACGCACACGCGACGCCCGTCGCACGCGACGCAGCGAGCGGCCGAGCCGACCGATCCGTCCCGTCTCGCCGGTCTCGGTCACCGAGACCGGCGAGGACGAACCGGTCACGGGCAGCGGGGCCGGTCCCGGCGCGGCGTCGGGCACCGCGGTCCGGACGTCACGACGAACCCGTACGAACGCCTCCGCCCGGTCGGGCTTCGCGGCCCGGCTGCGACGCCTGGAGATGAGCCCGTCCACGGTCGCCACCCTGGTGATCACCGTGGTCGTGGTGTGTGTTGTAGCGCTGACGCTGGCGATGCCGGTGCGGACGTACTTCAGCCAGCGGTCGGAGTTCAACCAGCTGACCGCGGCCAACGAACAGCTGCGGCGTGAGGTCGCGGACTACCAGCAGAAGGTCAACGAGCAGAATGATCCCGCGTACATCGAGGCGCAGGCGCGTGCCCGGCTGCAGTTCGTCAAGCCCGGGGAGATCCCGCTCGTGATGTTGTTCCCGGCAGACGAGGCGCGGCGCGAGGCGGCCGAACGAGCCGAGGAACGCGCACGCGCCCCCTGGTACGGCAATCTGTGGGACACCCTGTCGACCCCGCCGTCGGCCCAGTGAACAACCGCGCAGTGAACACCCGCGCAGTGAACACCCGCGCAGTGAACGACCACCAGAGAACAACCCGGACAGTGAGGCACCGGACGTGAGCGTGTCAGAGGAAGATCTCGCCGTCGTCGCCGAGCAGTTGGGACGTCAACCGCGCGGTGTCCTCGAGATCAGCTACCGCACCCCCGACGGACAGCCGGCAGTCGTGAAGACGGCGCCGCGGTTGCCCGACGGCACCCCGTTCCCGACGCTGTACTACCTGACCGACCCCCGCTTGACGTCCGAGGCGAGTCGTCAGGAGTCGGCCGGGATCATGAAGGGTATGACCGCGCGGCTGCAATCCGATCCGGAGCTCGCCGCCGCCTATCGTCGCGCCCACGAGTCCTACCTGGCCGAACGCGACGCCATCGAGTCGCTCGGCACCGACTTCACCGGTGGTGGCATGCCCGACCGGGTGAAGTGCCTCCACGTCCTGATGGCCCATTCGCTGGCCAAGGGACCCGGCGTCAACCCGCTCGGCGACGAGGCCGTCGCCCTCGCCGCGGCGCACGGCCTGCGTGGCACGGCGATCCCCGTCGACTGGCCGGACACGTTGCCGCCGGAGGCTGCCGACGTCGACGTCCCGGGTGACGGGTCGTGACGGTCGTCGGTGCCGTCGACTGCGGCACCAACTCGATCCGTCTGCTGGTCGCCCGGCCCGGTCCGGACGGCCGGCTCGTCGACCTGCACCGTGAGATGCGCATCG
Organism: Gordonia aurantiaca; assembly: GCF_039939235.1. Lineage (NCBI taxonomy): Bacteria > Bacillati > Actinomycetota > Actinomycetes > Mycobacteriales > Gordoniaceae > Gordonia > Gordonia aurantiaca. The sequence goes on along the minus strand of NZ_JBDUUF010000004.1, from coordinate 364,176 downwards.
TGCGACTGGGACACGGCGTCGACGCGACCGGACGGTTCGCGCCCGAATCGATCGAGCGCACCCGCGTCGCTCTCGCCGACTACGTCAAGACGATGGAGTCGTTCGGCGTGGAGAAGGTCCGCATGGTCGCGACCTCCGCCACCCGCGACGCGTCGAACCGTGACGAGTTCTTCGCCATGACCGCCGACCTCCTCGGCTGCGTCTCCGACGGCGCGATCGCGGAGGTCATCTCCGGTGACGAGGAGGCGCGCCTGTCGTTCCGCGGCGCGGTCGGCGAATTGGACCCTGGCACCGGACCTTTCGTCGTCACCGACCTCGGTGGCGGTTCGACCGAGGTGGTACTCGGCGACGCCGCGGGCGTCCACGCGGCGCACTCCGCCGACATCGGCTGCGTGCGGCTCACCGAACGCTGCCTGCCGTCGGACCCTCCGACCGGTGAGGAGATCGACGCCGCACGGAGATTCGCGGCGGAGCGATTGAGCGATGCGTTCGCGGCGGTGCCGGTCGAATCGGCGCGGACCTGGGTCGGTGTCGCGGGCACGATGACGACGCTCGCCGCGCTCGGGGCCGGGCTCACCGAATACGACTCGGAGAGGATCCACCTCTCGCGGATCTCGCTGGCCGATCTCGAGCGCGTGTGCCGGGAGCTCATCCACATGCCGCGCGCCGAGCGTGCCGCCCTGGGGCCGATGCACCCGGGACGCGTCGATGTCATCGGGGGCGGGACGATCGTGACGCTCGAACTGGCCGAGGTGCTGTCGCAGCGGGCCGGGATCACCGAACTCGTGGTCAGCGAGCACGACATTCTCGACGGCATCGCACTGGGAATCCTGGACTGACGCGACGATCTCGCCGGGGCGCTGCCGCCGGTCTCACATCCGCCGATATCATGTGAGCCATGGCATACAATCTGCGTTGCCCCTGCGGCGAGTCCATCACCGCGCTCGAGGACGATTTCGTCGCCAAGGTGCAGGCGCACCTCGCCGCCGAGCATCCCGGGCGCGACTACACCGAGACCGAGATCATGATGATGGCGATGACCGTGCCCGATCGGTCGGTCAAGTCCGACTAGCCCGAAACGTCTCGTAACGACGAAGCCGGCACCCACGAGGGTGCCGGCTTCTGTGGTGAAGGGGCGCGGTCTACGCCGCGGCTGCCGGATTCCGCAGCTGGAGGTTGTTGCAGGCCTCGCAGACCGACTCCGGGATGATGCCGGCGCGCTGCAGGAAGCCGAAGATCGTGCAGCCGAGGCAGAACCCGAACACCGATTCCAGGGTCGCGGCGACGATCAGCACACCGGTGACGATCTGGGCGGCCAGACCGAGCCCGAAGAGGCTCAGGACGAAGGCCGTACCGCTGACGACCAGGCCGATGGCCTGGGCGAACCGCTTGGGCGGACCGGGGACCAGCTTCTCTTTGCGGACGATCTTCGGGACGATGAACTTGACCGACAGCTGCCCGAAGGGGGACAGCGTGGGGCCCGAGGCGACGCGCAGCGCGAAACCGAGCGCGAGCAGGCCGTAGACGGCCGGGTTGTTCACCGCGACGGCGACGATGGCCAAGACGACGACCAGACCGGCGGTCGTGCGTGCCGCATAGTCGTTGACAGGGTTGGGAAACGAGAAGACCTCACGCGCCGACATCCACGTACCTCTCACATCTGCGGGCGACCCGCGCTGGACGATCAGCAACAAGCTACGGACGTCGAGGCGCTTTGGCAAAGATTCGACCCACCCGGATTGCAAGACGGTGAGCTGTGTCTCACAAGATCCGATTCACAGATGGTCGGCGTCGGGGTCGATGCGGGGTTCCTCCGCCGCGATCTCGCGCGGATCGGCGACGTCGGGCTCGTCCTGGTCGGTGACCCCGCCGTCGGAGGCCGATTCGGCCTCGGGGGAGATCTCTCCCTCCACATCGACGCCGGCCTGCTCACCGGCATCGATGCGGTCGGGGAGCTCGTCGAGTTCGGTCCCGGCGACCTGCCGTGCCTGCTCGGAGTCGGCGAACGGACGCGAGAAGTCGACCTCGCCGGTCACCTCGGCGTAAGCGTATTCGGCGTCGAGGATCGAGTCGTCCTCGTGGCGGAATCGCTCGTCGGCCTTCGCCTTGCGGGCGGCGTCCCGCATCTCGAACCCGTCGGTGACGATCTCGCCGAGCTCACGGGTCACCCCGACGACGGCGCCGGTGATGATCGTGGCGATGCGGCCCACGTGCGTGGCCGTGGACTCGATCAGCTCCTGCAGTAGATCCTTGTTCCGCTCGATGCTGTCGACCATGTTTCTCGCGCCCCCTGGATTCGCGGGGACATGCCCCCGCCGTCGATGCCGTCGCCATCCCTGCTGTTCACGACGTTGCTGTTCACGACGTTGCTGTTCACGACGTTGCTGTTCACGACTGATTCACGCCGCTGCTGTTCACGCCGCTGCTGTTCACGCCGCTGCTGTTCACGCCGCTGCGAGCGGCTGACACCGAGCCTACCCGCGATGTCAGCCGCCCAAACGGCTGAAGGATCGTGCCGGTCAGAGGTCAAACGACCAGGGGTGGCCAAGCCGCGGGTGGAGTCAGGCCACCGTGACCGGCTTCTCGCGTTCGACGATGACGGTGAGGTCGTCGTCGTCCCGGGTCATGAAATTCGGCAGCGACAGCTTGGCGATCTTCTTCCAGGTCGACGCCAGCTGGTGGCTGAGCGAACCGGTGTTGTACGGCAACCCGTAGCGTTCGCAGATCTCGCGGACCTCGGCGGACATCTCCGGGTAGCGGCCGGCGGGGATGTCCGGGAACAGGTGGTGCTCGATCTGGTGCGACAGGTTGCCACTCATGATGTGGAACATGGGGCTGCCGGTGATGTTGGCCGAACCCAGCATCTGGCGCAGATACCACTGTCCACGCGTCTCGTTCGCGCACTCCTCGGACGTGAACGTCTGTGCGCCGGTGGGGAAGTGGCCGCAGAAGATGATCGAGTACGTCCAGACGTTGCGGACCAGGTTGGCGGTCGCGTTGCCGAGGAGCGTCGAGACGAACAGCGGACCGGTCAGGGCCGGGAAGACCACGTAGTCCTTGAGCACCTGGCGACCTGCCTTGCGCCACATTCCCTTCACCAGGCCCTTGATGTCGCTCCACTTCCTCTTGCCGGCGACGATGTTCTCCGCCTCGAGGTCGTGCAGCATGACGCCCCACTCGAACAGCAGCATCAACGCGGTGGCGTACCCGAGGTTGCCCAGGTAGTAGGGATTCCACTTCTGGTCCCGGGCCATCCGGAGGATGCCGTAGCCGATGTCGCGGTCCTCGCCGATGATGTTGGTGAACGTGTGGTGCATGTAATTGTGGCTGTGCTTCCACTGGTCGGCCGGACACACGGTGTCCCACTCGAATTCGCGGGAGTTGTAGGTGTCCTCGCGCATCCAGTCGTACTGGCCGTGCATGACGTTGTGGCCGATCTCCATGTTGTCGAGGATCTTCGACACCGAGAGTGCGCCGACGCCGGCGAGCCAGGCCGGCGGGAAGAAGCCGAGGTACATCAGGGCGCGACCGCCGATCTCGAAACCGCGCTGGGCCCGGATGACCGAGTAGAGGTAGTCGCGATCCTTCTGCCCGAGGTCGGCGACGACCCGGGCGCGCAGTGCATCGAGATCGCGTCCGAGGGCCTCGACCTGTTCGTAGGACAGGACGACGGTGTTCTCGTGCGTCGTGGTCGTGTCGGCGGTGGTCGTGTCGGCGGTGGGCCCGGCGGCGGGCGACTGCGGCGTCCCGGCGGCGGTGGTCTCGCGGGTGAGTTCCATGGTCATGGGGTGCCTCCTTGGGGGTAGGCGGGAGTGATTGCGGGGAAATCGGTTCAGGGGCCGGTCGTCAGATCTCGACGTCGACCGAGCCGACGGGTGCGTTGATGCACAACTGGATCCGCTTGTCCGATTCGGTGTCGGTCTCGCCGGTCAGAACGTTGCGGGTGCATCCCGACTTCTTGACTGCGGTGCAGGAGAAGCAGATTCCCATGCGGCAGCCGGATTCCGGTGCCAGACCGGCGCTCTCGGCCTGGTCCAGCAGCGGACGGCCGTCGTTGGCCGCCTTTGCGCCCGACCTCGAGAACGTGACCTCGCCCTCGATAGAGTCCGGATCGACCACGATCGGTGCGGAGAGGGTGAACGCCTCGCGGTGCAGCGGTTGCGAGATCCCGAGTTCGGAGTGTGCCGCCTCGACCGCGTCCATCAGCGGAGCCGGACCGCAGACGAACACGTCGGCGTCGGCGAGGCCGGGAATCCCGTCGAGGTGGTCGACGGTGAAGTGTCCTTTCCCCTCCTCGCGGGTGTGGTGAAGCCGCAGGTCGATCTGCGGGTTGGCCGCGACGAGCGCGGCGAGTTCGTCGCGGTAGGCGACGTCGTCCCGGGTCGGTGCGTAGTGCACGAAAGTGATCGGTCCGGTGAATGACCGGGCGACAAGGGTTCGCAGCATTGAGAGTACAGGTGTAACACCGCTGCCCCCGCTGATGAACACGGCGGACGTGGGGTCGGTCTCCGGCAGGACGAAGTCCCCGTCTGCTTGCGAGAGCCCGACGACGTCGCCGACCCGTGCCCGGTCGGCGAGGTGTTGGGACACCAGCCCGTCCTCGTTGGCCGTGATGGTCAATTCGATGGTTCCGTCAGGGGTGGACTCCGCGTTGGCGGGGGAGAAGCAGCGGGTGTGTCGTACCCCGTCGACGACGACGCTGACCTGCACGAACTGGCCGGCTCGATGGCCCTTCCACTGTCGTGTCGGGCGGAGGGTGAGACGGACGGTGCGGGCGGTCGGATGCTCGACGCGCACGATCTCGCCGCGCAGGTCGCGCCAGGTCAGCATCGGGTCGAGCAGTTCGAGGTAGCGGTCGACCGGATGCGGTGACAACGCCGCCTCGACGATCGAGCCGACCAGCCGGTTGAGGCGGCCGGGGACGTCGGCGACCGGTCGCCGACGGGGCCGGTGCTGGGGGCTGCGGATGCTCATGAAGGGCTCCGTTCGATGAATTCGGTGTACATATGTACACCGACAAGTGTGACACGTAGGGCGCCTGTGGAGTCAACCGCCCGTCGGTGTGTCGGCCGTCACACCGGGATCGGGGGTGGTGTGCAGGTGCCCGAGAGGCGGACACATAGACTCGGTCTGTGACACGCACGCGGAGTTCGAGCCGGGGCCATGCCCCGGGCCGGGGTGAAACGCAGTCGCGTGCCGATCGCAAGAACCAGACGCGCCAGGCGCTGCTCGACACCACGAGGTCGCTGGTCGGTGAGCGGAGTTTCAGCAGCATCAGCCTCCGGGAGGTCGCCCGCGGCGCGGGCATCGTCCCCACCGCCTTCTATCGACACTTCGCGTCCATGGAGGACCTGGGCGTCACGCTCGTCGAGGACTCGATGCGGGTGTTGCGCCGCGCCCTGCGGGAAGGTCGCCGGGATCTCGCGGACCGGCAGGCGTTGCCGACGGCCCAGACGTCCCTGGAGATCCTGCTGCGCCACGTGCGCGAGAACGAGTCGCAGTTCCGCTTCCTCGTCCGCGAGCAGCACGGCGGCATCGCCGAGATCCGGCGTGCCATCGACACCGAGCTGCGACTCTTCTCCAAGGAGCTGGCCATCGACCTGGCCCGCCTGCCCGCACTCGAGGAGTGGGGACCGGAAGATCTCGAGCTCGCCGCGGAACTGATCGTGACGATCATGCTGACCGCGGTCGCGGACCTGCTCGACGGCGGATACCGAGGCCGCGGCGTCGAGCGGGAGATCGTCGAGCGCACCGAGCGTCAGCTGGTCATGGTCTTCCTCGGCATGGGGCAGTGGCGACCGTCGCACTGACCGAATCCGCACGGAATGGGACGCACGACCGGCCACGTTTCGGCGCTTTGTCCGGACCTCGCGCGTCGCGCCGCACCTCGACACTCCTCTGACCTGCGGAGACAGGATCGTTAGCGCAGGTCGCGGCGCGTTGTCCAGTTGGCGTCACGGCGATTTCAATTGTGGCCCCGCCGCTCGTCGGTGATCGACACTTCTGGGGTCGGTGTGTTTCCGGCGCGGGCCGTCGAGACGGTCCGCGCCGATCACACCTGCGAGTCCTCCCTGCTGTTCGACGACGAAAGGTGCCCTCGCGGTGTCTCTGCACTTCCACTGGTTCCTGCCCACCTACGGTGACTCCCGCAACCTCATCGCGGGCGGGCACGGCAGCCAGATGAACGGGGACCGTCCGGCCGACCTGAAGTACCTGAAGCAGCTGGCCAACGCGGCCGAGACCAACGGGTTCGAGGCCGTGCTGACGCCGGCGGGCCTCTGGTGCGAGGACGCGTGGCTGACCACCGCGGCCCTCATCGACTCGACCGAGACCCTCAAGTTCCTCATCGCGTTCCGCCCGGGTCTGATCTCGCCGCTGCTCGCCGCGCAGATGTCGGCGACCTTCCAGTGGCATTCGCAGGGACGTCTGCTGATCAACGTCGTCACCGGCGGCGAGTCGAGTGAGCAGCGCGCCTTCGGCGACTTCCTCGCCAAGAACGCCCGCTACGAGCGTTGCGACGAGTACCTGGAGATCATCCGCCGCCTGTGGACCGAGGACGAGCCCGTCGACTTCGTCGGCAAATACCTGCGCGTGGAGAACGCGCTTCTCGGCCGCCGGCCCGATCCGACCCCGCAGGTGTTCTTCGGCGGTTCGTCGCCGGCGGCGGGCAACGTCGCGGCCAAGCACGCCAACACCTACCTCACCTGGGGTGAGCGACCCGCGGACGTCGCGAAGAAGATCGCCTGGATCAACGGACTCGCCGCCGCGCAGGGCCGCACCCTCGACCACGGCATCCGCTTCCACGTGATCGCGCGTGAGACCTCGGAGCAGGCCTGGGCCGAGGCCGCCCGTCTGCTCGGCGCACTCGACCCCGCCCAGGTCGAGGCGGCCCAGCGCAACCTCGCCCAGTCGGAGTCCGAGGGTCAGCGTCGCATGTCCGAACTGCACGGCCGAGGAGCGGCTTTCGGTTCCTCGAACGATCCGCACGCGCTGGAGATCCACCCGGGTGTCTGGGCCGGCGTCGGCCTGGTGCGCGGCGGTGCGGGCACCGCGCTCGTCGGTTCCTACGACGAGGTCGCCGCACTGATCGGCGAATACGCCGCCCTCGGCCTCGACCACTTCGTCCTGTCGGGCTACCCGCACCTGGAGGAGGCCTACCACTTCGGCGAGGGCGTGCGACCCGCGCTTGCTCGTCTCGGCCTGCTCGACGAGGGTCAGGCCGGCCCCCAGGAAGAGGTCCGCACCGCGTTCCTGCCCCGACTGCAGGCCGCCTCGTCCTGATCGACCCTCTCCGATCGGCGGCGCCCGGTCGGCCCGACCGCCCCGTTTCGATCGCCCCACACTCCTCGACCCATCAGCGGAGGTTATCCATGTCCACCGAATCCATTGCGGACCAGATCAAGTTCGCGTATTGGGTGCCCAACGTCTCCGGCGGCCTGGTCACCAGTGACATCGAGCAGCGCACCAACTGGAACTACGACTACAACGTCAAACTCGCGCAGACCGCCGAGAACAACGGCTTCGAGTACGCGCTGTCGCAGGTGCGCTACGAGGCCAGCTACGGCGCCGAGTTCCAGCACGAGTCGACCAGCTTCAGCCTCGCGCTGCTCCTTGCGACCCAGAAGCTGAAGGTCATCGCCGCCGTCCATCCCGGCCTGTGGCACCCGGTGGTCCTGGCCAAGTTCGGCGCGACCGCCGACCACCTGTCCAACGGTCGCTTCGCCATCAACGTCGTGTCCGGCTGGTTCAAGGACGAGTTCACCCACCTCGGTGAGCCGTGGCTCGAGCACGACGAACGCTACCGGCGCAGCGCCGAATTCCTCCAGGTCATGCGCAAGGTGTGGACCGAGGACGACGTCGAGTTCCGCGGCGACTTCTACCGCATCCACGACTTCACCCTGAAGCCCAAGCCGCTCAACACCCCCGAGCGTCCGAACCCCGAGCTGTTCCAGGGCGGCAACTCCAGCGCCGCCCGGCAGAACGGCGGCAAGTACGCCGATTGGTACTTCTCCAACGGCAAGGACTTCGACGGCGTCACCGAGCAGCTCGACGACCTGCGCAGCGTCGCACGCGCGCACAACCGCGAGGTCAAGTTCGGCCTGAACGGCTTCATCATCGCCCGCGACACCGAGAAGGAGGCCCGCGACACCCTGCGGGAGATCGTCGAGAAGGCGAATCGCCCTGCGGTCGAGGGTTTCCGGGAGGCGGTCCAGCAGGCCGGCAACTCGACCGGCGACAAGAAGGGCATGTGGGCGGACTCGACCTTCGAGGACCTCGTCCAGTACAACGACGGCTTCCGTACCCAGCTCATCGGCACCCCCGAGCAGATCGCCGAGCGCATCGTCGCCTACAAGAAGCTCGGCGTCGACCTCATCCTCGGTGGCTTCCTGCACTTCCAGGAGGAGATCGAATACTTCGGCGAGAAGGTGCTCCCGCTCGTCCGTGAGCTCGAGGCCGCACAGACCCCCGCGGGGGTCGCGTGACCGCAGTGGGTCAGGCTGCGCGACCCGATTCGGCCCACCGGATCTCGTCGAACGCGGAAGCCTTGTCGGTGGCACGGGAACTGGCCGCTTCCTTCGCGGCCGGCGCGGCCGAACGGGATCGCGACCGCCGTCTGCCCTACGAAGAGATCGACCGGCTGTCGGCGTCGGGCCTGCTGGCACTCACCGTGCCCGCCCGGTTCGGCGGCCTCGACGTGCCGCCCAGTGTCCTCGCCCGGGTCGTGTCGATCCTGGCCGCCGCGGACCCGAGCATCGCGCAGATCCCGCACAGCCACTTCGTATACCTCAACCTGCTCCGGCTGGCGGCGCCGGATTCCCTGGCGGAGCGCGTCTTCACCGACGTGCTGGCCGGTGGCCGGATCGCCAACGCCCAGTCCGAGCGGGGTGGCAAGACCATCGCGGACATCTCGACGCAGCTGACCCCGGTCGAGGGAGAGCCCACGAGGTTCACCCTCGACGGCGAGAAGTTCTACTGCACCGGTTCGCTGTTCGCCCACACTCTCGCGGTGCTCGCGAAGCTCGACGTGGCGGTCGGCGACTTCGCGCCGGGTGAGTACGTGGCGTTCATCCCGGCCGACTCGCCCGGCGTGGAGATCGTCGACGACTGGGATGCGGTGGGACAGCGGACGACCGGCTCGGGCACCGTCCGGTTCGCCGGGGTGCCGGTCACCGCCGACGATCTGGTGGCGCGGGCCAAAGCCACCGCGGCGCCCACCGGGTACGGCGCGTACGCCCAGCTGCTGCATGTCGCCATCGACACCGGCGTCGCCCGTGGCGCGCTGGGCGCGGCGGTCGAGTTCGTGCGCACCAAGGCACGCCCGTGGTTCGAGGCCGGTGTGGAGCGGGCGGTCGACGACCCGTTGGTGGTCCAGCGTTTCGGTGAGCTCGACGTGGACGTCGCCACCGCCGAGGCCATGCTGGACGCGGCCGGTCGCGCCGTCGACGAGGCGGTCGCGGGCACCGGCGCCCCACGCCGTGAACTGGTCGCCGATGCGTCCATCGCGGTCGCACGGGCCAAGGCGGTCGCCGACCGGGTCGGCCCGGGCGTGGCGTCGGCGCTCTTCGAGGTGAGCGGAACCCGCGCCGCCGCGGCCGGAAACCGGCTCGACCGCTACTGGCGTGACGTCCGCACGCACACGCTGCACGATCCGGTGCGCTGGAAGTACCAGCACATCGGCCGTCGTCTCCTGCGCGACGAGGAGCCGCCGCTGCACGGTGTCATCTGACCCGAACCGTCATCTGACCTGAACCACGCATACGGCGGATCGCGTTGTGTCGACCCCGGAACCGGGCTCGACACAACGCGATCCGCCGTCTGTGGACGTGGCGGTCAGAGGTAGCGGCCGACGTGCGGCAAGGCCTTCTTCGGCGTCTTCGCGTTGAAGCCGTCGCCGATGGCGCGCAGCTTCCAGTCGCCGCCGTCGCGGCTGATGACGGCCATCGCCACCGCGGTGAACGGCATGCCGCCCTTGAGGGTGTAGCGGGCCAGTTCGGCTCCGGTCGTCTCGTCCACGAGACGGCAGAAGGCGTTGTCGATCTCCTCGAAGGTCTGTCCGCGGTACGAGGTCACGATGAACACCAGCGTGTCGATGTGCGGCGGAACCGCCTGCAGCGCAACGCGGATCACCTCGTCGTCGCCCTCACCCTCGCCGGTGAGGTTGTCGCCGGAATGGGCGATGGAACGGTCGTCGCTGGTGAGGTGTCCGTAGTAGACGATCTCGCGGCACTGGCCGCGGGAGTACATCAGCACCGACGCGTCGAGGTCGATGTTGGTGCTCCGGCCGAAGCGTCGGGTGACCGGATCCCAACCCAGTCCCATCCGGATGTTGGTGAGCTTCACGCCGCCTTCCTTGCGGAGCGTGACCTTCTGGCCCTTCACCAGGCTGACCGGACGATCCTTGCTGAGGCTGATCTCCGTGACGGGGGCCGGGGGTGGTGGGGGTGTGGCCGGCGGCGTGTACGCAGGCGGGGGCGGGGTCGCCGGGGGTGTGTACGCGGTCGGCGTGTGGGCGGGGCCGGCCGGCCGGGTCGGCGCCGGTGCCTGGGTCGGCGTCTGTGCCCGGGCGGGCGTCGGTGCGTCGTCGACGCTGACGCCGTGGTCGCGGACCAGGTCGGCGAAACCACCGGAATACCCCTGTCCGACGGCGCGGACCTTCCAGTCGAGGTTGCGCCGGTACACCTCGAGGGCGATGACCACCGATTCGGTGGTGAGACCGGTGATGGTGAAGTCGTAGAGCTCGCGGCCCGACGCGTCGGAGACACGGGCGACGGGCGGCGTGAAGCGGCCGAACGTGGAGGTCGGGTCGTCGAGCGTGATGACCGCACGGACCGCGTCGATGTCGGCCGGGATCTCGTTGGTCGAGATGTGCAGCCGCGCCGGGCCGTTGGGCGCCTGGCGCAGCGAGACACCCGGTCCGGTGGGCTGGTTGTAGAAGACGAAGTCGTCGTCGCTGCGGACGACTCCGCGGTCGGTCACGAGCAGCGCCGACACATCGGCGGCGGCCGCCAGGTCGACGGAGATGACGAGCTGGGAGGTCGGCAGCGGGCCGTTCTGGCCCTTGATCAGCGCAGGCATTCGAGCGGAGGCGTCCTTTACGGAGGTCGTGAGCACGGGCGGGACGGTGTGGGACATCGTCCGACGCCAGCCTAGCGATCGTGACGTGTGGTCGCCCCGGGCACGAAACGGCATGTAGTGCGATCGGCCGACCGACAGAGCATGTCGGCCCCGCCGAATATGCTCGGCCCCATGGCTGGAAACCGGGTGGGCACGCAGTTCGGTCCCTACCGACTCGACGAACTGCTGGGCCGCGGTGGCATGGGCGAGGTCTATCGCGCATATGACACGGTCAAGGACCGGGCCGTGGCGCTGAAGCTGCTGAACCCGGGGCTCGCCGACGACTCGACCTATCAGGAACGCTTCCGGCGCGAATCGCACGCCGCGGCGCGCCTCGGCGAACCGCACGTCATCCCGATCCACGACTGGGGCGAGATCGACGGGGTGCTGTTCATCGACATGCGCCTGGTCAACGGCGAGGACCTCCGCGCGCTGCTGCGGCGCGAGACCCGCCTCGAGCCCGAGCGGGCGGTGTCGATCATCGAGCAGGTGGCCTCCGCGCTCGACGCCGCACACGCCGAAGGTCTCGTCCACCGCGACGTGAAACCCGAGAATGTCCTCGTGGACGCGAACGACTTCGCGTACCTCGTCGACTTCGGCGTCGCGCATGCCAACGACGACACCCATCTCACCCAGACCGGGACGGCCGTCGGGTCGATCGCGTACATGGCGCCCGAGCTGTTCGACGCCGCGCCGCTCACGCCTTCCAGCGACATCTACGCGCTCACCTGCGTCCTGTTCGAATGCCTGACCGGCCGCGTGCCTCATCCGGCGAGCACGGTCAGCGCCGCGATCAAGGCGACACTGCTCGAACCGCCACCTGCGCCGAGCTCGGTGAACGCCGACGTCCCGCCGGCCATGGACGCGGTCATCCGTACCGGGCTGGCCGCCGATCCGGCGCAACGGTTCTCCTCGGCAACGGAGCTCGCCCGCGCCGCGCGCGCGGCCCTGACCGGCGACGCGACCATCACACCCGAATCCACGACGAGCCTCATCAAGGCCCCGCAGACGGTGATCGCACCATCGGACCCCGCCTACCACCGGACCCAGGTGCGGCAGACGACCGGCCCCGAGGTCGCCGTCCCGTCCAATCCCTCCGGTGCCCAGCAATATTCGGGGCCGCAACAGGTCTCGGGGCCACAGACATTCCCCGGCACCCACCAGTTCACCGGTCCGCAACCGTACCCGGCCGGACGAGAGGTCTCCGGACCCCAGCCGTATCCGGGCGGCCATGCCCCGCCGCCTGCATATCCGCCCCTGTACCCGTCGGCCCCGTACCAGGAGGCGCAGCGCAAGCGGTCACCCGCGATCCCGATCCTCCTCGGACTCATCGTCCTCGCGCTGATCGGTCTCGCCGCCGTCGCCGGTGTGTTGCTGGCCGGGTCCGACGACGACCCGACCACCGCATCCGATCGGACCACCCCGACCGTCACCGAGACCGTCGCCCCACCGACGGTGCAGGATGAGCCGCCGGCCGCCCCCGCACCCGCGGCGCCACCGCCCGGTTCGTCTCCGTGCGACGCCACGGTCGGTGTCGGGACGTCGGTCACGAGTTGCCCCTTCGCGTTCGCCGTCCGTGACGAGTACTTCCGCGCCGGACGCGACCGGACCGCCCGGGTCGTGGTCGCCGCCAGCCCGGTGACCGGACAGACGTACACCATGAGCTGTACGCCCGAGGGGGCCATCGTGACGTGCCGAGGCGGCAACGATGCGGTGGTGCACATCTACTGATGGAACACATGACCACGCCGATGCGAAAGCCCCTGCGCCGCAAGACCAGACGCGGCGGTGCCGCCGTGGCGTGCATCGTCGCACTCGGCGTCGCCGCGATGACCACCGGCTGCGACGCCTCGTCGGCCCCGGAGCCGATCACCCCGGTGACGGTGACGGTCACCTCGACCCCGTCGGCCACGACACAGACCCCGACCCCGACCCCGGGAACGTTCGCGAATCCGTCGGCGTCGGGGTCGTACGGAGCGCTTGCCGCCGGATTCCAGAAGGTCGCCACGGCAACCGGGGCGACGGTCGGCATCTCGATCGCCCCGGTCGGTGGGAACGCGGTCGCGGGGCTGACCCTCGGCGACCAGACGCGGCAGGTCGCCTGGTCGACCATCAAGGTTCCGCTCGCGGTCGCAGCCGAACGGCAAAACGGCCCGTCGCCGGCGGCGAGTGCGGCGATCATCAACTCCGACAACGCGTCTGCGGAGGCGCTCTGGTCGTCGCTGGGTGGTGGCCAGGCAGCTGCCGACGCGGTCACCGAGGTGCTGAGGGAGGGCGGTGACACGACCACGGTCGTGCCCGCGACGCAGCGTCGGGCGGGGTACACGATCTTCGGGCAGACCGTGTGGGCGCTGGCCGACGCGGCGACCTTCACCGCCCACCTGCCGTGTATGCGCGGCACGCGCAACGTGCTGAGTCTCATGGGCGAGGTCGCCGGCAACCAGCAGTGGGGTGTCGAGATCATGTCGGCGCCGCGGGCGACCGCGGTCAAGGGCGGCTGGGGCCCGGGTATGTCGTCGGGATATCTGGTGCGCCAGATCGGACTGTTCACCTTCCGCGACGGCAGTCGCACAGCGGTGGCGATGAGCGCCGTCGGCGGATCGATGGGAGCGGGCATCGCCGCGCTGAACGCGGTCGCGAACTGGTTGAACCGGAATATGACCGCACTTCCGCGGGGCCGGTGCGCCTGAACAGCGGGTCGCAGCTGGGTACCGATTGGGTCAACGAACTGGCCCGGCGACTTACATCGACAGTACTCTCCTGTTTCTAGAGTGATTCAGGAGAAAATTGTGAAGATTGTGACTCGGTTCGTCCTCATCGCGGGTGCACTGGCGATGTCGGTGGTGCTCGGTGTCGGTTCCGCGAACGCCGTGCCGGTCCCGGCGCTGCCGCCGCTGCCCGAGCCGTTCGCGTCCTGGCTCACTCCGCCGGAGCCGCCGGAGAAGAAGTTGTCGAAGAGCTATGCGGCCCTTGTGAAGTCGATGAAGAAGACGCTGCCCGGCCAGCTCGGGGTCGCGATCGCGCCGATCGGCAGCGATCAGGTGATCTCATTCGGTTCGCTCAAGGCAGGTCGCGCCTGGTCGACGATGAAGGTCCCCGTGTCGCTGGCGGCGCAGCGCGAACGCGGTCCGGAGGTCGCGAAGATGGAGGACAAGGCCATCACCTTCTCCGACAACGACGCCGCGGGCGAACTGTGGGGACTGCTCGGCGGCGGCCGGGCCTCGGTCGACGCCGTGACCGCTGTGCTGCGGGAAGGTCACGACACCAGGACGCACGTCTCCTCGGAGGCCGACACACCGCCGTCGTACCCCGGTCACACCTCCTGGGCGCTGCGAGACCAGGCGGTATTCGGTGCCCACCTGCCGTGTTTCCCCGACAGCGAGAACATCATCCGGCTGATGAGCCAGGTCGCCCCGAATCAGCAGTGGGGCATCGCCAAGGTCGGCCGGGACAAGGGTGCGGTGACGGCGGTCAAGGGCGGCTGGGGACCCGCGACGTCGAAGTCGGGCGGTCACCTCGTCCGCCAGCTCGGCATCATCACGACCACCGACGGCCAGGTCGCGGTGTCGATGGCGGCGATCCCGCGCAGCGGCTCGTTCACGGACGGCACCAAGATGCTGACCCGGCTGGGCAACTGGCTGGGCAAGAACCTCGCGAACCTGCCGAAGGGGCGCTGCTAGTCGGGACCCGGGTCGACCTTGCGTCGGCTCAGACCGCCGCCTCGTGCCGGCCGGGAGCGGCCTGCACGGCACCCGCCGGACGGCACAGCGCCGCCGCGATTGCGGTGGTCAGGGGAACGGACAGGGCGATGGCGATGCCGCCGACGAACGCGCGGGCGAGCTCGACGGCCACGACGTCGGTGGTCAGCAAACTGCCGAACGGCTGCCGGGCCACCGAGAACAGCAACATCAGCGGCAGCGCACTGCCGGCGTAGGCGAAGACGAGCGTATAGACGGTGCTCGCGATGTGATCGCGGCCGACCCGCATGGCCGCGCGGAACGTCGCGATCCGGGAGGGCTCGCCCGCGGCCGCGAGTTCGAACGCGGCCGACGCCTGCGTGATCGTCACGTCGTTGAGCACACCGAGCGTGCCGATGATGAACCCGGCCAGCAGCAGACCGCTGACCGAGATGTTGCCCTGGTACACTTGCAGATTCGTGGTCTGGTCGCCGGAAAGGCCGGTCAGGTTCATCGTCTTGATCGCAAGCCAGCTCAACAGTCCCGCCAGCAACAGTGACGTCAGCGTGCCGAGCAGGGCCGACGACGTCCGCAGGCTGACTCCGTGCGCGAGGTAGAGCACCACGAACAGGATGACCGCCGACGACACGACGGCGACCGCGACGGGGGACGAGCCGTCGAGGATCGCCGGGAGGGTGAACACGGCCAGTACCAGGAAGGCGAAGGCCAGGCCCAGGATCGAGCGGAACCCGCGCCAGGCCGCGACCAGGACGATGGCCGCGACGAAGAGGATGGCCCACACCACGGTGGCGATCCCGCGCTGGAAGTCGAAGAAGCTGTAGCGCACGCCCTCCGGGCTCGGCACCACGGCGAGGCGGATCGCGTCGCCGACGTGCAGGGTGGGCTGGCCCGCCTGCGGGGAGTCGCTGGTGCCCGGGGCGTCGTGGCCGGGCGCGGTGCCCGACTGTGCGCGTTCGGTGGGGATCTCCAGCACGGTGTAGCGACCCGAGTGCTCGCCGGAGTCGATGCGCACCGTGTTGAGGACGCACGGGCCCTCGGCGACGGGATTGATCGGGACGTCGGCGGTGTCGAGGACGGTGCCGGCAACCGAGTTCAGGCAGTTCGCACGGAACTGGTCGACGATCTCGCCCTCGACGGTCTGTATGGGTTCGCCGTCGGCTGCCCGGAACTGGGTCGGGATCGGGTGCTCGGAGCCCGACGGCCAGAGCACGACCATGCCGATGGCCATCGCGATCCCGGTGACCGCGAGCGTCACGATCACGAACCACTTCGCGAACGGGGACAGGGCATGGGAGATGTCCGTCAGGTGCGGGTGACCATGATGATGAGTACGCGACACGCGGGTGAGCCTATGTGCAAACGCCCGGGTCGCGGAATGGCGACCCGGGCGTTCACGGCTGACGGCCGAATCTCGGCACAGATCGTCACGAACTCACAGGGGCAGCAGGATGTCCTTCACCTGCGGATCGGTCGCGAGGAACTCCTGCACGGCGGGATCCTTGAAGGCGGCCACGAGGTTCTTGATGTTCTCGGTGTCCTGCCACTCGGTGCCGATGGTCAGCTGGCCGGCGAACTCGTCCGGGGCCGGCGGCGCGTAGATCTGCTTGGCGATCGGGATGCCCGCGGCCAGGTAGTACTCCGTGTAACCGACGGCGGCGTCGAGGTCGGGCAGCGACCGCGACTGGGCGGCGAAGTCGAGCAGAACGAACTGCAGGTTGCGCGGGTTCTCGGCGATGTCCTTCTGGGTCGCCTTCCACTTGTCGATGCCCGGTTTGAGCGTGATCAGCCCGGCGCGCTCGAGCAGCCACAGGCCCTGGGCCTCGTTGGCCGGATCGGAGTACAGCGATACCTTGGCGTTCTGCGGGAGATCCTGCGGGTTGGCGTACTTGTCCGACCAGATTCCGAAGCCCCAGCGGAAGACGGGGGTCGCGGCGACCTCCTTGAAGTCGGGGTTGGCCTCGAGCACCTGGGACAGCCACAGCTTGTGCTGGTAGATGGTGCCCGCGACCTCGCCGTCGCTGACGGCGCGGTTCAGCGTGGTCGAGTCGGACAGGCCCTTGAACGCGACCTTGATGCCGTACTTCGGGGCGACCTCCTTGCTGACGAATTCGACGAGCGCCTGTTCGGCGGCGTTGCCCTCGGCGGTCACGACGGTCAGCGTGGCGCCCGGGGTCTCGTTGGGGGAGGTCTCGTCCGAGCCGAGGAAGCGCCAGCCGAGGACGCCGGCCAGGGCGGCGACCACGACGATGACGCCCGCGATCAGCGGCCAGCGCCGCTTGGCGGAGATCTCGATGTCGGAACCGGATGCGGGAGACGGCTTCTGCGTCTCCGGCGCACCGGCGCTGGTGTCGGAGGACATGGTGGTCCCTTTCGTCGTCGAAGATGGTGGGTGATGCGAGAGGAGGATCTGATCCGGCCGACCGCGATCAGCGGTTGACGCGCTTGTTGGTCACCGGGTTGAGGCTGCGCACAAGGGCGTCGCCGGCGAGCTGGATGAGGGCCACGGTGATGACGAGCACGATGATCGTGGCGATCATGACGCCCTGGTCGAATCGCTGGTAGCCGTAGGTGACCGCGACGTAGCCGAGCCCGCCCGCGCCGATGGTGCCAGCGATGGTCGAGTACTCGATCATCGCGATCGTGTTGATGGTCAGGCCGCCGACGATGCTCGGCAGGGCCTCGGGAACCTGTGCCTTCCAGATGATCTGGGCGTTGGAACCGCCCGAGGCGCGGGCGACGTCGATGGTCGACTCCGGCACCGATCGCAGCGAGTTCTCCACGATGCGGGTGAAGAACGCGATGCCCGCGATCGACATCGGGACCACCGCCGCGGCGATGCCGATGTTGGTTCCGGTGACGAAGCGTGTGAACGGGATGATCGCCGTCATCAGCACGAGAAACGGCAACGACCGGCCGATGCTGATGACCCACGACAGCGGCGTGTGCAGAGCGCGGTTCGGGAACAACCCGCCGGGGGCGAGGTTGTGGACCAGCGCGCCCAGCGGCACGCCGACGACCAGGACGATCGCCATCACGATGCTCACCATCAACACCGTGTCGACGAACGCCGGCCACAACAGATCCGGGATCTCGTCGAGCGGGACCCGGACGGCAGCGAGGTGACTCGTCGTGCTCATACCGTCACCTCCTCCTTCGCCAGGTCGTTCGTGGTGCCATCGGTCTCACCGGCGGGCGCCGGGGTCGTCGGCCGCTGCGAAACGCGTGCGGAGAGGCCCAGTTCGGCGGCTGCGCGGATGAACGCCGCCGTGTGGCCGGCCGGGACCGAGACGGCGAGATCGCCGAACGCGATGCCGTCGACGGTCTGGACGTTGGCGCCGAGGACGGAGATCGGGATGCCGAGCCGGCCGCCGAGTCGGGTGAGCCAGTCGGCCGGGACGGAGGTCGAGTTGTAGACGACGTTGATCTCGGCCTGATCCGCCGTCGCCGGCACGCTCGGGCCACGCGGCCGAAGTGCCCGCCCGAGCACCGAATCCGGGTCCAGGACGAGATCGTCGAGCCGGCCCTTCTCGACGATCCGGCCGTGGTCGAGGCGGCCGACGGTGTCGGCGACGCGCACGATGGTGTCCATCTCGTGGGTGATGAACACGACGGCGAGGCCGAGCTCGTCACGCACCTCGGTGAGCAGGTTGAGGAACGTGTCCGTGGCGGCCGGGTCGAGGCCGGACGTCGCCTCGTCGGACAGCAGGACCGACGGCTTCAGGGCGAGCGCTCGGGCGATGCCGACGCGCTGGCGCTGACCGCCCGAGAGTTGATGCGGGTACAGGTTCGCCTTGTCGGCCAGCCCGACGAGGTCCAACAGATCCGCGACCCGTGCCTTGGTGGATGCCTTTGTGGCGCCGAGGTATTCGAGCGGCAGCGCGACGTTCTCGGCGGCGGTCCGGCGGGCCAGCAGGCTCGACGACTGGAACACGGTGCCGATGCGGCGGCGTGCGTCGCGCAGGCCGGAGGTGCCGAGCGCGGTCAGGTCCTCGCCGTTGACGACGACCTGGCCGGACGTCGGCCGCTCGAGCAGGTTCAGGCATCGCGCGAGTGTGCTCTTGCCTGCGCCGGACGGGCCCACGACGGCGAAGATCTCGCCCGAGTCGACGGTGAAGTCGATCTCGTCGAGCACGGTGGTCGGATTCGGCGTCCCGGCGCCGAACACCTTGGTGAGCTTGACGACTTCGATCATCTCGGCACCCCTGTCAGATCGATCCGGCCGCGATGAGACGGTTGCGCTCGCGGATCGAGTCGTCGATGGTCGAGTTCACGCCGCCGACGCGGTAGGTCGATCCACGGTGGTTGTCGGGCAGGAAGTCGCCGCGGCCGAAGAGCTTGTGGCGCAGCGTGCCCGGGACATAATCGCGGTCGTAGAGGCCGCGGCGCTCGAGGGCCGGGATCACGTGCGTGACGATGTCCTCGAAGGTGCCGGGGGTGATCGCGTAGGCCAGGTTGAAGCCGTCGACGTCGGTCTCGGTGACCCAGTCCTGCAACGCTTCGGCGACCTCGTCGCCCGAGCCGATGAGTACGGGGCCCATGCCGCCGATGCCGCCCCAGGCGGCGATGTCGCGCACGCGCCATTCCTCGCCGGTGTCGCTGGCCTGCTGGAAGGCCGCGACCGCGGACTGGATGGCGTTGCTGTGCACGTTGCCGATCGGCTCGTCGATGTTGTAGCTCGCGAGGTCGATGCCCATCCATCCCGACATGAAGACCAGCGCGCCCTCTTCGCTCGCGTATGAGCGATATTCGGCGGCCTTCTCCCGTGCCGCCTCCGGGGTCGAGTCGGTGATGATGGTCAGCAGCGTGTAGATCTTGGCGTCGTAGGGTTCGCGTCCGGCGAGCACGAGTTCCTCGCGGATCTTGCTGACGACGTCGCGCAGGATGGCCTTGGTGGGCGCGGCGACGAAGATGGCCTCGGCGTTCTCCGCGGCGAAGCGGCGACCACGCGGCGAGGCGCCGGCCTGGTAGATGACCGGCGAACCCTGCGGGGACGGCTCGCACAGATGGACACCCGGAACGGTGTAATGCGTCCCGTGGTGGCCGATGTGGTGGACCTTGGCCGGATCGGCGAAGATCCCGGTCGCGCGGTCGCGTAGGACCGCGTCGCGCTCCCAGGAACCCTCCCACAGCTTGTAGAGGACCGTCAGGTACTCATCGGCCTGGTCGTAGCGGTCGTCGTGCTGGAGTTGGTCGTCGGCGCCCATGTTGCGCGCGGCCGACGGCAGATAGCCGGTCACGACGTTCCAGCCGATGCGGCCGCGGGTGAGGTGGTCCAGCGTCGACATGCGGCGCGCGAACGGGAAGGGATGTTCGAATCCGGTGCCGGTGGTGATGCCGAAGCCGAGGTGTTCGGTGGCATGGGCCATCGCGGACACGAGCAGGATCGGGTCATTGACCGGGATCTGGGCTCCCTGGCGGATGGCGGCCTCGTCGGTGCCGGCGTAGACGTCGTACGTGCCGAGGACGTCGGCGATGAACAGGCCGTCGAAGCCGCCGGTCTCGAGGAGCCTGGCCAGATCGACCCAGTAGTCGATCGTGTTGTAGTCCCACGCCCGGTCCTTCGGATGGCGCCACATGCCGGGCGACTGGTGCGCAACGCAATTCATGTCGAAGGCGTTGAAACGGATCTTGCGGGTGGAGCTGCTGCCGTTGTCGGGGGTCACGGCGCGGTTCGGTTCAGACACCGGAGGAATGATCCAGACGGATCCGTGGAGTGACCATCTTTGTGTGCAACGAGAGCTAAATTCGTCCCATGCGCGCGAAGGATGTGTTAACCGACGGTCTCGGACGCGTCGCGGAGAATGTCGCCGCAGTTCTCGACGGATTGGGCCCCGTCGAGTTGAACCGCGCGCCGGCGCCAGGGGCGAACACGATCGCGTGGCTTGTCTGGCATCTCACACGGGTCCAGGACGTCCAGGTCGCCGACGTGGCGGGCACCGACGAGGTCTGGCGGACCGGTGGATGGGCCGAGCGATTCGGTCTCGGATTGTCCGAGACGGACACCGGATACGGCCACACCCCCGAGGACGTGGCACGTGTCGTCGTCGACGACCCCGGACTGCTGCAGGCCTACCACGACGCCACCCACGAGGTGAGCCGCGACTTCCTCGACTCCCTTTCGGAATCCGATCTCGACCGCATCGTCGACGACAACTGGGACCCGCCGGTCACCCTCGGTGTACGACTCGTCAGCATCGTCGACGACGACGCCCAGCACATCGGGCAGGCGGCCTATCTGAAGGGTCTGTTCACCTGACGCGTTCGCCGTCGCGGGTGTGGTGACCCGGGTGTGGTGACCTGTATTCGACGCCCGGGGGTGAATACGCCGGGGTGAAGCAGACCGGCCCTGGGACTCCAGGCCGGTCGCCCCCACCGCGCCCCATGGGGGGGCGCAGGGTGTCAGGACATGCATCCCTTGAGGGTCTGGAAGTCGCCCGCGAAGGCGGGACCCGTGCACGTCGGACCGTTCTTCCCGTCGACGACGACCTGGCCACCCGGGCCTGCGATACCGATGGCGAGTCCGGCGCGATCACCGGTCATGGTGACCGTCGCGCCGGGTCCGAGGGCGATGGCGGCCGGACCGGCGAAGTTGTTCGCGGTGGACGAGGCCTTGCCGCCGTTGTCGGTGACGGCCAGGGCGAGTCCGGTGGGGCCGGACTCGGCGCTGCAGGACGCTGCGGACGAGGCCTGACCTGGGAGGGCGGGGCAGATCGTGGGCGCTGCACCGGCCGATGGTGCGGCCGCCAGGGAGACCGCGGTGGCGCCTGCCGCCGCGATTGCGAAACCGAGTGCTGTACGTGCGACTGTCTTCATGCCGACTCCTATGTCGAGATCTGCGGGGTGCGCTGTGTGGTTCGGTGTCGTCGTGACGGGCGGATGGGTGGCGGACGGGTCTGGGCTCGTCCCACCTCGAAGGGGTTTCCCGGTCGGCGTAAGTTGAAACCGTGCAACTCCGTGTTTTCACCGAACCCCAGCAAGGCGCGACCTACGATCAGCTGCTCGCGGTCGCGAAAGCCGCCGAGGATCTCGGTTACGACGCCTTCTTCCGCTCCGACCACTACACCGGGATGAACACCGACGGCCTGCCCGGACCGACGGACGCATGGATCACGCTTGCCGGTCTGGCGCGCGAGACCTCGCGCATCCGGCTGGGCACCCTGGTGTCCTCGGCGACGTTCCGCCTGCCCGGCCCGTTCGCGATATCCGTCGCCAACGTCGACCAGATGAGCGGCGGCCGAATCGAACTCGGCCTGGGCGCGGGATGGTTCGAGGCCGAGCACACCGGCTACGGCATCCCGTTCCCACCGGTGAAGGAGCGTTTCGACCGGCTCGAGGAGACCTTCGAGATCATCACCGGGCTGTGGGCCACCCCGGAGGGGGAGACCTTCGACCACCAGGGCGAACACTGGCAGCTCACCGACTCGCCGGCCCTGCCGAAGCCGGTGCAGAAGCCACGTCCTCCGATCATCGTGGGCGGCAACGGCAAGAAGCGGACCCCGGCGATCGCGGCGCGGTTCGCCGACGAGTTCAACATCGTGTTCCAGCCGGTCGAGACCGCACGGGAGCTCATCGGGCGGGTGAACGCGGCCTGTGTGGCGGCCGGGCGCCGTCCGGAGACGATGACCTACTCGGCGGCACTCGTGTTGTGTTGCGGCCGTGACGAAGCCGAGTTCCGGCGGCGCGCCGAGGCGATCCGCCGGGAGCCGGACGAGTTGCGCGAGAACGGCGCCGCCGGCACGCCCGACGAGGTCGTCGCCAAGATCGCGACCTACCGCGAACTCGGCATCGAACGCATCTACCTGCAGACGCTCGACCTCGACGACCTCGACCACCTGGAACTGGTGTCGTCGAAGGTCGCGCCCCAGCTGCGCTGAACGAAGGCGCCCCGGCAGGACCGCGGATTTGGAATGGCCTCCGCGCCAAGGCCACGGGGCAGCTTGACGCGGAGGCCAGGTCTGGGGAGGTTCACTCAGGCGAGCGCGGCGGCACGTTCCCGGTGAGCGGCCAGCGTGAACTCGCGCGGACACAGCTCGCTGGTCCCGTCGACGGCGAGGTCGCGTGCGATCTTGCCGAATGTCGGGGCGAGCTTGAAGCCGTGTCCGGAGAGGCCGGCGGCGACGACGACACTGCCCGTGGGATCCCGGTCGACGATCGGCACCCGGTCCTCGGTGAACATCTCGTGGTGCGCGGTGAGCCGGACCGGTTCCGGGTTCATGTCCGGGAAGAAGTCCGTCACCTGTGCGGCGAGGTGCGCCCCGAAATCCTCGGGCAGATCCGGGAGTTCGGCCAGCGTGGGTGCGGCCGGGAGGTCGAGGTGACCGGGACTCACCTTGACGCTGTAGCCGTCGAGCGACGGCGCGCCGAAGAAGTGCACGTCGCCGATGTCGCGCATGAACACCGGGAACCGCTCGGGGAGGTACCGGCTGATGTCGGTGGGCATGAACCACGAGAGCGCGAGACGCTGCACGTGGACCAGCTCGCCGACGCCGGGCAGCAGGTCCGTCGCCCAGGAACCGGTCGACACGATCGCGGTCCGCGCGCGCACCACGCCGTGCGCCGTGCGGATGGTGACGCCGTTGTCACCGGGTTCGATCGCCTCCACCGGGCAGCGGTAGCGCATGCGGGCGCCGTTGGCCTCGGCGAGCCGCAGCGCACTGAGAACCGCGACCTCGGGTCGCAGCCCCGCCCCCTGCGGGTCGAGGATGCCGACGTCGCCGTCGTGGATGTCGTGCTGGGGGTACTCCTTTCGAAGTTCTTCGGTGTCGAGGTAGCGGTGGGGGAGATCGTAGGTGTCGATCGTCGTCCTGGTGGCGATCATCTCCGGCTGCTCCTCGACGCCGATGCTCAACGCACCGACCTGCAACAGGATCTCCGCTCCGGCTTCCTGCTCGAGCTCGAGCCAGCGACGTCGTGCGTCGGTCAGCAGCGGCAGGTAGAGCCCGCCCTCCTTGTAGGCCATCCGGAACAACCGGGACTCGCCGGCAAAGGAGCCGAGACCGTGTGCGCGGCCGTACTGTTCGATGCCGAGGACCGACAGCCCGGGCACCTTGGAGAGGTGCCACAGGGCCATCGCGCCGACGCTACCGGCGCCGATGACGGCGACGTCGACCTGTTCCTCCGGGATGGGCGTCGAACTCATGCCAACACCGGGGTGTTCCAGAGGTTCAGCGAGGTGCCGATGCCCAGGGTGCGGGCACGCTCGTAGACACGGGTCGCCCACGCGACGTCTTCGACCGGCATGCCGCCGATGGAGAAGATGACGATCTGGTCGTCGTCGCGCTTCGTCCGGCCCTCGGCGATGATACGGCCGATGTCCTCGATCCGGTCCATGGACATCTTGCCCTCGTGCACCCGGTCGGTGAAGTAGCAGCCCACGATCGGGATCGAGTCGTAGGTGGGGTAGGGGAACTCGTCGGCCCATGCCTCGTAGAGACCGAGGTTGTCGACGACGATCCGCACGTCGTCGGCCACGAGGCCGTCGTCGAGGCTCACCGACGACGGCATCGCGAGATAGGCGCCGGGCTTGACCCACTCGCGCTTGAGGACCGGGTAGTTCTCCGGGGATCCACCGCTGGTGGTGCAGTAGGTCACGATGTCGGAGTCGCGCACCGCGCTCTCGTTGTCCTCGACGAATTCGACGCGGATGGCGGGGAACTCGCGTTCCATCCACTCGCGGAAGATGTTCAGCCCGCGCTCGCTGCGGCCCTTGACCTTGACGAGCTCGATGCCCGGCCGGGCGACCACGAACGACTGCAGCGCGGTGCGTGCCATCACGCCGGGACCGACGATGCCGACGACCTTGGAGTCCTCGGGGGCGAACAGACGGGCGCCGACGCCGGGGATCGCGCCGGTCCGCATGGCCGACAGCAGGTTCGCCGACATCACCGCGCGCGGGGCGCCGGTCTCCACGTCGTTGAGCACGAACAGGTGGATGGACCGGGGAAGACCGGAGAGCTTGTTCTCGATGTTCGATCCGTACCACTTCACGCCCGCGGCGTGGAAGGAACCGCCCAGGTAGGCGGGCATCGCCATGAAACGGCGGTCCTCGGTGTGGCGGGGCATGCCGGGGAACTCCGGCTCCTCCGGGAAGGAGATCATCGACCCGTGGGAGTCGCTGTTCTTGCCCGCCATGCGGTAGTCGCCGCGGCCGAGGAGATCGAACATCTCCTCCATCGTGTCCACGCAGGCGGCCATGTCGGTGACGCCTGCGGCGACCATGTCGGGTTCGGACAGGTACAGGAAGTCGATCGCGGTGTCGGTGGTCGTGGTCTCGACCGTGGTCTCGGTCATCGGGTGATCCCTTCGTGTGTGTTGTGCGGTGACTCAGGAGGATTGGACGACCACCGGGGTGCCGACCATCCAGCCGCCGTCGACGGTGAGGATCTCGCCGCAGATGTGGTCGGACAGCGGCGAGGCGAGGAACAGCACCGAGTCGGCGATCTGCTCGGAGGTCGCCCACTTGCCGTTGGGCGTCTGCCCCTCGAGTGCGGCCCGGATCTCCGGGGAGTAGAGGGAGGTCATGTCGGTCTCGACGAATCCCGGTGCGACGCCGTTGACGTTGATCCCGGCTGCGGCATAGTCGATTCCGGCCTGGCGGGTGAAATTCACCATCGCCGCCTTGCTGGCGCAATACGCGGCGAAACCGGGGTTGGCGCGCAGTCCGCTGATCGAGGCGACGTTGACGATCTTGCCACCCTTGCCGGCGGCGAGCATCGCCCGCAGTGCCGCACGCGTGCAGAAGAACGTCCCGTCGACGTTCACCGCGAACTGCCGGCGCCAGACCTCGTCGGTGGTCTCCGTGGCGGTGCCGGCGAACAACACGCCGGCGTTGTTGACCAGGATGTCGATCCCGCGATCGGCGGCGATCTCACCGAAGACCCGATCGACCTCGGCCGAATCGGAGACGTCGAGTTCGCGGGACTCGGCGTCACCCCCGGCGCGGCGGATCGCGGCCGAGCACGACTCGTCGCCGGCCTTGAAGTCGGAGCGGTCGCAGATCACCACCGACGCCCCCGCCTCGGCGAGGCGGAGGGCCGAGGCGCGGCCGATTCCGCGGGAGCCGCCGGTGACGACGGCGGTCTTGCCGGTCAGGTCGATCACTTGGTCACTCCCTCGATCACGTTGGCCTGATAGCGATCCGCCCAGGGACGGACGGTGGAGTACGCGGCGGCCGCGGCGAGGACGTCGGCGTCGGCGCGGTGACGGGCCGCGATCTGCAGGCCCACCGGTCGTCCGTCCTCGGTGAAGCCGGCGGGGACGGTGATCGCCGGGGAGGTGAGCATGTTGTACGGGTAGGTCAGCAGCCAGCCGAGCAGTTGGGTCCGCAGCGGCTTGTCGGCCAGCCACTCCGGCGCGAACCGGTCGAGCGGGAACGCCGCGGAGGCGAGGGTCGGCGACACCAGCAGGTCGTAGTGCTCCATGAACTCGGTGAAGGTGTCGTACATGCGCGACCGGAACGCCTGCGCGCGGCCGACCTCTTCGGCGGTGAGGGTCTTGGACAGCTCGTGGATCTCGATCAGCTGGTCGTCGAGCTGCCCGCTGAGCTCCTTCCAGTCCGGGAACAGGTCGTTGTCGGCGGCGAAGCCGGGCACCCAGATGCCCTCCCACATCGCCTGTTCCGGCTCGCCCCAGTTCGGGGTGGCCTCGGTGACGGTGGCGCCCAGCTGCTCGAACGCGGCGACGGCCTCGCGACAGATCGCCGCGACCTCCGGATCGACGGGGCCGACGTTGAGGTCGGGGGAGTAGGCGACGCGCAGACCGCTGAGCGACGTGTCGGTTCGGGCCCTGTCCAGCTCGGCGGTGTAGGACTCGACGTCGCGCGGCAGGCTCATCGGGTCGCTGGGGTCGAAGCCGGTCATGACGTCGAACATCAGCGCCGCGTCCTCGACGGTGCGGGTGATCGGACCGTGGAACACCCAGGTCTCGAACCTGGTCTGCAGCAACGCATGCGGGATGCGGCCGAGGGACGGCTTCAGGCCGACGACACCGCACATGGCCGACGGGATGCGGACCGAACCGGCGCCGTCGGCGCCCTCGGCGATCGGCACCATGCCGGCGGCGACCGCGGCCGCCGAGCCGCCGGACGAACCGCCCGCGGTGTGGCCGTGTTTGAACGGGTTGTGGGTGGGGCCGTAGAGGTGGCTGTCGGTGCCGCCGTAGTAGCCGGCCTCCGGGGCGTTGGTCAGGCCGGTGAAGAGACCGCCGGCCGCCTTGAGGCGGGTGACGACGACGGCGTCCTCCTTGCCGATCTCGTCCGCGAACGGCGTCATGGAGTGGGTGTTGGGGAGGCCGGCGACCTCGGTGAGGCACTTGATGGCGAACGGCACGCCGTGCAGCGGTCCGAGCGGCTCGCCGGCGGCCTGCTTGGCGTCGAGTTCACGGGCGTCGGCCAGGGCCTGTTCCCGGTCGTAGTGGACGTAGGCGTTGATCAGCGGGTTGATCGCCTCGATCCGTGCGCAGGCGGCCTCGGCGACCTCCAGCGCGGTCAGTTCGCCTGCGGCGACCTTGGCAGCGATCTCCGTCGCGGACATCCATGCATACTGTTCGGCGTCCATGGACTCTTCTCCTGGAATGGGTGGAAGGGGGATGAGAATGGTTCGGCGTGGGTTGTTCTCGGCGCGAATCAACTGTCCGTCCGAACCATTACTGGTCACCAATACCGTCGTAACGCCGAGGTTACGAATCAAATGGCGTGTGACACAACGAAAGTGGGCACGACCGTGGAGGTCGTGCCCACTTTCGTGCCGAGTAGGGGATGAGGAGGTCGGTGTCTCCTACTCCGCGGGAGCGTGAGCAGATGCGGTGCTCACCCCGTCGCCGGTGGCGACGACCTCGATGTCGTCGGTCCGGCCGGCCTTCAGTGCGGCGAGGGCGGATTCGCCCTTCGCGGCCGCAAACATCTCCTCGACGTGTGCGCGGTCCTCAGCGGAGTGGCCGGTGACCGCCGAGACGATCAGGAACACCGCCAGGTTCACTGCGAGGCCGACGATGCCCGAGGTCAGGCTGCCCAGGGCG
Organism: Gordonia aurantiaca; assembly: GCF_039939235.1. Taxonomy (NCBI): domain Bacteria; kingdom Bacillati; phylum Actinomycetota; class Actinomycetes; order Mycobacteriales; family Gordoniaceae; genus Gordonia; species Gordonia aurantiaca. Next base: position 336,349 of record NZ_JBDUUF010000004.1, on the reverse strand, counting down.
CGGATGTCGTCGTTGTAGACACCGGTCAGGGCCGCCGCGATGACGAAGCCGCTCACCATGCCCCAGATCGCGCCGTACTTGTTGCCGCCCTTCCAGAAGATGCCGAGGAACAGCGGGACGGACAGCTGGATGATGCCCTGGTAGGAGATCTGGGCCAGCAGCTGGAGACGGTCGAAGTTGAATGTCGCGAAGGCGATCACGCCGGCGAGGAGCATGTAGACCACCATGCTCGCCTTGGCGATCACGGTCAGCTGATGGTCCGACAGCGGACGGCGCACCAGGGTCGCGACGATGTCGTTCGACACCTGCAGGCCGGCCACCTGGACACTGGCGTCGGTGTGGCCCATCTGCGCGGCGAAAACGATCACCACCGCGAGGCCCAGCATCCACGTGCCACCCCACTGGTCGAGCAGGGTGAACCAGGCACCCTGCGGATTCTCCATGACCGCGGGGATGTTGACGGCCGCGAGGCCCACCAGCATCAGGATGGTGTAGAAGGTCGCCGAGATGAGAATGGTTGCGAGAGTGCCCTTCTTGACGGTGCGGACGCTCGACGCGGTGTAGATGCGCTGGAAGCTGGTGGGCCAGCTCAGCGAACCGATCACGCCGGTGAAGACGAGCGCGAAGATGTACCACGGGCCGTAGGAGTCACCGCCGCCGGGCAGGACGAGGAACTTGTCGCCGATCGCCTGCAGATCACCCCAGCTGATCGGGCTGCCCATGGCGCCGGTCAGCATGATGACGCCGACGATGCCGGCCACGATGTAGGCGACGAAACCCTGGAACATGTCGGTCATGATCAGGCCGCGCATGCCCATCTGAACCGTCCAGAACTGACGGATGAGGATGACCGCGAGACCCACGCACAGGGACGCGATGACCGACCACGCGCCGTCGCTGGCGATCTCGAACAGGGTGCCGAGGGCCTGCATGCCCAGGACTACCCAGGGGAACAGCGAGATCACGCCGATGATGCTGGCGATGACGCGGACCGCGTCGGACCGGTAGCGGACGCGCAACAGGTCGGGCTGGGTGCGCAGGTCGTAGACCTTGCCCCAGCGCCAAGCGCGGGTCGCCATCAGGTACATGAAGGCGACGCCGAGGGTCGAGTACGCCAGGGCGTACATGCCGAACACGCCGGCGCCGGCGGCGAGACCGAAGAACGCGATGAAGGTCGAGCCGGGCCACCACGAGTTCACGTAGGACATCGCGACGAACCAGGTGCCGTACGACCGGCCGCCGACCGAGTACTCCTCGAAGGTCGGATCCGATTTCTGCTTGGTGGCGTAGAGGATTCCCACCACGATCGCGTAGAACGCGAGCAGCATGCCGAGCATGATCGCCATCAGTCGTCACCCTCTCCACGAATGTTTTCCACGATGTACAGCGCGCTCAGGGCGACCCCGACGAGTGCGGCATTGACGATCCAGTACATGACGGACCACGGGATGCCGAGGATCACCGGACCCCGGGCGCCGCTGGCGCTGAGATAGAGCGGCGGGAACAGCGCCATCAACAGAGCGAATCCGTAGATGATGCCGAATGTGGTGTTGATTACCTTGCGATCCAGGCTCTTTATGAACTGAGTCAAGGATTCGGCTCCTTTCCTGAAGATCAATCGCCCCGGCGGCAGACGCGGGTCGGGCGCGGCGATGGGTTGGCGGAGTGACTCGATGCACCAAAAGGCTTCGGTCCGAACGTGATACGAGCTAGATCGTCTACGTACCCGTTTCGGTGTGTGCAGCCAAAGCATGCGAGTGGACCATTACTGGTCACGTTTCGGGTCGTAACGGACCTGTTACGCGTCGGACGAGGTGCTGCGGGTGGCGTCGTGGGCCATTTCCAGACGGTGCTGCAACCGGTGCGCACCTGGCTCCTGACCATTGCCGGGATGGGCCGGCACGTGCAGGACCGTGCGGTCCGCGCGGAAATAGTCGACCGACATCTCCACCGGGCCGCCGGATTGGTCATAGGTGTTGCGGGTGACCTTCAGCAGGGGTGTACCCACGTCGACGGCGAGCGCGGCGGCGACCCGCGGGGACGCGCAGACCACGCGGATCTGCTCGTCGGCGGTGGTGGGGCGCACGCCGTAGGTCTCGACGAGCAGTTCGTAGAGGGAGCCGATGAGGGAGCGTTCGAGCAGCTGCGGGAAACGGTTGGCCGAGACGCGGAACGACTCGAGTGACAGCGAGTCCCCGTCGGCGAAACGGATCCGGACGATGGCGGCGATCAGGTCGTCGGGCCCGATGCCGAAGTGTTCGCGCTCCTCCTCGGTGGGGTGCTCGTAGGATGCCGACACCAGTCGGGTACCCGACTCGAAGCCCTGCGACCGCAGCATCTGCGGTACACCGACGACGGTGCCGAGCGGACGTTCGACGCGCCGGCCCTCGGCCGGGTCCACCTCGTCGGCGAACGTGGTGTCGGGTCGCGACTCCGCGGCGGTGAGGTAGGCGCCACCGGTACGGCCGCGTTTGCGATAGACGACGCCGTTGTCCTCCAGGTCGGCGAGCGCGCGACGCACCGACGACCTGGACACGTTCAGTCGCTCCGCGAGTTCACGTTCAGCGGGCAGCTTCGTGAACCCGCGGCGCGCCAGGTCGTCGGCGAGGCGGGAAATGGTGGCAAAGGTCTCTTCGTATGTCACTGCTCACCGTGCTCTTTTGGCTTGCGGAATGGTCTTCGACGCCGTGTGCACGGCGTGCTCGTGAGCAGCGCGAACGGCGTGTGTTCTCAAGAGTTGCACCAAATCTCGGGCCATGCGAACCCAGGAAATGCAGAATTTACATTTGGGCCAGGGACCAGAAATGGTTCACGTGGAACCTTTCGGTCATGCCTCAGCAGACGCAGGTTCCCGTTCTGGGAACGACAATCGAGCAGCTCCGCAGCGGCTTCGCCGACGGGAGTACCACACCCTCCGACGTGCTGGAACTGACCATCGCGCACATGGAATCGGTCCAGCCGGCGATCAATGCGATCGCCGCCACCGACCTCGACGCGGCACGCGAGGCCGCGGCCGCGGCGACCCGACGGTGGGCGGAGGGTGCGGCCCTCGGACCGTTGGACGGCGTCCCCGTCACGGTGAAGGACAGTGTGAACGCGGTCGGCCTGCCCTGGCGGCACGGCACCAAACCGAATGACGGTCTGCCCAACGCGGAGGTCGACGCACCGCCGTCGGCCCGCCTGCGCGAGGCCGGTGCCGTGATCGTGGGCAAGACCACGATGCCCGACTTCGGCATGCTCGCCTCCGGTGTCTCCTCGCTCTACGGGATCGTGCGAAACCCGTGGGACCTGTCGGTCACGCCGGGTGGGTCGAGCTCGGGTGCCGGGGCCTCGCTCGCCGCCGGCCTCACCTGGGGCGCCATCGGCACCGACATCGCCGGTTCGGTCCGTCTGCCCGCCGCCCATTGCGGCATCGTCGCGATCAAGCCCACCCAGGGTCGTGTCCCGCACCTCGCACCGAGCACCGTGCGCAGCGCGGGCCCGATGGGGCGGACGGTCGCCGACGTCATCGAGCTGTACCGCGTCGTCGGGCGCTTCGACGCCCGGGACACCCTGGCACTGGCCGACGAAACCGACTGCGGCGAACCGATTCGCCCGCTCGACGACGTCAAGGGACTGCGCGTCGGCGTCCTCTCGGAGATGGGATACGGATTCCCCGCCGACGAGGCGACCCTGCGCACCCTCCGCGCGGCCGCCGACGTACTGGCCGACGCCGGGGCCGAGATCGTCGAACTGCCCACACCGTTCGGTCCCGACGCCTATGACGCCCTCGACCTGTTGTACGTGGTGCGCGCCCGCGCCGAACTCGAGTCGCACGGCGACCGCGGTGGCGACGTGCTCGAAGGTCTCGTCCGCTGGATCGAGGCCGCCGGACCGCTGAGCGCCACCGACTACGAACGGGCCCTGGGTCGCGTGACCGCCGACCAGATGGGCTTCGCGGCGCTGCAGCGCGACGTCGACGTCGTGCTGTCGCCGGTGCTCCCGTCGGCGGCGTTCCCGGCCGAGCACCTGGGCATGAACCAGGATCGTCCGCTCGAGCACTGCAGCTTCACCGCCTGGTTCAACCAGAGCGGACAGCCCGCGGTGTCGATGCCGTTCGGGGAGGACGGCGGGCACCCGGTGGCGATCCAGCTCGCCGGGCCGCGGTTCTCCGACCGCCGGGTGCTCGCGCTGGCCGCCTGGCTCGAAGCCCGTCGCGGCACGGAGCAGGACTGGCCGCTGGAACCACGGACGACCCCGGCGAACGTATGGAAGGAGGCGTGATGACGGCAGCCCTCGAACTCTCCGGAGGGCGGGTCCTGTCCGACCGGTCGGACGGGACCCCCACCATGGCCAGCCCCAGCTGGTGGGGCGCGGACACCGTGAGGTTGCGCGGTCGGCTCGACGACGTGGCGGTCCACGTGCGTCGCTACACCGATGCCGCGAAGAAGTACGTGGACGTTCCGGCCGCGGTTGCCGCGACAGAGGCCGCCGGCGCGGCGGGGATCGGTCCCGCGGTCGTGGCGTCGGACGTCGACAACGGTGAGATCGTCCTCGCGGACCTGACCGACACACACCGGACGGCGACCCTCGCCGACGCGAACTCCGCCGACTTCGTGTCGGCCTACTTCGCGATCCGTTCGCGGGTCGCCGAACTGGCCCCGGCAACGGTGCGGGAGGCGACCGTCTTCGACGACATCCGTGAACTCGCGCATCGCCTCCAGGAGGCGGGGGCGACCATTCCCGCCGAGCTGACCTATTTCCGGCGGATTCTCGACGACGCCGAGAAGCGGATCGCCGCAGTCGGTGTCGACCGGGAGTTCCGGCATGGCGACGGAAACCTGTCGAATGTGATGGCCGCTCGCGCCGACGGCTCGCTCCTCCTGCTGGACTGGGATCTCGCCGCGGTGATGGATCCCTTCCAGGACCTCGGTGTCGCACTCGTCGAGCTCGCCGAGGACGAGACCCATGCCCGCGAACTGTTCGAGATCGCGCACGGCTGCTGTGACGAGGCCCTGCTGGCGCGCAGCCTGTTCTACGGATATGCCGACCATGTGCGCCAGGGCCTCCTGGGAATCCTGGTCGACGCACTGGACCCGGGCTCCTACGAGTACTCGAAGTTCGGCGACTGGCAGCTCCTGCGCGCACGACTGGCCCTGTCGGGCACACGTTCCGGTGAACTGTTGAGGAGGATCGACCGATGACGACACTGTCCGACGAACAGAACGCGGTCGGCGTGCTGCGTGGCGGTGCGCGCACCGCGCCCGAACGTGCGGTCGAGGCCGCCCTCGACGCCGTCGCCGACTGGTCCGGCCGTGCGATCCGCTACCAGCCGGTGCACGGCGGCCTGCAGAACGAGAACTGGCGGCTCGACGTCGACGGGGAGGAGTCCCCGTACTTCCTGAAGATCCCGGGTGCGGGATCGGAGGCCTTCATCGATCGCGGCAACTCGCACTTCGCCGCCGAGCAGGCAAGCGCCCTCGGGATCAGCCCGAGGATCGTGCACTTCGACCCGTCCACGGGCATCGAGATCATCGAGTTCCTCGAGGACTACCGCGCCTGTACCAACGGCGACATGAAGCGTCCGGAGATCGCGAGCGAGATCATCGGGTTGTACCGGGTCTTCAACAGCATCGAGAAGCTGCCGTCGACCAAGACGGTCTTCGACATGATCGACGAACACCACAGCCAGGGGATGGAGATCGGGGTCCGGTTGCCTCGGTTCTGGCCGCAGCTGGAGGTCGAATACCACACCGCGCGGGACGCGTTGCTGGCCGGCGGAATCGACCTGGTGCCATGTCACAACGACCCGATGCCCGGCAACTTCCTCATCGCCGAGGGCAAGCCGATGCGTCTGGTCGACTTCGAGTTCTCGTCGAACAACGAACGGGCCTTCGAACTCGCCGTGATGACCACCGAGTTCTTCTACGATGACGTCCGCACCGCCGAGTGCGTCGAACAGTTCTATGGTTCGTACACGCCGGAACTCTTTGCGCGCGTTCAGGTCTGCGGCTTTCTCGCCGACATCAAGTGGGGTCTGTGGGCCGTCGTCTACGCCCAGCTCAACGACGGGTGGGACTACGACTACCACAAGTACGGGGTGTGGAAACTCCGTCGGGCACTCTCCCGTACCTCCGATCAGCGCTGGGGCGCCTGGATCGGCAGCATCTGACGCCTCTCGTCGTCTCACCGAGCAGCGCCGCTCCCGTCCAGGGATCGGCGACGGCTCTCAACCTCAGAAAGGCCGACCATTGGGCACTTCCTCGATCCTGGACGGAAACCGGTTCGACACCGGCCGGCTCGATGCACTGGATTCCGCGTCCCGTGCGCTCGTCGAGCGGAGAATGAACACCCTCGGAACCAGTTACCGGCTGTTCTACCGGAATCCGGTCCAGGTGGTCCGGGGCCTCGGCACCCGGCTGTACGACGCCGACGGCCGTGAGTACCTGGACGCATACAACAACGTCGCGAGCGTCGGCCACTGCAATCCGGCTGTCGTGGAGGCGGTGACCAAGCAGCTCAACACGCTCGCCACCCATTCCCGATACCTGCAGGACGGCATCGTCGAGTACTCCGAACGGCTCCTGCAGACCTTCCCGGATCCGCTGAACCGCGTGATGTACACCAACTCCGGGTCGGAGTCGAACGATCTCGCCCTGCGCGTCGCCCGGCACCACACCGGGGGCACCGGCATCGTCGTGACCACAGAGGCCTACCACGGCACCACCGCGTCGTGCGCCGAGGTGTCGCCTTCCGACGGAGGAGGGGATCCACCCTCCCACGTCATCGCCGTCGAGCCACCGAATTCGTATCGGCACGAGGATGATTCGTCGGTGGCCGAGGCATTCGCCGCGCGCATCACCCAGGCGTTCGAGACCCTGCGCGAACGCGGCCACAAGCCGGCGGCGCTGCTCGTCGACAGCATCTTCTCCTCGGACGGCGTGTTCCCGGTCGACGGTGCCCTGCAGGCCGCCTTCGCCGCGGCGCGCGCGGCCGGCGCGCTGGTGATCGCCGACGAGGTCCAGCCCGGTTTCGCCCGGGTGGGAACCCCGTTCTGGGGTTTCGCCCGTGACCATGCGCTGCCCGATCTGGTCACCCTCGGCAAGCCGATGGGCAACGGTGTCCCGGTCGCGGGTATGGTCGCCAACACCGAGATCCTCGAGGCGTTCGGGCGGGATGTCCCGTACTTCAACACCTTCGGCGGATCGAGTGTGCCGGTCGCGGCGGCCGCCGCGGTCCTGGACGAGATCTGCGGGCGTCGCCTGTTCGAGAACGCGGAGACCATCGGCGGAATCGTGCGGGCGGGTATGACCGAGCTGGCCGCGGAGTTCCCGGAGATCGGTGACATCCGCAGCGCCGGACTGTATTTCGGGGTTGAGCTGGTGAACGATCCGGAGACGAGGGAGCCGGCCACCGAGTTCGCCGCCGACCTCGTCAACGCCTGCCGCGACGGGGGACTGCTCCTGTCGGTGTGCGGCCCCACCAGTAGCACCCTGAAGATCCGGCCGATGCTCACCTACACCCGCGAGGACGCAGAGCTGCTCGTCGAGCGGCTCGGGGCCGCGCTGAAGGTCGCTCGGCAGCAGGCGAAGGCGACCGTCGGATGAGGCGGAGACCCGCGGCCGTCCTGTGGGACATGGACGGAACGATCCTGGACACCGAGGAGTATTACAACGATTCGGCGCGTGGCATCCTGGTCGCACACGACGTCCCGTGGACCGAGGAGATCGGTCTGGCCCTGAACGGCTGCAGCCTTCCCGACATGGCTCGGGTGCTGATCGACGCGGGCGCAGGGCTGACGGTCGACGAGATCGAGCGCCGGTTCATCCTCGACGTGGCGTCCCGGCTCCGGGTCGCGATGCCGTGGAAGCCGGGCGCCGAATCGCTGCTCCGTGAGTTGAGGACACTGGGCATCCCGACCGCACTGGTGACCATGTCACCCCGGGTCCTCGCCGAAATGGTCGTGGACGCGATTCCGTTCGAGGCGTTCGACATCGTGGTGACCGCCGATGACGTGGAACGGGCCAAGCCCGCCCCGGATGCCTACGAACTGGCCGCGGCGAAGCTGGGCGTCGACATCCGCGAGTGCATCGCCGTCGAGGACTCGCCCCCCGGGATCGCGGCCGCCGTGGCGTCGGGGGCGCGGGTGGTCGGGGTGCCGCTGGAACATCTTGAACTCGAGCAATCCGGGTTCACCCGGTGGGACGGCCTCGACGGCCGCACCGTCGAACACATGATGGCCGTCTGACACCGCAGTCCAGGTCGCGCGCTCACCGCACGCCGGCGTGCATCTCCCAGAACAGGATCTCGGCTCCGCCCGGGCCGGCCAGGGGGATCGCGCCGGCGTCGGTCGTCCGGACGGCGTCGCCGGTCGAGAGCGTGACGGTACGACCGCCGTGGTCGATGGTCACCTCGCCCCGCGCGACGTAGAGGTGGCCGAACGGGGCGTCGGGAAGCAGGACCGGCCTGCCCGGCACCATTCGCGCGACATGCAATGCGGCGGCGGAACTGTGGATCGAGACCGGTGCGGCGCCGGCGTGTTCGGGACGTCCCGAGGCCACGACGACGAGGTCACCGGCTGCGAGCGCCGCGGTGACGTCGGCCTCGTCGTAGCCGGGTTCGAGGTCGGTCTCGTCCGGGGCGACCCACATCTGGACCACGCGCAGGTCGGTTCCGTCGAGCCGGCCGGTGGCGGGGAACGACTGCCACGACTCGAGCCACTCGCTTCGCCAGTGGTCGCGCTCGGCGGCGCGGATGACGGTGACCGACATCGGTTCAGCTCTCCTTCCGTCCGGCTGCCTTCGTCTCAGCTGTCTTTCGTCCCGGCTGTCTTTCATCTCAGCTGCTTCTTGTCTCGGCTGCCTGCGCGTCGCGCTCGGCGAGGTGCGCGGCAAGTTTGGCCATCACGGCCCGCAGGTCACGGCCGTCGGCGGGGGTGAGGGCCGAGAAGAACAGGTCGTCGACGCACCTGGCGTGATCGGCAGCAGCCGACCGGAAGACGGCGCGGCCCTCGTCGGTGAGGACGGCGTAACTGCCGCGACGGTCCTCGGTCGCGCGTTCCCGACACAGCCACCCGCGTCGGCACATCCCGTCGACCTGGTATGACAGCCGGGACGTCGAGAAGATCATGCGCGCGGCCAGATCCCGCATGCGCAACCGGCCGTCGGGGCTCTCGTGCAGGATCAGCAGCACGCTGTAGTCGGCCAGTGTCATACCGGCCTTCGCACGCAGGTCGTCGTCGAGTTCGGTCTGCAGCCGCGCGGCGGTCTCGATGAAGACGCGCCACGCGGCCTGCAGGTCGGTGTCGGTGGCAGACAGAGGTAGGTCCGACCGGGGTAGGGCCGATCGGGGTAGGGCCGATCGCGGTGGAACCGACTGCGGTGGGACCGACGGTGCCGGGTGGGGCCGTTCGGACATCAGCGGGCGGTGTGCGGCATCAGTGCGTCCGGCGGGACGACGCCCAGGCGTCCGGCCTGGAAGTCCTCGATCGCCTCGATCAGTTGCCGGCGAGTGTTCATCACGAACGGACCGTACTGTGCGACGGGCTCACGGATGGGCTTGCCTCCCAGCAGCAGGACCTCGAGTGCGGGGCGGTTGCCGTCCTGCGAGTCCTCGGCGGCGACGGTGATCCGATCGCCCTTGCCCAGCACCACCAGCGTGCCCTGCTCGACGGGACGGCCCTCGGCGCCGACGCGTCCACGACCCGACAGCACGTAGACCAACGCGTTGAAGTCCTGACGCCACGGCACGGACACCGCGGCGCCGGGCTGCACGGTGGCGTGCGCCAGCGTGATCGGCGTGTGCGTCGAGCCCGGGCCTCGATGGCCCTCGATCTCACCGGCGATGATCCGGATGAGCGAACCGGCGTCGGGGGAGGTCACCAGGCCCACCTGGCCACCCTCGAGATTCTGGTAGTTGGGCGGCAGGAACTTGTCCCTGGCGGGCAGGTTGACCCACAGCTGGATGCCGTGGAAGAGGCCGCCGGACTCCACGAGCTCGGCGGGCGGGGTCTCGATGTGCAGGATGCCCGCACCCGCGGTCATCCACTGCGTCGCGCCGTCCTGGATCAGGCCGCCGCCACCGGCGGAATCCTGGTGGGCGAAGCGGCCCTCGATCATGTAGGTCACGGTCTCGAAGCCGCGGTGCGGGTGCCACGAGGTTCCGCGGGGCTCGCCGGGTTCATAGTCGACCTCGCCCATCTGGTCCATGTGGACGAACGGGTCGAGATCGGCCTTCGGCACTCCGGCGAACGCGCGCACGACCGGGAAGCCCTCGCCCTCGTAGCCGCGCGGGCCGCGGGTGACGGACTTGACCGGGCGTTCGACGGCGTCGACACCGGGGGCGGACAGGCGCGACAAGGTCAGCGTGTCGGCGGTGACGGCAGGCATGATGACTCCTTCGGTCGGTACCCGCTCGGGCGGTGACCGCTCCGGGCGGAAATCACTCAAATTTGAGCAATTCTGTCCCGCTCAACCGACGCGCACGCAGATCTATTCCGGGGTGTGCGCCTGGCGCGTTCGGGCTCCCCGGGCTGTGATCTGGGTGATAATCCGGGCATGGCCGATAGGGGCGACACCACGTCATCGAAGCCGCCGGAACGTCAGCGCATCAAGAAGCTGGCGCAGGCCGCGCTCAACGCCGACGTAACGGTCGAACAGCTCGAGGGAATCCTCACCGACATGGGGGAGACGCTCGAGGGCCTGGGCCCGACCATGACCAAGATGGACGCGACGATCGAGAAGCTCGACGCGACACTGGTGCGGATGTCGGGCACCCTCGACCAGGTCGATGCGACCGTGGACCGCATGTCCGATGTCGTCGCGCGTCTGGAACGGGTCGTGGCCCGGGTCGAGGTGCTCGTCGGAATCGGTGAGGCGGCGCTGCGGCCGCTCGGCGCGATCGAGTCCGCCGGCAGGTCGGTCGCCGCGCGGCTGGGGCTGCGGTGACGAGGGTTTCGGCCGACGAGGGTTTCACGCTGACGAGCCCGTTGGGCTGAAGAGGATTTCGGCACAGGGTTGCCGATCGACGGAAGAACAGGGAATGCCACCGGAAGAACACAGTTTTCGCGGTCCGCACGGACACACCATCGTCTACGACGTCCACCGGCCCGAGGATCGGCCTCAGGGAGTCGTGGTGATCGCGCACGGGCTCGCCGAGCACGGTCGGCGCTACGGCCACGTGGCGCAACGACTCGTCGACGCCGGTTACCTGGTCGCCATCCCCGATCACGTCGGGCACGGCCGGTCGGGCGGAAAACGGTTGCAGGTGCACCGGTTCGGCGAGTTCACCGACGACCTCGACACGGTCATCTCGCACGTCGGCGACGACGGGCTGCCGACCTTCCTGATCGGACACAGCATGGGTGGCTGCATCGCCCTCGACTACGCGCTCGACCATCAGGACAAGCTCGACGGCCTCATCCTGTCGGGCGCCGCGGTACTGCCCGGCAACGACCTCCCGCCCGTGGCGGTGAAGCTGGCGCCGATCATCGGCAGGATCGCGCCGTGGCTGCCGACGACCGCGTTGAGTTCGTCCAGCATCTCCCGCGATCCCGCCGTCGTCGCGGCCTACGACGCCGATCCGCTCGTCACGCGGGGCAAGATCCCCGCCGGGTTGGGCGGGGCGATGATCTCGACGATGCAGTCCTTCCCGGAACGCCTGCCCTCGCTGCACTTGCCGTTGCTGGTGATGCACGGCGGCGCCGACGCGCTGACCGACCCGAAGGGCAGCGAGCTCGTCGACGAGCTCGCGGGCTCGGAGGACAAGACCCTCGTCATCTACGACGACCTGTACCACGAGATCTTCAACGAACCGGAGCAGGACGTGGTGCTCGAGGAGGTCGTGAGCTGGCTGGAGCAACACGCGGGGTGACCCGAACGCCGCCAAGATCGCGGGTTCGGCGAAGACCTGCCCACTCTCTGGCATGCGATTCGTCGCCAACCCGCGATTTTGCGGGTACTCGGGTGCCGGTGGTGGTTCACGCCAGGCGGGCGACGACTCCCGCGAGGAGGACGAGTACGCCCCCGATCTCGCCGATGATGAGCGCGATCATGAACGCGTACGTGCCCGGCGTCGGATCGAGGAACTGGTTGTCGGTGTCGCGCAGCGCGCCGTGTACGCAATAGGACACGATCGCGGCGACGAAGAACACGATCGGCACCGTCGCGGCGACGACGTTCACCCGGGTCGGGAACGCGCTGAGCTCGACCAGGGCCGCGAGGACCAGCGTCGCGAACGAATACATCAGCGCCGCGCGGTGCGCGATGTCGACATACACATGGGCGCTGCGATCGGGCGAGGTCCGGATGCCGTGGTATTTCCACACACCGAGCGCCAGGGCCCACGCCAGGATGACGCCGGCGACGAGGACGAACGCGATGGTGTCGGTGCCGACGAGATCGGCCGTCTCGGAGCTCATGTCCAGCACCCTAGCGGGGTGCCGGCCGTCGCCGGGCTAGCGTGTTCTGGACTGCTGCGGAGTCGTGATCGTCGTGGTGGCCGGCGACGACGCGTCGGCCGGTCCGTTTTCTGCCGGCGCCACCTGCGGGATCGTGGTGTCGGTTGTGGACGAGGCAGGCCCGGCCGGGTTCTCCCGCGCCGGTGCGGATTCGGGCACCGAGCTGTCCGGCAGGGAACCCTCGGTTGCCGAGCGCTCGGTTGCCGAGCGCTCCGTTGCCGAACCCTCGGATTCAGAGCTCTCCGACGACGTGGCCGAATCAGAACTCGATGCGTCGCTCGACTCGAGTGCGGCGAGGACCGAGGCATCCAGCGCGGGGGAGGCCGCGGCCGCCTTCTCGGCGGCGAGCACGACCTTCTCCCCGGCCTCAGGGTCGGGGCTACCCGAGGCGTCGACGACGGTCGTCTTGTCGGTCACCGGCGGGTTGTTGCGCAACGCCTCGAGGACGTGCGGCTTGCCATCGTTCAGGGCGCGGCCCCAGTTCTCCCAGGTGTGTCCGCCGTAGTTGGGCAGCGAGATCACCGACGCGCCGGACTGCTTGGCCTGCAGCTGCATCAGCACCGTCGACACCGCGGACAGGATCTCCAGCGCGATCGCCGAGATCTGGTCCTGCTGCGACAGTTTCGCCATCTCGGTGTTGGTCGGGAAGCCGTTGCCGGACGAGATGATCAGGACCTGGCCGTTCTCGGCGAGCCGGCCGACGTTCTTCGACGGGTCGTTGTCGGTCCAGCGCGTGCCGCCGGGTGAGCCCCACATGTTGACGATGCCGTTGGCGTAGTTGGACACCAGCGTCTGTGTCGCGAAGATGCCGAGGGCGCCGAGCGGGTTGTCGGTCTGGTAGTAGCCCGACATCGCCTGCACGACCTTGAACTGGTCGGGGTGGCGTTCGGCCAGGGTGACCGCGGGACCACCGGACATCGACAGACCGACGACCGCGTTGTTGTCGCGGGCCACCCCGAACTGTTCCTCGAGATAGGCCGGTAGCTCGGAGGTCAGGAACGTCTCCTGCTTGATGACGGCGTTCTCCGCGCCGGCCCCGCCGTCCCAGTCGGTGTAGAACGACGATGCACCACCCACCGGCATGACCAGGGTGACGTCGGTGGAGGTGTCGTAGACGCGGGCGGCGTGGACATCGGTGGTCCAGGCGGAGCGGGTCTCGCCGGCGCGCATGCCGTCGAGCAGGTAGATCGAGCTGTCGCTGCCGTTCGACGCGCGGATCTGGACGATGACGTCCTTCTGCTGTGACTCCGACCAGACCTTGCAGTTCTGGACGTAGTACTTCGAGGAATCCCACTCGCACCCGGGACGGAGGATCTCGGGGTGCCCGCGCAGGGCCTGCGCCGTGTTCGACGAGTTGAGCAGCATGCCCGCGCCGAAGAGTCCGAGCGTGAGGACCGTGACCACCGAGATCCCGGTCAACAGTCGCTGCCGGGGCGAGAGGCGGGGTGGTGTGTCTGCGCTTCCGGCGGCGTGCGACATGAGGCTCCTGACATTCGCGGCGGCCGCGACGGGAAACGGCGCCGATGTCGGTGATGTCGTCCGGGGGACCGACGAACGTTACCCGGATGCGGTCTTCGCCGCGCGGAGGACGACCTCGGCGGTCTCCCGGGGCGTTCCCACCAGAACATGTGGCCGACGCCCGGACACCGTGCCAGCGTCGCACCCGGGATGGCCGCGGCCAGCTTCTCGCCCTCGGCGACCCCGATCACCTCGTCCGCGTCGCCGTGGACGACGGTTGTCGGCGTCGAGATGGAGGCGAGACGGTCGCGGGTGTCGTGCCCCGCGCACGCGAGCGCCTGATACGCGACCACCGCCGACGGCACCTTGCGTCGCGTCGACCACGTGGTGAAGCGTTCGAATTCGCCCGGACGGGAACAGAATTCGGGAGAGAGATTGACCTCGAAGGCGGTGCGTGCGACCCGGGCGGGGTCGCGACCGGCGATCGCTTCCACAAGGCGTCGGGCGCCCGGTGCGTCGACCGCGCCCGGACCGCCCGCGGTGGTGCAGCCGAGGACCACGCTGCGTACGCGAGCCGGCGCCGACAGGACCAGCTCCTGCGCGACCATGCCGCCCATCGACGTCCCCAGGACGTGTGCGGTGTCCCAGCCGAGCCCGTCGAGAACACCGCGTGCGTCGTCGGCCAGGTCGGCGATGGTGAACTCACCCGCGGCGCGGCTGCTCCCGCCGATGCCGCGATGATCGTAGGTCGCCACCGCGAAGTGCGGGGTGAGGGCGTCGAGGAGCTCGTCGCCCCACATCTCGCGGTGCGCCGACATCCCTGCGATGAGGAGCAGCGGCTCACCGTCGCCGTACACCTCCACGTCGAGGGTGGCGCCGGAATCGGTCGGGATCAGCATGAAGGTGGATCGTACCCAGGGTGCCTGCGGCGCGTGGGCGTCGTGCGATAAACACCGGCGATCAATCGCGGGAACATGTGTCCTTGTTCTCGCCGGATGCGTAACTAGCCTCGGCCAGGACACCAGACGCGAGGAGACGAATGTACGCAACCGGCTTCGAACGGCCGACCGGTACCCGGCCGAGCCCATCGTCGATGCTGCGTGACGCGCGTGGGACCTACCTGGCGAACGGACTGATCGGGCTGATCTTCGCCGCGTCGGGACCGGTTGCGGTGATCCTCGCAGCGGGTGCGGCGGGCGATCTCACCACCGCGCAGCTGACCTCGTGGATCTTCGGGGTCTTCGTGCTCAACGGGATCCTGACGGTGGTCGCCGGCTGGATGTACCAGATGCCGTTGGGATTCGCGTGGACGATCCCGGGCACGGTGCTCGTCGGTTCGGCGTTGACGCACCTGAGGTGGGCCGAGGTCGTCGGGGCGTTCTTCCTGACCGGTGCGCTGATCGTCGTGGTGGGTATGACCGGCCTTGTGCGACAGGCGATGTCGGCGATACCGATGCCGATCGTGATGGGCATGGTCGCCGGTGTCTTCCTGCAGTTCGGTCTCGACATCGTGGCTGCGGTCGGGGCCGACCCGCGGGTCGCGGTCCCCATCGTCGTCGCCTTCTTCGCGCTGCACTGCCATCACACGGTCAGCAGGCGGGTGCCGCCGATCATCGGCGCGTTCGTGGTGGGTGTGATCGCGGTGGTCACGACCGGCTCCTTCCGCCTCGACGCCCCGGCATCGTCGATCGTGGCGGTGCCGGTGTTCACGGTCCCCGAGTTCACCGTTCGCGCGGCGTTGGAGCTGGTGGTACCGCTGGCCGTGACCGTGATCGTCGTGCAGAACGGACAGGGGGTCGCGGTGTTGCGCGGCGCGGGACACCATCCGCCGGTCAACGTAATCACCGTGGCGAGCGGGGTGTGGTCGGCACTCGCGGCGTCCGTCGGAGCCATCTCGTCGTGCCTGACCGGTCCCACCAACGCGCTGCTGGTCGCCGGCGGACGCCGCGACCGTCAGTACATCGCGGCGTTGACCTTCGGTGTCCTCGCGATCGCGGTCGGCGTGTTCGCCCCGGTGTTCGTAGTGCTCATGCAGGCGATGCCGTCGGCCTTCATCGCGACGGTCGGCGGTCTGGCTCTGCTCGGTGCGCTGCAGGGAGCGTTCCGCGGAGCATTCGGCTCACGGTTCACGATGGGCGCGCTGGTCACCTTCCTGGTCTCCGTGTCGGACCTGACGGTGTTGAACATCGGGTCGGCGTTCTGGGGACTTCTCGCCGGGATCGCGGTGTCGTGGCTGGTCGAGCGCGGCGACTTCGGCGCTCAGGACCAGACCTGAGCGCAGCGGACCCCGGCCGCATCAGCGTGAGCCCGAGGCGACGAACCGGCGGGCACCTCCACGGTGGATGTGCCCGCCGGTCCAGACAACAGGGGCGACATCAGGCGCCGTAGCCGAGCAGCGACTTGACCTCGAGGTACTCGTCGAAGGCGTAGTCGCTCCATTCGCGGCCGTTGCCGCTCTTCTTGTAGCCGCCGAACGGTGCGACCGGGTCGACGGTGGCGCCGTTGAGGCCGATCGAGCCGGCGCGGATCCGCGAACCGATGCGGCGGACCTCGTCGATGTCCTTGCCGGAGACGTAGCCGGCGAGTCCGTACTCGGTGTCGTTGGCGATCTTGATCGCCTCGTCGATCGAGTCGTACCCGATGACGACGAGCACCGGGCCGAACACCTCGGTGCGGGCGATCTCCATGTCGTTGGTGACATTGGTGAAGACCGTCGGCTTGACGTAGTAGCCGGTCTCGAGGCCCTCCGGGCGGCCGGGGCCGCCGATGACCGGGGTCGCGCCGTCGGCGATGGCGCGCTCGATCAGGCCCTGGATCTTGTCGAACTGCGCCTCGGAGACCACCGGGCCGAGCTGGACGCTGGTGGTCGGGTCGCCGACGGTGAGGTTCGGCTCGACCGACTTGGCGATCTCGGCCACCTCGTCGAGGCGCGAGGACGGCACCAGCATGCGGCTCGGGGCGTTGCAGGACTGTCCCGAGTTCATCATCATCGCGGCGATGCCGCCGGCGACGTTCTTCGCGAAGTCCTCGTCGTCGAGGATGATGTTCGGGCTCTTGCCGCCGAGTTCCTGTGCGACGCGCTTGACCGTCGGCGCGGCGGTCTTGGCGACCTCGATGCCGGCGCGGGTCGAGCCGGTGAACGAGACCATGTCGATGTCGGGATGGGCGGCCAGCGCGGCGCCGACGCCCGGCCCGTCACCGTTGACCAGGTTGAACACGCCCGCGGGAACGCCTGCGGCGTCGAAGATCTCGGCGACGATGGCCGCAGAGAACGGTGCGAGCTCACTCGGCTTGAGGACCATGGTGCAGCCGGTCGCCAGGGCGGGAGCCACCTTGCACATGACCTGGTTGAGCGGCCAGTTCCACGGGGTGATGAAGCCGCAGACGCCGATCGGCTCCTTGACGATGCGGTGTCCGTTGCGGTCCTCGCTGAAGGAGAAGCCGGGCAGCTGGGCGGCGGCGGTCATCAGGTGGCCGAGCCCGATGGGTACCTGGGCGGCGTTGGCGAGGCCGACGGGCGAGCCCATCTCCTCGGTGACCGCGGCGGCGAGATCGCCCATGCGGTTCTGGTACTCGGCGATGACCCGGTTGAGGACATCGAGTCGCTCCTCGACGGTGGTCCGGCCCCAGGTCTCGAAGGCGCGGCGGGCGGCGTCCACGGCGGCATCGACGTCGGCCGCGCTGCCGATCGCGACCTGGCCGGCGGCCTTCTCCGTCGCCGGGTTGATCACGTCGATGAGGTCGAGCTCGACGGGATCCACCCACTGGCCGTCGATGTAGAACTTGGTGATGTCCGGCATGGAAGCCTCCGTTGTCGCACTGGTCCGTTGTCGCACTGGGATGTGAGGACAATTGTTGTCGATTTCACACTCTATGCCCTCGGGCGATCCGGGACACCGAAAACGGATCGGTCGGACGGGGCCGTCGGAGGCGCCTTCTGGCACAGGCGTCCAGGTCGCGGGTCACGGCTCCGGGAGGGCGGCCGGGGACTAGGGTCGAGGCATGATCCTCATTGTCGTGAAGTGGCCGATCAAGCCCGAATACGGAGATGAATGGCCCGAGCTGTCGCGTGAGTTCACCGAGGCCACCCGGGCCGAACCGGGCAACAGGTGGTTCGAGTGGTCCCGGTCGATCGACGACCCGAACACCTACGTCCTGGTCGAGGCGTTCGACGACGACGCGGCCGAGGCGCACGTGACCTCGGCGCACTTCAAGCAGGCCCAGCAGGAACTGCCCAAGTACCTGCAGCGCACCCCGGACGTCATCAACACCACACTCGACGCGGACGGCTGGTTCGAGCTCGGGGAGTTCCCCGTCGAGTGACCTCCGGGCCGGGGCGATCAGCCCCCGTAGACCGCGGACAGGATCGCGACGACCACGCCGGCAATCGTCAGGATGCCGACCACCCAGGCCATGGTGATCGCCAGGCGGCGTCGCCGGAAACGGGCGGCGTTGATCGCGATGCCCAGGCACACGAGGATGGCGATCGCATACAGCGAGATGCCGAGGGTGAGAAGCGCGGCCGAGGAAGACGAACCCGCGGCCAGGGAATCTGCGGCGAGAACCCGGGTGGACATGTCCACGAGTACATCACCACTTCGATCTCCCGCCGGCACCGGCCACCGGTGATGCCCCCTGTCCTCCGAACCAAGCAGTTGCTAGGTTGATCCCGTCGAATCGGACACGGGTCCGAGGCACTGACGAGGAGGTCGAGTGGACGTCACGGGCAAGGTCTTCGTGGTGACCGGTGCGGCGAACGGAATCGGGCGCTGCGTCGCCGTGGACCTCGTGTCCCGGGGTGCGACGGTGGTCGGCGCGGATGTCAACGAGATCGGCCTGGCCGAGACCGGGCGTCTCGTCGCCGATCCCGAGCGGTTCCGGTCGTACGCGCTCGACATCTCCGACAAGGACGCGGTGGAGGGGTTCCCCGACCTCGTCCTCGCCGACGTCGGCCGGGTCGACGGCCTGTTCAACATCGCCGGCATCCCGCAGGACACGCAACCGATCGCGGAGGTGACCGACGACCGTATCGAGTTGCTGACCCGGGTGAACTACTTCGGTACGGTGTGGCTCACCCGCGCGTTCCTCCCGCACCTCGAGAAGCGTCCCGACGGAGGCGTCGTGCTGATCACCTCGAGCCTGTCGGGGCTGGCGCCGTTCCCGGGAGCGGCCTTCTACGGAGCCAGCAAGGCCGCGGTTGCGTTCTTCGGATACGGCCTCGCCCAGGACCTGCGCGGCAAGAAGTCGAAGGTGACCGTCACGACCGTCCTCCCCGGCACGATCTGGACCGACCTCGTGCGGCAGACGTCCAAGTCGCTCGGAACCCCGGAGGCGCTTGCGAAGAACTTCGCGATGGCGCCGGAGAAAGCCGCGAGCAAGATCATCGACGCGGCCCTGTCCGGTCGGGTGCGCGCGGTGATCGGCAAGGACGCGCACGTGTTCAACGGCGCGCGCCGGCTCAGTTCGCGGTTGAGCGAGCGGATGGCGTACGCCCAGGTGGGTCGCTTCGTCTATCGCGCGCGCCGCGGCAGGTAGGCGGCGGCGAGCACCACGAGCGCCGCCACCGCGAACATCGCGGCGACGAGAATCGTCGTGCCGGTCGCGGTTCCCGACGGGTCGTTGCGCTGCAACGGTCCGAAGACGGTCATCAGGGTGGCCAGGCCGAGCGCCCCGCCGATCTGCAGCAGCGCCTGAAGTAGACCCGACGCCGCGCCGGCGTCGGCGGCGGGCGAGTTGTCGACGACGAGCATGTTGACCGGGACCACTGCCAGGCCGATGCCTGCACCCATGATCATCGACGGCGCGAGAATCGATGCGGCATAGGTGGATTCGGGACCAATCGCGGACAGCCAGAGCAGGCCGGCGACGACCATCAGCAGGCCGGTCATGAGCACCGGTACGGCGCCGAACCGTGCTGCGAGCCGTGGGGTGCCGACGATGGTCAATGCGATGTTCAGGGTCATGAACGGCAGGAAGGCGAAGCCCGAGGCGATCACGCTGTAGCCCATGATGTCCTGCATGTGCAGTGTCATCAGGGTGAACATGCCCATCATGGCGCCCGGCAGCAGGAGCATCACGACGAACGGCGCGGACCTCTGGAGTGAATTCACCAGGCGGGGAGGCAACAACGGGTGCCTGGTGCGTCGTTCGAGGACGGTGAAGGCGGCGAGGGTGACGACGCCGACGCCCAGCGACACGAGAGCGCCCGGATCGGTCCACGCGATCTCCGAGGCGCGGATGAACCCGAAGACGATCGCGCTGACGCCGACTGCCGACAGGATCGTGTCGGCTACTCCGAGATGTCCTGGCTGCCTGGGTGTCTCGTCCACGGTGAAGGGCGCGGCGATCAGTATGACGAGGCCGATGGGCACGTTGACCAGCATCACCCAGTGCCACGACAGCTGTTCGGTGAGGACGCCGCCGAGCAACAGGCCGAGTGCTCCGCCCGACGCGGCGCCGATGGAGAACCAGCTGAGCGCGCGGGCGCGGTCGGGGCCCGGTGGGAAGTTCGCGACGATCAGGCCGAGCGCGGTGGGCGCGGCGAGTGCGGCACCCATTCCCTGGAGCACGCGGGCAACGAGCAGTACGGCCGCCGAACCCGCGAGACCGCCCAGCAGCGACGCCCCGGTGAACAGTGCGATGCCGATCAGGAGGGCGCGTCGCCGGCCGTAGAGGTCGCCGAGGCGTCCGCCGAGCAACAGCAGACCGCCGACGGCGAGGACGTAGGCGTTCATCACCCACGCCTGGGACACCTCGCCGAAGCCGAGGTCGTCGCGGATACGGGGTAGCGCGACGGTGACGATCGTGCCGTCGAGGATGACCATCAACTGACCGAGGACCACGACGGCCAGTCCGGCCCACGCCCGGCGGGCGGTGGCCGGCCCGTCGTCGACGGCCTCCGAAGAAGTCTGCGTCATGGATGCCTCCCGTCCAGTAACCTCGAAGAGGAGAACCCCTCCATTCGGAGGATGTCTCCGCTTTAGATTGAAGCGGAGATTTCCTCCGGTTACAAGTGTTGTGGTCAGGAGGTGTCATGACCAGCTCATCCGCGCCGGCGAAACCGATGCGCGCCGACGCGCGCCGCAACTACGAGAAGGTGGTCGCCACCGCGTCGAAGGCGTTCCGGGAATCCGGTATCGACACGCCGCTCGACGACATCGCGAGGCGCGCGGGCGTGGGTCCGGGCACCCTCTACCGGCATTTCCCGACCCGCGAGGCGCTCATCGCCGCCGCGATGCGCCAGGACACCGCCGAGCTCGTCGATTCGGCGCGGGCGGTCGACCACACCGACCCGACGCGGCGGCTGGTGGACTGGATCGAGAAGCTCGCGCGACATGTGGGGGCATACCAGGGGCTGCCCGAGGTTCTGACCTCCGCGGGGCGCGAACCGGACGGCCCGCTGTATACCGCGTGTGCCGAGCTCCGGCAGGCCACCGCCGAAATCCTCGCCGCGGCAAAGGAATCCGGTGACGTTCGGGAAGACCTCACGGGCGAGGAGGTGTCGACGCTGGCGAACATGGTCGCGATGGGGAGCGGGTGCGTGCAGGCGCGTCGGCTGCTGGAGTTGGTGGTGGAGGGGATTCGAGCGAGGTAGCGCGCCGCCGGTCTGTCGGTGCCCCCAGTCGGACTCGAACCGACACTGTGCCGATTTTAAGTCGGCTGCCTCTGCCAATTGGGCTATGGGGGCGGGGCCGCTGCTCGATCGGAGGCCGTCGGCCGTCCCCGGTGAGCATAGTCAGGTCCCTTGACCGGGTCAGGCGACCGGGTGATCATCGAGGACATGGACGCGGCAACGGTGACCGGTGCGCGCAACCGGGACGCCGTGCGGGAGCGGCACCCCGACCTCGCCGCGCGGCTGGAACCGGGTCTGCCCCAGGGCGATCCGCCCGCCGTCGTCGGACGTCTCGAGCAGTTCGGCGAGGGTCGCGGACGAGAGCCCGGGTTCACGGGTGTCGACGATGACCTCCTGCCGACTTCGGGATGCGCTACCGCCGTGCCGAGAGCGAGGCGATCGCGCACCTGTGGCGGTGGCGAGGCCGGGTCGTCGGCGTCGACGACGACCTGCTGCCCGCCGATCACGCGCAGGCAGTCGAATTCTTCCGGGTCGCAGCCGAATTCGAACCCGAATCCGACGCCGCGTCGCACGTTCCGGTGGACGCGCTCCTGCGTGATGGCCGTCGTTCCCGGCGTCGTGCGAGATGCCGCGCCGCTACCGGTGCCGCCGTCATTGTCTCCGCCCTCGACGCCCTGGCCGGTCCGATCCTGCGGCGTCGTTCCCTGCGATCTCCACCCGTGGGTGCAACGCCCGGTCGCGTGGCAACTGCTCGCATCCCCCGCGGGATCGGCATGTGTCCCGAACCCGTTCACGCAGGGAAACGGCCGTTGACCACGTAACATACTACTGATAACTTAACGCCGTAAAGTCGACCGGGCGAGGGGGACGCATCATGGTTCGATTGACACGGCTGATCATCTCGATGCCGCGACGAGTCCTTCTCGGAGCGCTCATCCTCCTGGTGGTGTGCGGCGCATACGGTGCCGGGGCCGCGGAGAAACTCCTCGCCGGCGGCTACAGCGATCCGAACTCGGCGTCGGCGAAGGCCGACGAGGTGCTCGACGAGGCGTTCAATCGGGGTGGTCTGCAGGTCGTGCTGAAACTCGACGGCCCCGCCGGTGTCGACATCACCACCGACCCGACGTCGAAAGCGGTGGCGGACAACATCATCCGGGAGCTGAGCGCCGACGACCACGTTCAAGACCAGATCCTGTCGGTGTGGACGCAACCCGCGCTCGACTCGGCGCTCGTCAGCCGCGACCGCACGTCGGCGCTCGTCATCGTCTCGCTCGAGGGCGGCGAGGATCTCGCCCCGGCCCGCGCCGCGCAACTCGAGGAGGAGTTCACCGGCGAACGCGACGGCATCGACATCCGCGTCGGCGGTCAGTCACTGGTCTATTCGCAGGTCAACGAGCAGACCTCGGCGGATCTGCTGATGGCCGAGGCGATCGCCATCCCGATCACGTTCATCGTCCTGATCTTCATCTTCGGTGGCCTGCTCGCCGCGGCGATCCCGGTGGGCATCGGAATCGTGTCGATCATCCTGACCTTCGCGCTGCTGCGGATCATCGGCTCGGTCACCGACGTCTCGGTGTTCGCGCTCAACCTGACCACCGCGATGGGCCTGGCGCTCGCGATCGACTACACGCTGCTGCTGCTGACCCGCTACCGCGAGGAGGTCGACCGGGGCCTGGCCCGGCCCGATGCCATCGTCCGAACGCTCGCGACCGCCGGCCGCACCGTCGCCTTCTCCGCGGTGACCGTCGCGCTCTCGTTGAGCGCGCTGGCGCTGTTTCCGCAGTACTTCCTGCGGTCGTTCGCCTTCGCGGGACTCGGCGTCGTCGCCCTGGCGGCGCTCGCCGCGCTCATCATCACACCGGCCGTGCTGATGGTGCTCGGCGCGCGCATCGACTCCCTCGACGCACGGAAACCGTTGCGTCGTCTCCTCCGTCTGCCGCCGACCCGGATCAAGGATCCGGAGGAGACCTGGTGGTACCGCCTCGTGCAGGGGGTGATGCGCCACGCATTCCTCGTCGCGGCCGCGGTCATCGTGTTCCTGCTCGTCCTCGGTGCGCCGTTCCTGTCACTGAAGATGGGCTTCCCCGACGACCGGGTGCTGCCGGACACGGCGAGCGCACGGCAGATCCAGGAGGAGATCCGCGCCGGCTTCGACGACGACCTGTCGTCGGCGGTCACCGTCGTCGTGCGCGGAGAGGTGGGCACCGAGGAGCTCGCCGCCTACACCAGGGGGCTGTCGGAGATCGACGACGTCAATTCGGCGGGCTCGTCGGCGGGCACGTTCGTGAACGGTCGGCTCGTCGCCCCGGGCAGCCCAGACGACACCCGCGGCGACATCCACGTCCTCAACGTCTCCACCGACCGGGAGGCGATGAGCGAGTCGGCCTCCGCGCAACTCGACGAGATGCGCGCGGTGCCCGGACCGGACGGGGCAGAGGTGCTGTTCACCGGCCTGACCGCGGCCACCGATGACACCGTCGCCTCGATCTACTCGCACCTGCCGTGGGTGCTCGGCCTGATCGCGGTCGCGACGTTCATCCTGCTGTTCCTGTTCACCGGCAGCGTCGTGCTCCCGCTGAAGGCGCTGGTGCTCAACGTCCTGTCGCTGTCGGCGACCTTCGGCGCGATGGTGTGGATCTTCCAGGAGGGTCACCTCGGCGGCCTGGGCACGACCGCGACCGGCACGCTGAACGCGACCATGCCGGTGCTGCTGTTCTGCGTCGCCTTCGGCCTGTCGATGGACTACGAGGTGTTCCTCCTCGGCCGTGTCCGCGAAGAATGGCTGCACTCGGGCCGCACCCGCGCGGACAACGACCACGCGGTCGCCCTCGGCCTCGCCCGCACCGGCCGGGTCATCACCGCGGCGGCATTGCTCATGAGCATCGTGTTCGCGGCGATCGCCGCCTCGCAGGTGTCGTTCATGCGTATGTTCGGGGTGGGACTGACGCTCGCGGTGCTCATGGACGCGACCCTGGTCCGGATGTTCCTGGTCCCCGCGTTCATGCGCATCGCCGGGCGCGCCAACTGGTGGGCTCCGGCGCCCCTGCGGAGACTCCACGACCGCTTCGGCCTCTCCGAGGAGGTGCCGGACGACCCGGGCGGTGGAGGTCCGCGGACAGGTGTGCAAGCACCGTCGCGGCCA
Organism: Gordonia aurantiaca; assembly: GCF_039939235.1. Classification (NCBI taxonomy): domain Bacteria; kingdom Bacillati; phylum Actinomycetota; class Actinomycetes; order Mycobacteriales; family Gordoniaceae; genus Gordonia; species Gordonia aurantiaca. The sequence continues at coordinate 311,740 of NZ_JBDUUF010000004.1, read as the reverse complement.
GGCAGCAGCCCGGGTATCCAGGACAGCCCAGACATCCAGGAGGACAGTGAGGACACACAGACGGGCGAGGTCCCCGCGCGGCGCCGGTGAGATCCTCGCCGAGGAGATCATCGAGGCCGCCGGCGAACTGCTCGTCGAACACGGCGACGACACCGCGGTCTCGATCCGCGCCGTCGCCACGCGCGTCGGGGTGACCCCACCGTCGATCTACCTGCACTTCGCCGACAAGGACGCCCTGCTCGACGCCGTGTGCGCCCGCTACTTCGAGCGCCTCGACGACCAGCTCGCCGCCGCCACCGCGGGCATCGACGACCCGCTCGAACGGGCGCTGCGGCTCGGGCTCGCGTATGTGCGGTTCGCGCTCGCCACACCTGTGCTCTATCGGGTCGCCTTCCGCAACCGGCCCGACGGGCGGCCGCCGTCCAGGGTCGACGAGGTGCTGGTCGCCAGCGCCTACACCCGGTTCGCCGGCACGATCGCCGAGCTCGCCGAGCAGGGGCTGTTCCGGCCCGACGAGGTGGACGACGTGGTCCTCGAACTGTGGGCCGCGGCCCACGGCGTCGCATCGCTGATGCTGTCCAAGAGCGGCCTGAACTGGGGTGACGACCTCGAGCGCGCGGAGGCCGTGCTGAAGGCGGTGTGCCTCGGCCGGGCCGTGATGACGCGACGGCCCGAGTGCGCCGACCCCCATGCGGCCCGGGAGTGGGCGACGACGCTGGGCGACTCCATCTCCACACCCGACACTTCCGCGAGCAGGGAGAACGACAACTCGGTCAAGGGCCGGTAAAGTCGGATTCGACACGGCCGTTTCATGGATTCTCAGGAACTCACCAGATCGGCCACACGTTGAGTCGGTGTAGATCCGAACTTATTAAGGAGCGCTTCGTGCGAGAGAGCAGCAATCCGGTGATGCGCGGCGTGGTCCGCGACAATCAGCCCGGATACGCGGGATTCGGGGCCGGCATGGCCGGCGCCGGCGCCGCGATGAACCAGTTCGGTCAGCCTGCTGACCAGTACACACGCCCGGCACCCCCGACCACCCGTCAGCTGACCATCGACGACGTGGTCACCAAGACCGCGATCACCCTCGGCGTCCTGACGGTCGTGGCCATCGGCGCGTACTTCGCGATCGCCGGCCGGGCCACCGAGTCGGCACAGGCCGCGATGGCGATGCCGCTGATGCTGGTCGGCGCCATCGGTGGTCTGGTCCTCGTCCTCATCGCGTCGTTCGGACGCAAGCAGGACAACCCGGCGATCGTCCTGGCCTACGCAGCGCTCGAGGGTCTGTTCGTCGGCTCGATCTCGTTCGTCTTCGGCAACTGGGCCGTCGCCGGCGACGTCTCGGCGGGAGCTCTGATCGGACAGGCGGTGCTGGGCACCTTCGGTGTCTTCTTCGGCATGCTGTTCGTGTACAAGATCGGCGCGATCCGCGTCACGCCGCGATTCACCCGCATGCTGTTCGCCGGCATGATCGGCGTGCTCGTCCTCATGGTCGGCAACCTCCTCCTGGGGCTCTTCGGAGTCTCCACACCGCTACGCGACGGCGGTCCGATCGCGATCATCTTCTCGCTGGTCTGCATCGCGCTCGCCGCGTTCAGCTTCCTGCTGGACTTCGACGCCGCGGATCGCCTGATCCGCGCCGGCGCCCCCGACCGTGCGGCCTGGGGCATCGCGCTCGGCCTGACCGTCACCCTGGTCTGGCTGTACGTCGAGATCCTGCGCCTGCTGAGCTACTTCAATCAGGACTAGCACCCGGTTCAGCAACCAGAAACCGACACCGCCGGCGCGGTCGCCCCTTCCCGGGCGATCGCGTCGGCGTGTTCGCAGAGTGAGGATTCCGCAGAACGGAGGAGACACACGTCGGTGAGTCCCCAGCGCCTGTCACAGGCCCTCGACTGGATCTCCGGCTATGTCGGGATCACGGCGTCGCGCATCAGCGACACCGACGTGCGCGTGACCGCTCCGGTCGACGACCGCCTCGTCACCGACGACGGAGACCTCCACCCGGCCGCGCTGTTCCTCCTGCTCGACATGGCCGCCGGTCTGTCGGTCGGATATGCGTCGCTGCCCCGATGGGTGCTGACCACCGACATCAGCGTCGACTTCCTGCCGGCCGCCGCACCCGCCGAACTGTGTGCGAGCGGGCGTGCCATTCACCTCGGCGGGCGGACCGGTCTCGCCGAGGTGACCGTCGACGACGGTCACGGCACCCCCCTGGCGATCGCCACGGCGAACCACGCACTCGTCCCAATCCCGCTCGACGAGAAACTGCCCTGGGTCGACATGGCGGTCGGGGAGTCGCGGTCACCCGACGTGCCGGACCAGGCGGAGTGTGCGGCCGCCGAGCTCTATCGGCCCGCCCCGCTGACCGACGACGCACTGGTCGGACCGGGGATGGTTGCGGGGCTGTCGCTTCCCATGACCGACCACACGGTGAACCCGTGGGGTGTCATGCACGGAGCGGTCCTGAGCCACCTGGCGACCGCGGCGGCCGGCGACGCGGGCATGACCGACATCGCGTCGATGACGATCCGATTCCTGCGCACACTCGAGACCGGGCCCGCACACGCGATCGTCGAACAGTTCGTCACCAACGGACCGGCCGCCCACTCCCGCATCAGGATCGTCGACTCCGCGAGCGGTTTCACCGCGTGCGTCGCGCAGGTGCGCGGCCGCACGAAGTAAGGCGTCGACCTCCCATTCCGCCGATTGCTGCGATGTCGAATACAGCGATGCCGATCGCAGAAATGCTGCGAAAGTGTGAACTTGTGACACATGGGCACCCTTATCCCCGAGCGGACCGGGAAACGGTGTCATCGTGCTGAGATGGTGTTCTTCCTGACTCAGTTCGCGCTGATGATCGTCGGCGCCATCGTGCACATCCTGGTGGACCGTTCGGCGCGTCGCCGCACCACCGGCCGCGTGGCAGAACTCGTCCTGCTCTGGGTCCTCGTTCCGGCCGGCGTGTTCGGCATCCTCGGGGGCATCGGCCATGTCGGGCCCGACGCGGCAGAGATCGCGAAGGAGATCGGACCGGACTTCGTCCCGGGCATGTTCCAGTGGGAGCTAGGCTGGAACGACATCGCGGTCGGCATCCTCTGCGTACTGACCTTCCTGGTCCGCAACCGGGGCGGCTGGCTCGACGCGGCGGTGTGGGCCCTCGCGGTCAGCTACGGCGGCGACCTCGCGGGCCACATCTCGCAGTACTACATCCACGACAACCACGCGACCAACAACGCGTGGGCGATCCCCGTCGAGATCTACATCGTCGGCGTGGCCGTCATCGCGTGGGCGGTCTTCCGAAAGACAACCCCTCGCGGCATTGCGATCCAGGGACCGAATGCCGCGAGGGGCGTCGAAGAGGCGGAGGTGAGCGTCAGCTGAGGCGCTCGAGGATCATCGCCATGCCCTGACCGCCGCCGACGCACATCGACTCGATGCCGAACGTCTTGTCGTGGGTGCGGAGGTTGTTGAGCAGGGTCGTGGTGATGCGCGCGCCCGTCATGCCGAACGGGTGGCCCAGCGCGATGGCGCCGCCGGACACGTTCAGCTTGTCGTGGTCGATGCCGAGTTCGTTCGCCGAGCCGAGCACCTGAACGGCGAACGCCTCGTTGATCTCGACGAGATCGATGTCCGACAACGACATCCCGGCGACGCGCAGCACCTTGCGGATCGCCTCGATCGGGCCGAGGCCCATGATCTCCGGCGACAGGCCGGTGGCCGCGGTCGCGACCACGCGCGCCAGCGGCGTCAGTCCCAGTTCCTTGGCCTTGGTGTCGCTCATGACGACGAGGGCCGCGGCGCCGTCGTTGAGCGGGCAGGCGTTGCCGGCGGTGATGGTGCCGTCGGGACGGAACACCGGCTTCAGCTGCGAGACCTTCTCGTAGGTGGTGCCGGGACGCGGACCGTCGTCGGTGGTGACCTGGGTGCCGTCGGGCAGTGTGACCGGGTCGATCTCCCGCTCGAAGAAGCCGGACTTGATCGCCTCCTCGGCACGGTTCTGGCTCAGCACGCCCCAGCGGTCCTGGTCCTCGCGGGAGATCCCGGTGAGGGTGGCGACGTTCTCGGCGGTCTGGCCCATCGCGATGTAGATGTCGGGGAGCCGGCCGTCCTGGCGGGGATCGTGCCAGACACCGGCGCCACCCTGTGCGGCCTTCTCGGTACGTGCCTGCGCGTCGTCGAAGATGGGGTTCTTGGAGTTGGGTGCACCGTCGGCGCCGCCGGAGATCCCGAAGCTGGACACGCTCTCCACGCCGCCGGAGATGATGACGTCGGCCTCGCCGGCCTTGATCGCGTGCATCGCCATGCGGGTGGTCTGCAGCGACGACGAGCAATACCTGTTCACCGTCACGCCGGGGATGTGGTCGTAGCCGAGTTCGACGGCGATGACGCGGGCGATGTTGTAGGCACCCTGACCGCCGGGTTGTCCGATGCCCCAGTGGATGTCCTCGATGTCGGCGGGGTCGAGCTCGGGGACCTTCGCGAGGGCGGCGGCGACCATCTGGCGCGACAACTCGTCCGGGCGGACGTCCTTGAGCGAGCCCTTGCCGGCGCGGCCGATGGGGGAGCGGGCGGTGGAGACGATAACTGCTTCAGCCATGAGGACACGCTACTCCATGGGCCAGCGCGGACGAGACGCCGGTCACGCCGGGCGCAGGATGTGGCGCAGGCCCGTGACCGCCTTCGACTCCTCCACGGCGGGAGACTGTTCCGGCGGCTGCGGGAGCGGCGCGGAACCCCATTCACCGATCGCGTCGAGGACCGGCGGGAGCAGGATGTCGGCGGCGAGCGCGTACCCCGCCGCGGACGGGTGGTACCGGTCCGGCGAGAGCATGTACTCGCGTTTCGCGCGGAACTCCGCGGCCAGCAGGTCGGCGAGGGGAACCGGGTGCCCGCCCGCGGCCCGCACGGCCGATCGCTGTGCCGCGGCGAGGCGAAGACCCCAGTGCCGCAACACGGTCCGCAGGGGCTGGGGGATCGCGGTGATGACCCCGAAGTCCGGGCAGGTGCCCACGACGACCTTCGCGCCCCCGCCGACGAGCAACCGCACCGCGTCGCCGAGCCGACGGGCCGAGGAACGGATGCCGTTGCGGGAGGTCACGTCGTTGGCGCCGATGAGGACGATCGCGACGTCGGGTCGCTCACGGGCGATGAACATGGCGTCGATCTGGGCGGGGAGCCCCTTGGAGGTCGCGCCCACGATCGCCTTGTTGGCGTAGCGCACCGTCTTGCCCGTCGCGGCGGCCACCCGACGGGCCACCTGTACGCCGGGTGTCTCGTCGGCGGTGTCGACGCCGAGGCCCGCGGCCGTCGAGTCGCCGAACACCGCGAGGAACAGGTCCACGGGGGTGTCCCGGGTGTAGCGGGTCACCGAGCCGTCGGGGTGGTAGACGCCGTCGCCGTCGGGAGCATTGTCGGTGCGATGGGGGATGACCGTCCGCGCGGTCGCGGCCTGCGAGTTCAGGTAGTTCCAGACCGCCCACCCGGCGCCGGCACCCGCCGCCGTGGCCGCTGCGGTGGCGCCCACGTCGCGGCCGATCCGCGCCCAGAGTCGACCGTCGGTCAGCGCGCTGCGACTGGAACCGGACACGGCCGCCAGTCTAGAGGGAACGGCCGGGTGTCGGTCGTCGGTACGACTCTGGGACCATGGAGACATGCGCATCGCCAATCACGTCGTCGACCTGGTGGGCAACACCCCGCTGGTCAAGCTGAACTCCGTGACCAAGCCCGGATCGGGCCTCGTCGCGGCCAAGGTGGAATACCTCAACCCCGGTGGCAGCAGCAAGGACCGGATCGCGCTTCGCATGGTCGAGGCCGCCGAGAAGTCCGGCGAGCTGAAGCCCGGCGGCACGATCGTCGAGCCGACCTCGGGCAACACCGGCGTCGGTCTCGCACTGGTCGCCCAGCAGCGCGGGTACAAGTGTGTGTTCGTCTGCCCGGACAAGGTCGGCGAGGACAAGCGCAACGTGCTGCGCGCCTACGGCGCCGAGGTCGTCGTGTGCCCGACCGCGGTGCCCCCGGAGCACCCGGACAGCTACTACAGCGTCTCCGACCGCCTGACCCGGGAGATCCCGGGCGCGTGGAAGCCGAACCAGTACTCCAACCCGGCCGGCCCGCAGAGCCACTACGAGACCACCGGTCCCGAGATCTGGCGGGACACCGAGGGCAAGGTGACGCACTTCGTCGCCGGTGTCGGCACCGGCGGCACCATCACCGGCACGGGCCGTTACCTCAAGGAGGTCTCCAACGGTGCGGTGAAGGTCGTGGGCGTCGACCCGGAAGGTTCGGTCTACTCCGGCGGCACCGGCCGTCCGTACCTCGTCGAGGGCGTGGGTGAGGACTTCTGGCCGGACGCCTACGACCCGAGCGTGCCCGACGAGATCATCGCCGTCTCCGACGCCGACTCCTTCGACATGACCCGTCGTCTCGCCCGCGAGGAGGGCCTGCTCGTCGGTGGCTCGTGCGGCATGGCCGTGGTCGCGGCCCTGCAGGTCGCCGAGCGCGAGGGCCCCGATGCCGTCGTCGTCGTGCTGCTGCCCGACGGTGGCCGCGGCTACATGTCGAAGATCTTCAACGACAAGTGGATGAGCAGCTACGGCTTCCTGCGCACGCCGCTCGACGGCAACGCCAAGGAGCCGCTCGTCGGAGACGTGCTGCGCGGCAAGACCGGCGCCCTGCCCGATCTGGTCCACACCCATCCGCAGGAGACGCTGCGCGACGCCATCGAGATCATGCGCGAGTACGGCGTCTCGCAGATGCCCGTCGTCGGCGCCGAACCGCCGGTCATGGCCGGCGAGGTCGCCGGTGCCGTCACCGAGCGCGACCTGCTCAGCGCGGTCTTCGAGGGCCGCGCCAGCCTCGCCGACCCGGTGTCGGCGCACATGGGGGAGCCGTTCCCGCTCATCGGCTCCGGTGAGCCGATCAGCGCCGCCACCAAGGCGCTCGGCGACTGCGACGCCCTCATGGTCGTCGAGGACGGCAAGCCCATCGGCGTCATCACGCGCCACGACCTGCTCGCGTACGTGTCGAGCCACCCGATCGTCGGATAGGAGCATCCCCACCGTGAGTGAACGACGCAGCGCCGCGGATTCGGTTCGCTGGCAGGGCTTTTCCACCCGCGCCATCCATGCCGGTTACGACCCGGATCCGCAGACCGGCGCGGTGAACGTGCCGATCTACGCGAGCTCGACCTTCGCCCAGGACGGCGTCGGCGGCCTGCGTGACGGGTTCGAGTACGCCCGCACCGGCAACCCGACCCGCCGCGCGCTCGAGGCCAACATCGCGGCACTCGAGCACGGCGCCTACGGACGCGCGTTCGCGTCCGGCATGGCCGCGACCGACTGCCTGCTGCGCGCCACGTTGCGTCCCGGCGATCACCTGGTGATCCCGAACGACGCGTACGGCGGCACCTTCCGGCTCATCGACAAGGTGTTCACCCAGTGGGGCATCACCTACTCGGTGGCGCCGGTGACCGACGTCGACGCGGTGCGCGCAGCGATCCGCCCGGAGACCAAGCTGGTCTGGATCGAGACCCCGACCAACCCGCTGCTCAACGTCGGCGACATCGAGGCGATCTCCGCGGTGGCGCACGAGGCCGGCGCAAAGCTGGTGGTGGACAACACGTTTGCCTCGCCGTACCTGCAGCGGCCGCTCACCCTCGGAGCCGACGTGGTGCTGCATTCGACGACCAAGTACCTCGGCGGTCACTCCGATGTCGTCGGCGGTGCGCTGGTCACCGACAGCGAGGAGCTCGACGAGAAGTTCGCGTTCCTGCAGAACGGTGCGGGCGCGGTGCCGGGGCCGTTCGACGGCTACCTGACCATGCGCGGCATCAAGACCCTCGCCGTGCGCATGGATCGTCACTGCGACAACGCCGAGAAGGTCGTGGAGTTCCTCGACGGGCACGACAAGATCGAGAAGGTTCTCTACCCGGGTCTGGAGGACCACCCCGGCCACGCGACCGCGGCCAAGCAGATGCGGCGCTTCGGCGGAATGGTGTCGGTACTGGTCAAGGGCGGTATCGAGGAGGCCAAGGCGTTCTGCGGTCGGACCGAGGTGTTCACGCTCGCCGAGTCGCTGGGCGGCATCGAGTCGCTCATCGAGCACCCTGGTGCGATGACGCACGCGTCGACCGCGGGCTCGCTGCTGGAGGTCCCGGCGAACCTGGTTCGCCTGTCGGTCGGTATCGAGGACATCGACGACATCCTGGGCGACCTGGAGAACGCACTGCGCTGAACCGCGCGGTGAATCGAATGTCGGCGGCGTGACGCCCGGCCCCGTGGATACTGGGCGTCATGATGCTGACCGGTGCCGACATCGACAAGGCGACCGCCGAGCTCGTCGGGGTGATCCGGCGGACGCCGACGATCGCGTCGCGGGTGCTGTCCGAGCGGAGCGGCGCCGAGGTCTGGCTCAAGTGCGAGAACCTACAGCGCACGGGGTCGTTCAAGCCACGCGGTGCGTACCTGCGGATCTCGCGGCTGTCGGGGTCGGAGCGTGCGCGCGGCGTCGTCGCGGCCAGCGCCGGAAACCACGCGCAGGGTGTGGCATGGTCGGCGACCGAGCTGGGCATCGCATCCCGCGTCTACATGCCCGTCGGCGCGTCGCTGCCGAAGATCGCGGCGACGAAAGCCTATGGCGCCGAGGTGATCCTGGCCGGTGAGACCGTCGACGAAGCCCTCGTCGAGGCGCAGCGGTTCGCGGATCGGACCGGTGCGGTGCTGATCCATCCCTTCGACCATCCCGATGTCGTGGCGGGGCAGTCGACGGTCGGCGTCGAGATCGTCGACCAGTTGCCGGACGTCTCGACCGTCGTCGTGCCGCTCGGTGGCGGCGGCCTGCTCGCCGGGGTCGCGGCCGCGATGCGGGCCAAGCGACCCGAGGTCGAGGTGATCGGGGTGCAGGCGGCGCAGGCCGCGGCCTGGCCGGCATCACTTGCCGCGCGCCACCCGGTTCCGGCGACGTCGATGAACACCGTGGCCGACGGCATCGCCGTCGCCCGGCCCGGGGACGTTCCGTTCGAGCACGTCGCGAAGTACGTGGACCGGGTCGTCACCGTCAGCGAAGAGGAGATCAGCACGGGCCTGTTGCTGATGCTGGAGCGGGCGAAGATGGTCGTCGAGCCGGCGGGTGCGGCCGGGGTCGCGGCGACGATGGGTGGGCTGCTCGAGGTGTCGGGCAGGGTGTGTGTCGTGTTGTCCGGCGGCAACATCGACCCGCTGCTGCTGCGTCACGTCACGACCCACGGTCTCACCGCCGCGGGAAGATTCCTGACGTTCACCGCAACGGTCTCCGACCGGCCGGGCGGGCTGCTCGCGTTGCTGGAACTGCTGCGGGACCAGGGTGCGAGCGTCATCGACATCGTGCACTCGCGCGTCGCCGACGACCTGTATCTCGGCGAGGTTCAGGTGACCGTCAGCGTCGAGACGCGTTCGCCGGACCATCAGCTGGAAGTGCGGCGCGCACTGTCGGACGCGGGATTCCTACGCCCGGATTCGCGCTGAGGCGGGCACCTAGGTCGCCGACGGCAGATGCGCGAAATACTTCAGGGTGTCCGTCTCGATGGTCTTGTACACCGTAGATGACGCGGGGCCCGAGAACGCCGTGACCGCCCTGGACGTGGTCGGCAGTTCGAGTGCGAACGTCCAGCGCAGTCGGCAGCCGACTTCCTCCGGATCGATCTGCGTGGCCTCGCCGAACCGTCTGATCCCGGGAACATTCGCGCTCTTCACCCGGAATGCGTTGTGGTACTTGCCCGATTCCGGATCCTCCGTCCAATGGAAGAAATCCTCCTCGAGCGTGACGTAACCCGGGCCGAGCACGGCCCGGCGGGTCGCCCCGGCGCCGTAGGGCGGCGGGGAGGTGAACGTGATCGACTTGATTGCCCGACACCAGTCGAGCGTCCCCTGACGGGTGAACTCGGCCCAGGCGCGCTGCGGCGTGACCGGAAGCCGGACGTCGATCACGTGGCGCACGGGCGCTGCGTCGAAGAAGTCGAGCTCGAAGGTCTCCAGTGCGTGGGAACGTGGCATGTGCCCATTGAAACACCGGCACGGCCGTCCCATGGGTGGTTCGGCCGAGGCGACGGGAGGGTTCCGCGGACTGCTTCCCCACCCGGGGTGCACTGGTCGAGAACCGCTCGTGAGATCGACCCTCCAGGGCGCAGCCGGCGACACATCGGTACGCGCGTGTCCGTCGAGGGGTTCTTCAGGGGTGGTTTCGGTCAGCGGTTTGTCGGCGACGCTGGCGCAGAACGACCGGAGGCCTGTACCCAGCGCGCTGTGCCGGCGGCCATGGGCATCATGTGGTGTTCTGGTCCCGCGGTGGTGAGACCTGGTCGGACAGCAACCGATTCTGTTGTGTGGGTCGTGTGATCGGGTGTCGCGCCGGGGTGAGTTGGCGATCAAAGCCCTTGGCGGACAGCGATTCACATTTCATACGTCGCACGTTCGGAAATCCGGATGAGTCCGGCGGCGAGGGCGCCGGGCGGGTGATGGCCGACGAGCGGGTTGCTGCCGATGGCACGGTGCCGGGGGTGGGCGCCCGGCTCGGCCTCGGTCATACGACCGAGGTGACCACGCGATGTGGGGCTGGAAGAACGCCAGGCGATAGCGGCGACGCCGGCCGCCGCAGCGGTCCGCGGAACGCTGCGGCGACGGCCGCAGGACTTCCGGTCCTGTCGGGCTGTGCACAATCGTCTGATCGGATGACACTGTGCGGCAACGTTTTTGTCGGACCCTCGTGACATTTTGCTCTCAGACGCGGCTCTACTTCCCGGAGCCGCTCGCAGGGAAGGAAGTACGATGAGCGACCCCCAGAAGAAGAAAGTGTCATGGGCGGCAGGCGCCCTGGCAGTGCTCGCGATGATGATCGGCATCGGAAGCCTTGCGCTCGCAAACACGACGTCGCAGCAGACCGTCGCTGCGCCGGCGCCGGCGATCACGCTGGTGTCCGAGGTGTCCGACGCCGTCGAGATGGCGCGGGACTACCTGGAGATCTCGGGCTTCTCGAAGTCCGGCCTGATCTCGCAGCTGGAGTACGAGGGCTTTTCGACCTCCGACGCAACCGCGGCGGTGCACCAGCTGGAAGCAAACGGGGAGGTCAACTGGTATGAACAGGCCGCCCGGTCGGCGCGTTCCTACCGTGAGATCTCCCCGTTTTCCCGGAAGGGTCTGATCGAGCAGCTGGAGTACGAGGGATTCACCTACCAGCAGGCCGTCTACGGCGCCGACCACAGCTGAGTTCGCCCCCATCGAACTCCGACGGCGTTACCCGTTTGTCCCGGAAATGGTCGGTCGCGTCTCGGATCCGAGCCGGATTGGCCCGTTCGAAGGACATGTAGGAGCGGCGAAAGCCGTTGTGCAGAATGCAATTACGAGTGCCCGAACGATCGGGTCCGCGCATGATGATGTGCACGAACAAAGGAAGATGGATGACCGACCCCCAGAACCCCCAGCCCGGGCAGCCGAACCCGGGACAGGTGCCGCAGGCCGGCCAGGCCCCGTACGCGGGACAACCCTATGGCCAGCCGTACGGTCAGCAGCCCTACGGTCAGCAGCCCCAGTACGGGACCCCCGGCGCGTACGGTGTGCCGCCGGCCCAGCCGCCGGCCGCCCCGCCGAAGAAGAAAAAGAAGTGGCCGTGGATCCTCGGAATCCTCGTGGTGCTGATCGTGATCATCGCCGTCGCCACGAGTGGTGGCGGTGACGATTCCGACAACAGCGCGTCGTCGAACAACTCGAGCTCCGCAGACCAGGCCGGCTCGGGCGGTGACGAGAAGGGCGACGACAAGGGCGACGAGAAGGCTCCGGGGCTGAACACGCCGGTGCGCGACGGCAAGTTCGAGTTCGTCGTCACCAATGTCGAGTCGGGGCTGACCTCCGTCGGCGACAACCCGTTCCTCACCGAGGAGGCCCAGGGGCAGTTCGTGGTCGTCACCATGACGGTCATGAACACCAGCAAGGAGCCGAAGGACTTCTCGCCCACCAATCAGAAGCTCTACGACACCGACGGTCGCAGCTTCGAGCCCGACACCACCGCTCAGATCGCACTGGGCGGCAGCGACATCCCGGTGTGGGACAACATCAACCCGGGCAACACGGTCGAGGTCAAGGTCATCTACGACATGCCCGCCGACGCGAAGCCGGCCAGCATCGAGCTGCACGATTCGATGTTCTCCGGCGGTGTGAAGGTCAACCTGTCCTGATCTTCGCCACCAACGAAGAAGACCCACGACCCGTCCGGGCCGTGGGTCTTTTTCGTCGGTCGCTGTGGATCAGCCGTGGTAGGGCTCCGCGCTGACGAGGGTCACCTTGACGGTGGCGCCGCTCGGCACGGTGTACTCACGGGTTTCGCCGACCTTGGCGTCGATCAGCGCGGCACCCAGGGGTGAGCTGGGGGAGTAGGTCTCGATCTCGCCTGCGGCGCCCTCCTCGCGGGTGGCGATCAGGAAGGTCTCCTTGTCGTTCTCGTCACCGTCGTAGTAGACGGTCACGACGGAACCCGGGAGAGCGACGCCGGACTGGGTCGGCGCCTCGCCGACCTTGGCGTTGTTCAGCAGCTCCTGCAGCTGGCGGATGCGAGCCTCCTGCTGACCCTGCTCCTCACGCGCGGCGTGGTAACCGCCGTTCTCCTTGAGGTCGCCCTCTTCGCGTCGTTCATTGATCTCGGCGGCAATGACCGGACGATTGGCGATCAATGAGTCGAGCTCGGCCTTCAGGCGGTCGTGCGACTCTTGGGTCAACCAGGTCACCTGGGTGTCGGTCATCGGTCACTCCTTCGTGTTGTCCGCGCCGCGCAGCGGCCTTGTTGCACTGCACGGCATATGGACTGCTATAAATGCAGCAACACGACCCCTCGCGGAGCCGTGTATGCATCGATGGTACCAGCCGATGAGACGCCTGGCACATCCTTTACCCCGCGGTGGCCGATGCGAGAGCGTCCTGATATGTGGGCTCGGCTCGTTTGAGCCACGCCACGACGAGATATGTGACCGGCATGATCACGATCTCCACCAATGTCTTCCAGATGAAGCCGACCACCGTGTAGTTGACGAAGTCTCCCCAGGTGGAGATGCCGAGCGCGGACGCGGCGATCGAACAGAAGACCATCGTGTCGGCCAGCTCGCCGACGACCGTCGAGCCGAGCAGCCGCGCCCACAGATGCCGTTCGCCGGCGCGTTCCTTCATTTTCACCAGCACGAACGAATTGAGGAACTCGCCCACGACGTATCCGGCGAGTCCGGCGAGCAGGAACTGCGGGACCACGCCGGCGACCGTCTCGAAGGCCTCCTGGCCGTCGTAGAACTCGGCGGCGGGTAGGTGGATGGTGAGCCAGAAACACAGCGACGCCAGGATCAGCACGGCGAAGCCGGCGAGGATCGTGCGGCGCATCGCCTTGAACCCGTACACCTCGCTGATGACGTCGCCGAGGACGTAGGCGAGAGGGAAGAGGAAGAACGCGCCGTCGGTGACCAGGCCGTCGAGGTGAATCGGTCCGAGGTCGACGGTGAGCCAGTCGCCGAAGAGGACTACGCCCTTGGTGCCCGTGACGTTGCTGATCAACATCACACCGACGAACAGCGCCACGAGCAGCGGGAAGAAGCGACTGCCGATCGAGGCGAACGCGGCCCGGGGAGTGGGAGTTGCGTGGTCTTCGGTCGGCGACGCGGTCACGACTGCTCGGGCTGGAGGTAGGGCGGGACGTCGATGGTGCAGCCGAAGACCTCGCCGATCACCGGTGGCTTGGAGGTCTTGACCTCGGTGCGCACGCCGATGCGTCCGTTCTCGGCGGCCGGGATCAGGATCTCCCGACGGCCCGTCTCGGACCCGTCCTTGGAGCGGCCGCGCACCACGCACGCTGCGGGTTTGCCCGGATCGTCGCGGTCGACGGTGAACAGGACCGCGACCGTCCGGTCGTCGAGGATCTCGTAGCCGGTGGCCTCGCCGGACACATCGGAGGTGCCGAACTTGCTGAAACCGATCACCGCCAGGACAACGCCGGCGACGACGACGAGAATGGTGAGTCCGACGGCCCAGCGACGCCGGGTCAGCGCAGAGCCCGATTGCTCGGGGTAGTGGGCACGCGGGCCGCTGCGTGGGCGCTCCGCGGCGCCCCCGTCCGAACTGTTCACTTGTCAATACCTACCATGGGACCAGTAGCGATCCGAAGGTGAGGAACTGTGACCGAAACCCATGCCGACGACCCGCAGCCGGGTGTGTTCCGTCTGATGGCGGTCCACGCGCATCCCGACGATGAGTCGAGCAAGGGGGCGGCCACAACCGCCAAGTACGCCGCGGAGGGCCACGAGGTCCTCGTCGTCACCCTGACCGGCGGTGAGCGCGGCGACATCCTCAACCCGGCGATGGACCTGCCCGGCATCAAGGAGCGGATCCACGAGGTCCGTCGGGAGGAGATGGCGAAGGCGGCCGAGGCGCTCGGTGTCCGGCATCGGTGGCTCGGCTTCGTCGACTCGGGCCTGCCCGAGGGCGACCCGCGCCCGCCGCTGCCGGAGGGCTCCTTCGCCACGGTGCCACTTCAGGAGGCCGCCGAGGCCCTGATCAAGGTGGTCCGCGAGTTCCGTCCGCACGTGATGATCACGTACGACGAGCACGGCGGTTACCCGCATCCGGACCATATCCGCTGCCATGAGGTGTCGGTCGAGGCCTTCGACAAGGCCGGCGACCCCGATGCGTACCCGGGCACCGGCGAACCGTGGACCCCGCTGAAGCTGTACTACACGCATGGATTCATCCGGGACCGCATGGTGCTGTTCTCCGACGAGTTCGAGCGCCACGGCCAGGAGAGCCCGTTCAAGGAGTGGCTCGAGAAGTGGGACCCCAGCCGCAACGACCTCATGGGCCGGGTGACCACCCAGATCGAGTGCGCCGAGTACTTCCCGCAGCGTGACGACGCGCTGCGGGCGCATGCGACACAGATCGACCCGAACGGCATGTTCTTCGCCGTGCCGCTGGAATGGCAGCAGCGGCTGTGGCCGACGGAGGAGTTCGAGCTCGCCAAGACGCGGGTGAAGACCGCCATCCCGGAAACCGATCTGTTCTCCGGAATCGAGGCGTGATGAACACCGTCGACATCGTCAACTCCGTGATGGTCCTGGCCGAGGAGCCGCAGGGACCCGAATTCGGCAAGTCGTCCCCGCTCGGTCTGCTGGTGATCCTGGTGCTGCTGGTCGGCACCGGGTTCTTGATCTGGTCGATGAGCCGCCAGCTGAAGAAACTCCCGGAGTCGTTCGACACCGAGCACCCCGAGGCCGACCAGGCCTTCGACGAGGGCACCGATTCGGTGGCGGCGGAGCCGACGGCAGATGATGCGAGCACTGCCACCACGAGCACTGCCACCACGAGCGCAGCCACTCCCGACCGCGACGCGAACGGCACCGCGAACGGCGGCGGAGCGAACGGCGCAGGCGAGCGCCGCTCCGCGGACACCTGACGGTCGGTCGACGCGGCGTTCGCCGGTCGTGACGCGCTGCGGGCGGCCTCGGCGGTTCGGTTGACCGCGACCGCGAGTGGGTAATGCCGGCGCATGCGCATCTCCACTCTGGCCGGGACCTCGCTCGCCGCCGCCACCGCCGGGGCGATCGGCGGTATCGTCACGCAACCGGCGGTCAAGACCTGGTACCCGCAGCTTCGCAAACCCGGATTCGTGCCGCCCGCATGGGTGTTCCCGGTCGCCTGGACGGCGCTGTATGCCGACCTCGCCGTCACCTCAGCGGCCACCGTCGATGAACTGGACGGCGAAGACCGCACCGCGTACATCGCCGCACTCGGCGCCAATCTGGCCCTCAACGGTGCCTGGAGCTGGATCTATTTCGGCAAGGGCGCTCTGGGCGCCGCCTCGGTTGCCGCTGCCACACTCACCGTGAGCAGCGCCGACCTCGCCCGGCGCACCACGACCGTCAGCCCGGCGGCGGGGATCGCCCTCGCCGCGTATCCGGCGTGGTGCGCGTTCGCGACGGTGCTGTCGACCTCGACGTAGTGGCTCAACCGCGGCCGTCGGGTGCGCACCGCCGGTCAGGCCTGAGGGAGGCCCAGCGCCTCTGCGAAACGGTCCATCGCCCAATCGATCTCCCGCTCGGTGACCACCAGCGGCGGGGCCAGGCGCAGCGTCGACCCGTGGGTGTCCTTGGCCAGTACGCCGCGCTCGGCCAGCCGGATGCAGAAGTCCTTGCCCGTGCCCTGGGCCGGTTCGAGGTCGATACCGGCCCACAAACCCTTGCCTCGGACCGTGGTCACGCCCCGGCCGACGAACTCCCGCAACCGGTCGTGCAGGTGGATGCCGAGTTCGGTGGCGCGGTGCTGCCAGGTGCCGTCGGACAGCATCTCGACGACCGTGCGGCCGATCGCTGCTGCGAGCGGGTTGCCGCCGAAGGTGGAACCGTGCTGGCCGGGGTGCAGGACCCCGAGCACGTCGGCGTCGGCGACCACAGCGCTCACCGGCACGATTCCGCCGCCGAGGGCCTTGCCGAGCAGATAGACGTCGGGGACGACACCCCAGTGTTCGCACGCGAACGTCGTACCGGTGCGGCCGAGACCGGACTGGATCTCGTCGGCCATGAACAGCACGTCGTGCTCGGAGCACAGCGCGCGAACGCGCGGGAGGTAGTCGTCGGGCGGAACGATGATGCCCGCCTCGCCCTGGATGGGTTCGATCAGCACCGCGACCGTGTTCTCGTCGATGGCGTCGGCGACGGCACGCGCATCACCGTAGGGGACGCTCACGAAACCCGGTGCGTACGGTCCGAACCCGGTGCGCGCCTCGGGATCGTCGCTGAACGAGATGATCGTGGTGGTGCGGCCGTGGAAGTTGCCCTGCGCGACGATGATCTTCGCCTGGCCGTCGGGCACGCCCTTGACGTCGTAGCCCCACTTGCGGGCCACCTTGATACCCGATTCGACGGCCTCGGCGCCGGTGTTCATCGGAAGCACCATGTCCTTGCCGCACAGGTTCGCCAGTGCCGCGCAGAACGGCTCGAGCCGATCGGAGCGGAACGCGCGGCTGGTCAGGGTGACGCGGTCGAGCTGTTCGCGGGCCGCGGCCACGAGCCGGGGATGCCGGTGCCCGAAGTTGACCGCCGAATAGGCGCCCAGGCAGTCCAGGTACCGCCGGCCGTCGACGTCGGTCACCCAGGCGCCCTCGGCGGTCGCCGCGGTCACCGGGATCGGTGCGTAGTTGTGCGCCACATGCGGTTCGGAATCCGAGGCGGACGGCCCCACCTCGTGGTGAATGAGTGTGTCGGACATGAACCCTCGCCTTCTGAGTTCGAGTGTGCAGCACTTGACGCCACCGCCGCCCTTGAGCAGCTCCGAAAGGTCCACCGTGACCGGCCGGAACCCCGCGTCACGGATCATCGCCTCGAGATGCGGTG
Organism: Gordonia aurantiaca; assembly: GCF_039939235.1. Taxonomy (NCBI): domain Bacteria; kingdom Bacillati; phylum Actinomycetota; class Actinomycetes; order Mycobacteriales; family Gordoniaceae; genus Gordonia; species Gordonia aurantiaca. The sequence goes on along the minus strand of NZ_JBDUUF010000004.1, from coordinate 294,354 downwards.
CGTGGTCGGTCATCACGACGTTGCGACCGTCGGACACGAAGTTCAGGCCGAGCACACCGGCATCCTCGTCCGAGGCGATGAGCGCGTCCGGATACAGCTCCTCGAGCAGGCGCCGCGAGGAATCGGAGAACGCGGCCGGGTGGTAGGCGATGGTGTCGTCGTCGAGGACGCCGAGCGCGGTGTCGAGGTGATAGAAGAGCGGATCGACCAACTCGAGGGTGATGACCTCTCGACCGGTCAGCGCGGCGACCTCGTCGTGGGTCTCCCGCTGCGTCCGGAACCCGGTGCCCGCGAGGATGCGGTCCCCCACGACCAGAAAGTCGCCCTCGCCCTCCTGGATTCCCTTGGTGCGCTTGATCTCTCCGAACCCGTGGCGCGTGAACCAGTCCGCGAAGACCTCGGCCTCCGGCGCCCGTTCGGGGAAGGCGAACCGGGCGACGATCACGACGTCGCCGACGCTGAGACCGCCGTTGGCGGCGTACACCATGTCGGGCAGACCCGGCTGTGGGTCGACGAGATGCACTGTGTGGCCGAGGGATTCGTAGATCTCACGGAGATGCCGCCACTGTGCGAGGGCGCGGTCGGTGTCGACGGGGATGGTGGTGTCCATCCACGGGTTGATCTCGTAGATGACGGTGAAGTGAACCGGCGGTGTCATCGCAAAGGTTCGCGGACGCGCGACACGCACCGGCGCCGTGTGGATATCCGGGCTGGTCAGCGTCATATTTCGAGGGTATCGTCGTAAATCGACGCAAACAATCGCCGTTGATTGCGCAGATGTGCAATGAATCGTCGCCAATGTGGTGGAGAGTGAGAATCCGTTGCGAACGATCGACGATCTCGACGAGAAGGTCCTCGCGTGCCTCACGCGAGACGCGCGGGCGACATATGCGCAGATCGGCGACGAGGTCGGGCTCTCGGCCCCGGCGGTCAAGCGACGCGTCGACCGCCTGGTCGCCGACGGTGTGATCCGCGCGTTCACCGCCATCGTCGATCCGCACGCGATGCAGTGGACGACCGAGGCGTATGTGCTGGTCTACTGTCGCGGCAACATCTCCCCCGAGGAGCTCAAGGCGGCGTGGGAACCGATCCCCGAGGTGGTCAGTGCCGCGACCATCACCGGCGGTGCCGATGCGATCCTGCGGTTACGGGCGCGCGATGTGCGGCATCTCGAGCAGGCCCTGGAGCGAATCCGGCGGGCGGGCCCGGTGGACAAGTCGGAGTCGATCATCGTCCTCAGCGAGCTCATCGACCGCGGTCACCCGTAGCCGGCGATGTCATTCGGGTGATGTCGGTTACAAGCATGTTGCGCCACCTGTGCTAGTGTGGTCACCGTGATCAGCACCGTGCGCGCATATTGGCGCTTTATCGAGGCTCCGGGTGGGGCCACGATGAAGCGCTGATCTTCGTATGCACGCCAACACCCGGAGCCCGAGCAGCGACCAGACGGTCGCTGCTCTTGTCGTTTGAGCGGGGCTCCACCACTGCAAGGGCGTGCCCCGGTTGTAACGCCGACAGGGCATGACCTCGAAAGGCACGAACGTGACCACTCTCCCGGATCTCCCGACGACCACCGGCGAGCACGCCGAATCGACCTCTGATCGACGGATCAAGGCGTTCCGCCCGATCCCGTCGCCGGATTCCGTCCGCAGCGAACTGCCGCTCACCGCCCGTCGTGCGCTGGCCGTGCAGCGTGACCGCGAGGAGATCGCCGACATCCTCGCCGGCCGCGACGACCGTCTGCTCGTCATCGTCGGGCCGTGCTCGGTGCACGACCCGATCGCCGCGATCGACTACGCCCGCCGGCTCGCACCGCTGGCCGAGGCGTACTCCGACCGCCTGAAGATCGTGATGCGCGTGTACTTCGAGAAGCCGCGCACCACCGTCGGCTGGAAGGGCCTCATCAACGACCCGGGTATGGACAACACGTTCGACGTCGAGCGCGGCCTGCGCACCGCGCGGTCGCTGCTGCTCGACATCATCGACCTCGGCCTGCCGGTGGGCACCGAGTTCCTCGAGCCGACCAGCCCGCAGTACATCGCCGACGCGGTCGCGTGGGGTGCCATCGGCGCCCGCACCACCGAGTCGCAGGTCCATCGCCAGCTCGCGTCCGGTCTGTCGATGCCGATCGGCTTCAAGAACGGCACCGACGGCAACGTCCAGGTCGCCATCGACGGCGTGCGCGCCGCGGCCGCCGAGCACGTCTTCTTCGGCGTCGACGACTTCGGCAACGGCTCGGTCGTCGAGACCGCGGGCAACGAGGACTGCCACATCATCCTGCGGGGCGGCACCCACGGCCCGAATCACGATGCCGAGTCGGTCGCCTCGGCCACCGCGGCCCTCGAGAAGGCCGGGTTGCCCGCGCGCGTCATGATCGACTGCTCGCACGCCAACTCGGGCAAGGACCACGTCCGTCAGGCCGAGGTCGCCGCGGAGATCGCCGCGGCGGTGCGCTCCGCCCGCGAGGCCGGCAAGGAGTCGAACATCAGCGGCGTCATGCTCGAGAGCTTCCTCGAGCCCGGTGCCCAGTCGACCGATGCCGACCCGCTCGTCTACGGCAAGTCCGTGACCGACAAGTGCATGGGCTGGGAGGCCACCGCATCGGTGCTGGCCGCGTTCGCGCGAGGCTAGGACCCCGACGGTCCGGGCGCGCCGACGCGCCCGGACCGAGTGGACCACCACCGGGCCGTCAGGCCTCGGTGGCGGTTTTCTCTTGTGCCCGACGACGATTCGCGCGAAGCCCGAGTGCAACATCGACGATCAGGAACGCCAGCAGGCTGATGCCGAGCAGCGGGATGAACCAGCCCACGACTGCGGTCACCGCAACGAGTGCAAGCGCCGACGGCCTCGACATCCGGCGGAGAGCGCCGCGCACCGGAGGCCGGTCGACGCCGAACGATCCCGAGTGCCGCGGGCGCCGTTGCCACCACATCTGGTAGCCGCGGACGATGATCGCGACCAGCGCAACCGCGAGCAGCAGCAGCCCGACCTGACTGACCCAGCCGAGCAGGATGCCCATGTGCAAGGAGATGCCCCAGTTGGTGAGCCGGGCGGCCACCGGCCAGTCGGCGAACCGTGACTCGTCGACGATCCGGCCGGTCGCGCCGTCGACGGCGACGCTGTCGGGACCGAACTGCCACGGCCGGCGCGTCTGCGTCACGGTGAACGCCTCGTCCGGTGCCGACGGGATGCTCGCCTCGACCGCGCTGCCGACTCCCGCGGAGCGGGCCACGTCGAGGACGCGATCGAGTTCTTTGACGGTCCGGGTCGAGATCGTCGGGTCCTCATGTGCGTCTGCGTGAGTCGCGCCGTGATGGTGGCCGGCGCCGGATGCGGCGGCGGAGAAGGCGCCGGAGGGCAGATCCGTGTTCACCGCGGGGGTCGTCCAGTGCAGCGCCGTGCGCAGCCCGGTGACGTTGTCGCCGGTGTACTTCGACCAGGTCAGTCCGGTCGCGGACAGGAACACCAGGCCGACGGCGATCCACACACCGACCACGGCATGGCGGTTGCGGGTCCGGTTGCGACCGGTCGCCGAACCGTCGAAGGTCACGAGGTGCCTCGCGGACCGGCGCCGGCGCATGTACGAGACCCACAGTGCGACACCGCCGAGCGCGACCACCCACAGCCAGGAGGCGGCGAGCTCGCTGTAGACGCGGCCGGGTTCACCGAGATGCAGGTTGCGGTGGAGCGAGCTCAACCATGCGCGCATCGGAAGGGCGGCCGCGCTTCCATAGGAGACGAGTTCGCCCTTGATCTCCGTTGTCACCGGATCGACGAACACCGCCTGCCGCTCGGACTCGCCGAGCGACGGGTCGTCGAACAGCACCCGGGTGGTGTCGCCGGGTTCGGCGGGCGGCCGCACGGCGGACAGGGTGAGATCCGGCCGGACACGCTGCGCGGCCTCGACCTGTTCGGAGACCGGCCGCATCTCACCGGTGCTGTCGGTGTGGAGCTGATCGCGGTAGACGATCTCCTCGATCGTCGGCGCGACCGCATACGCGCCGCCGGTCACGGCGGCGACGATGAGGAACGGGGCAATGAGGATGCCGGCGTAGAAGTGCAGGCGCCGCAACAGGGGGAGCGGGCCGCCGGAGCCGGACGGCGGATCGACGTGGGGTGGGTTGACGGGTGGGGTGGACAACTCGGAGTTCGTTTCGGAAGTCGTTTCGGAAGTCCTTGACACGAGGTCGCCTTTCGCTGAGGAGGGCGCGCGCGAGCCACGGTCCGCGAAAGCGGGATCGTCAGAAGCGATCGAGAAGCGATCGAGAAGCGTTCCGGCGCAAGCGCGCGCCGACCGGCCCGGCGGAGTCGACGGGTCGGTTGAGGGCAGGGATGGTCAGCGGGCCATCGGTGGCGGGCCACGCGTGCCCAGAGGCGCGATCGTGTGCCGGTCATGACGCACGTCCCGTGCCGGGACGAGACGGTCGAGGCGAGGACTCTCGTTCGCCGGCGGAACGAGCACCGGATGGACGAGGGCGATGATCGCGGTGAGAAGAGTCGGTAGCACGGATTCGCCGACACGGATCGCGACGGCGGTCACCAGTGTCGCGACGAGGTGCATCGCGATCATCGACGGCGACGGCGACGGCGATGCGATGCCGTGATGGATCATCGCCGGCCCGTCGAGCGCGGTGAGAGACATGTGCGCGAGAAACTGTCCGGCCACCAGCAACCCGAGGGTGACGGCCGGGCCCGGGGAACGTCGTAGTGAACCGATGGCGGCGCCGAGGACCGCGCAGGCCGCGATCATGAGCAGCAGTGAGTCGGAATCGGGCAGCGACCCGCCGGCGGTGCCGTGCGCGGCCACGGCCGCGCATGCCGAGAGCACACCGATGGCGCATCCGCGCATCCGGTGGACGGTCTCCTGGGCCGAGGTCACCGCCGCATCGTAGCGAGCGGTTACCCCGCGACGACCATCCAGGCCGCGACGTAGTGCAGCAGGGCGGCGATCGCGGTGCACACGTGGAAGACCTCGTGGTGCCCGAACGTCTTCGGCCATGGGTTCGGCCATCGGACCGCGTACAGCACGCCGCCCACGCTGTAGAGAACGCCGCCGAGGGCCAGCAGGACCATGACCGTCACCCCGGTCTCGCGCACGAGCGCGGGCGCGACCGCGACGATCACCCAGCCGAGAACGATGTAGAGCGTGACCCCCAACCAGCGCGGCGCCCCGGGCCACACGATCTTGAGGACCGCGCCGGCGATGGCGCCGGTCCACACGATCGCGAGCACCCACCACCGCGTCGGCGACGGGAGGCCGAGCGCGCAGAACGGCGTGTAGGACCCGGCGATGAAGAGGAAGATCGTCGCATGGTCGGCCCGCTTCATGCGCAGGCGGGCGCGCATCGTCTTCCACGGGATGCGGTGATACGTCGCGCTGACGGTGAACAACCCCACCACGGTGACCGCATAGATCGCGCAGGTGACGGCACCGAGGGCGCCGTCGAGCACCGCGGCTCCGATGACGAGGGCGAGACCGGCCAACCCTGCCACATACGCGGAGTAGTGGTGGATGACACCGCGCAGGCGCGGTCGGTCGTCCACGGATGGACCCAGTGTCGTGCTCATGTGGTTACGGTACCGTAACTTACGTGCGGGTAGGAGAGTCTTTCGGACATCGGTGGGGTCGGCTCGCTCGCACGGTGGAGCGTAAGGTGTCCCACGTGACACGGAGCCCAGCAGAGCCCGGCGACCTCATGGAGTCGACGGCACGATGAAACTTCTGCCGGACCGGGTTCGCCGTCCCGTCCTCAACATCTACGAACGCCGTCTCATCCAGCTCCTCGACCCGGAGCGTCTCCCGCGGCACGTCGCGATCATCTGCGACGGGAACCGACGGTGGGCGCGCGAAGCCGGCTTCGACGACGTCAGCCACGGGCATCGCGTGGGTGCCCAGCGCATCGCCGACATGCTCGGCTGGTGCTCGAACCTGGGCATCGAGGCCGTCACCATCTACCTGTTGTCGACCGAGAACCTGAACCGGTCGTCGGAGGAGCTCGACGCGCTGCTCGAGATCGTGCCCGACATCGTCGACGAGATCTCCGCGCCCGACTCCGACTGGTGTATCCGGATCGTCGGCACCCTCGAAGCTCTGCCCGGCCCCGTCGCGCAGCGGTTGCGGGCTGCGGCCGCTCGGACCGCCGACCACGACGGGATGAACGTCAACGTCGCCGTCGGCTACGGCGGACGGCAGGAGATCGTCGACGCGGTCCGCGCCCTGCTCGCCGAGAAGCTGCACGCGGGCGCCACCCCGGAGGAGATGATCGAGGCCGTCACCGTCGACGCGATCGACGACAACCTCTACACCAAGGGCCAGCCCGATCCCGACCTCGTCATCCGGACCTCCGGCGAGCAGCGGCTGTCGGGATTCCTCCTGTGGCAGAGCGCCTATTCGGAGATCTGGTTCACCGACGCCTACTGGCCGGAGTTCCGGCGTGTGGATTTCCTTCGCGCGCTACGGGATTACTCGGCGCGGAGCCGAAGGTTCGGCAAGTAATCGCGCCAGTGCCGCCAGATCGGTCGAATAGGTCGACGCCGCCGGCGTTCCGAATCCGACGACCAGGCCGCCGTACGGGAGGGGTTCGGCGTCGGGATGGCGGAACAGCGACAACCCGACGAGTCCGATGCCGCGCTGAAAGGCCTGGTGCACCAACCCGCTCTCGTCCTCGTGGTCGACGGGGATGACCGCGTGGAGTCCGGCTGCGATGCCGGGGAGGTCGAGGCCTGCGGCGGTGACGGCCTCGACGAGGGCGTCCCGTCGGGCCCGATACGCCTGGCGGCTGCGCCGGATGTGGCGGTCGTAGGCGCCCGACTCGATGAGATCGGCCAGGATCAGCTGATCGACGATGCTCGCATCCGGCTCACGTAACCCCTTGGCCTGCACCACCTTCTCGACCAGGTGCTCGGGCAGGGCCAACCATCCGGCACGGACCGCGGGGGACAGGCTCTTGGAGACCGACCCGGCGTGGATCACGACGTCCGGCCCGAGGCTCTGCAGCGCGCCGACCGGCTCGCGGTCGTAGCGGAACTCGCCGTCGTAGTCGTCCTCGACGATGACCGCACCGGTGCGCCTGGCCCAGTCCACGACCTGCATGCGCCGCCCCGGGGACAGGGCCACACCGGTGGGGAACTGATGGCTCGGCGTCAGCAACACCGCGGAGGCCCCGCTGCGTTCGAGGTCGTCGACGACCATGCCCTCGCCGTCGACGCGGATCGGGATCACGCGGGTGCCGCCTCGTTCGACCGCCTGCCAGTGGAACGGCAGACCGTGGCTCTCTGCCGCGATGACGTCGCCGAACACGGTGCGCGACAACAACTCCAGCGCGGACTGCACCGCGGTGCCCAGGATGATGCGGTCCGCGGTGGTACGTACTCCGCGCGTGCGGCTCAGGTACACGGCCAGCGCGTGGCGGAGCTCGGGGCGCCCCTGTGGATGCGCCGGTGCGAAGACCTCGTCCGCGCACTCGGTGAGGACCCTGCGCGTCGCCCGGATCCAGTCCGCGCGGGGGAACATCCCCGCGCATGGCCGGCCGAGCGAGAAGTCGTGCGGCAGATGGAACATCACCGATCCCGTGTCGGTGTGACCGATGCCGGGGTCGCGTCCGGCCTCCGGGTGCGCGGCACCCTCGGCCACCCTCGTCGACGACCCCTGCCGGGCGGTCAGCCAGCCCTCGGCGACCAGCTCCTGATAGACCGCCGACACCGTGCCACGGGCCACTCCGAGGTCCGCGGCCAGCGATCGGTACGGCGGTAGCGCGGTGCCCGGCGGCAACCGGCCGTCGAGGATGGCCGAGCGCAACGCCTCCGCGAGGGTGCGTCGCAGCGTGGCGCCACGGCCGCGGGTGCTCGCGTCCGGGTCGGGCTGCAGGTCGAGGAACAGGTCTGCACCCAGGCGCGCGGCGACCTCCGCCCACGGATCACGCGGGCCGTCCTCCGCAGAATTGGCCTCGTTTACTGCCATCGAATTGGACCACTTTCTTGTGCTAATCGAGAACTAGCGTAGGTGCAGGAGAGCACGTCAGGAAAGAAGGACGACTGCAAAGGGGATAGAGATGAAGATCGTGGTGATCGGAGCGAGTGGGGTCCTGGGCAGCCGGGTCGTCGACGAGCTCACCGAACGAGGGCACGAGGTGGTCCGGGCCAACCGGGCACGCGGCGTCGACGCCTACACGGGGAAGGGGCTGGCGGAGACGATGCCCGGTGCGGATGCCGTCGTCGACTGCCTCAGCCTCGAGACGCTCAGTGCCAAGAAGGCGGTCGACTTCTTCCGTACGACGGCGGCCAACATCGCCCGCGCCGCGACCGATGCGGGTGTCGGGCACGTGGTGTGCGTGTCGATCGTCAACGCCGACAAGCCGGCGGTGAACGCGAAGTTCGGCTACTACCAGGGGCAAGGCGGCCCAGGAGGAGGCCTACCTGGAGAACCTGTCGCCGCACGTGCTGACCATCGTCGCGTCGACGCAGTGGTTCGAACTCGCCGAACAGATGATGGGCCGGATGTCGCTCGGTCCGGTCGCCGTCGCGCCGAAGATGTGGTCGCGGCCCGCGGCCGCCGCCGATGTGGCGCGCGTGGTCGCCGACGTCGCGACGTCGGGCGGGCCGGGCGGCCGCAAGATCGAGGTCGCCGGGCCCGACGAGATGAACCTGGTCGACGTCGCGAAAGCCGTCGCGTCGCAGCTGGGATCTCCGAGGTGGGTCATCGGTGCGCCGGTCGGCGGCGCCGCGATCCGCAGCGGGGGGCTGGTGCCGACCGAGCCCGACGTCGTCACGTCCACCGCCCTCGACGACTGGCTGGCCGCGCACGCCGGCGCCGGCGCGGGCAGGTCGTGATGGCCGCGGGCGTGGGGCCGGCGTCCCGCCCGCCGACCCGCATGTGGATCCCGCGGGACAGCCCCGGCGTCTACAAGGCACTCGTCGCCCTGCAACGGGTGTCGTCGGTGGGCGTCGATCCCGAGATCACCGAGCTCCTCGCGATCCGGGTGTCGCAGCTCAACTCCTGTGCCTACGGCCTGCACATGCACGCGACGGACGCGCTCGATGCCCACATGGAGCCGCGGAAACTGCTGATGATCGCCGCGTGGCGAGACGCAGGTGGACTGTTCAGCGAACGGGAACGGGCGGCGCTCGCCCTGACCGAGCAGCTCACGCTCCCCGGCGAGAACGGCGTCGACGACGCGGTGTTCGCCGATGCGCGAGAATATTTCGACGCCGGCGCGATCGGGCAGCTGGTCGCGTCGATCGTGATGGTGAACGCCTGGAACCGAATCGCGATCGCCGGTGGCTATCCCGCAGGTCTCGACGAGCGGCGTCGGTCATCGGCCGCGCGCTGACCGCTACACCATGGCGAACGGGGAGATCTCCATGCCGATCTCCAATGATCCGGTGATCTCGCGGATCTCGTCGTAGTCGAAGACGACGTGGCCGGACAGGACGTCGACGTCCCGCCGCGCCCGCTGCATCGGGTGGTCGAGGAAGTGGACGCTCGCGCCCGACGCCTCGAGCAACGAGCCGATGATCGCCCTCGACTCGTGCACGATCCGGGCGGCGGCGAGCCGGGCCCCGGCGCGGGTACGGAGGTCGACCGTCTCGCCGGCGGCCACGATCCGGTCGATGGTCGAGGTGGTCCCGTCGAGCAGGCCGCGCAGGGCCTGCAGTCGGATTCGGGCGTCGCCCAGGCGGATTCGCGCTGCAGGTTTGTCCTTCTGCTTCACCATCTGATACGCGAGGACCCGTTCGGAGAGTCGCTGCGCGTACAGGTCGGCGACGCGTTCGGCGGCGCCGAGCGCCGGCATGGCCGCCAGCAGCGCGAGCGCGGGGACCATCGGCCACCGGTACGACGGGTTGTCGTGCAGGGCGGCGCCGGGTGTCCTGCCCGCGTAGAGGTCCCGGACCCGGATGGTGCGGTGCGCGGGGACGAAGGCCTTCTCGATCACCACGTCGTTCGACCCGGTGGCGCGCATGCCGTCGGTGTGCCAGACGTCCTCGACCCGTACGTCGGCCATCGGCAGGAGTGCCAGCACGGCGTCGGGCCTGTCGCCCGTCACGATCGCGCCGACCATGACCCAGTTGGCCTCCATGATCCCGGTCGCCCACGACCAGCGTCCGGACACCGTGAACCCGCCGCCGGCGGGCTCGGCGGTGCCGGTCGGGGCGAGCGGTGCCGGGGCGAGGTACGGGCGATCGGCGAACGCCTCCTTTTGTGCCTCCTCGTCGAACAGGGCGGTGATCCAGCCGTGCAGCGTGTAGAAGCCCAGCGTCCAGGCGCTGGAGGTGCATCCGTGCGCGAGGCGCCGGACGTGGTCGAGGATCTCGGGAAACGGCGCTTCCAGCCCGCCGAACCGCCTGGGGATCAACAGGTCGAGCAGGCCACTGTCGGTGGCGTCCCGGATGGTCTCGGCGGGTAGCTTCCGCTGCTCTTCGGCCTGTGCGGCGCGGTCGGCGAGCGCGGTGATGAACGCGTCGGTGATCGTCACCGATCCGGATGTCGGGGTCATGTCCGGAACCTAACATACGAAAAAGTATGGAAGTGGGGTTTCGCCGGCTCTAGGGTGGGGAGGTGGCTCAGACGCGGGAGCGAAGGCGCGGGCGGGGTGGCGGTCGCCAGCTGTCCGCCGACGACTGGATCGAACTCGGGTACGCCGTCCTCGCCGACGAGGGTTTCAAGCAGCTCAAGATCGACGAGCTGTGCCGCCGGATGGGCGTCACCAAGGGCAGCTTCTACTGGCATTTCACCGACGTCGCCGCCTACCGGGCCGCACTCGTCGCACGCTGGGGCGAGTGGAGCGACGAGGAGCACAGGAACCTGGAGGCCCTCGCGGACCGACCGCCGCGGGAACGGCTGCTGGGCCTGATCGCCCAGCTCACCAGCCCGCGGCATTGGATGATCGAGCGGGCGATGCGGGAATGGGCGCGCACCGACCGGCAGGCGCAGGCGAGCATCCGCACCTCCGATCGCCGCGCCCGAGAAGCGGTGCGGCGCTGCCTCGTCGACCACGGCCTCGACGAGGAGACGGCGTCGATGCGGGCGGCATGGATATTCGCGATGGGTGTGGGCGCGCTGCACCTGTCCTACACGGAGGACGATCGCGCCGCCGCGGGACGGTATGGCGCCGAACTCGTCGACCTCATGTTGCGCACCGACTGAAAAGTCGTGTGGCTCAGAGTTTCCGCAGTCGCACCCGGTTGATCGAGTGGTCGTGGTCCTTGCGCAGGACCAGTGTGGCGCGGGGACGCGTGGGCAGGATGTTCTCGATCAGGTTGGGGCGGTTGATCGAGATCCACAGATCACGCGCGGCGGCGGTCGCCTGCTCGTCGGTGAGCGAGGCATAGGCGTGGAAGTGCGAGTCCGGGTTGGCGAACGATGTCGTCCGCATCTGCAGGAATCGCGAGATGTACCACTCCTCGATGTCCTCGATCTTGGCGTCGACGTAGATCGAGAAGTCGAAGAGGTCCGACACCATCAGCGTCGGGCCCGTCTGCAGGACGTTGAGGCCCTCGAGAATGAGGATGTCGGGCTGGCGCACATAGTGATAGACGTTGGGCACGATGTCGTAGGCCAGGTGCGAGTACACCGGCGCGGCGACCTCGCGGGCCCCCGACTTCACCTCGGTCACGAACCGCAAGAGCGCCCGGCGGTCGTAGGACTCGGGAAAACCCTTGCGGTGCAGGATGCCTCGTCGCTGCATCTCGGCGGTGGGCAGCAGGAATCCGTCGGTGGTGACCAGATCGACCTTCGGGTGGGACTCCCAGCGCGCGAGGAGCGCTGCCAGGACGCGCGCCGTGGTCGACTTGCCGACCGCGACGCTGCCCGCGATCCCGATGATGAACGGCACCTGGCGGCTGGTCTGGCGTTCTCCGAGGAACGTCGACGTCGCGGCGAAGAGTCGTTGGCGCGCAGCCACTTGCAGGTGGATCAGGCGCGACAGCGGCAGGTAGACGTCGGCGACCTCCTGGAGGTCGATCTGCTCGCCGAGGCCGACGAGTTCCGAGAGCTCGTCCTCGGTCAGAACCATCGGCATCGACTCGCGGAGCTCACGCCACTGCTTTCGGTCCAGCTCCAGATACAGGCTGGGGTCCCGGTCGCTGGCGTTACGAGCCATCAGCGCAGCTCCGGGGTCGTCGTACGCGCGGATGCCCGGGTCGTCATGTCGTACAGCTTAGGGGCACGCGATTGCCTACGACACAGAGGTGTACCCGAGGTAGCCTCGGCCATATGCCGGCCGACACCGCGAACCCCGATCTCGTCACCGACTACCTGCGCCTGGGACTGGCCTTCGACCGCCTGGAGGAGGGGTTCGTCGACGCCTACACCGGCGATCCGGCGCTGCGGGCGGAGATCGAGAACGCACCCGCCCCGGAACCCACGCAACTCGCCGCGCGCGCCCGGGCGCTGCTGGCCGAACTCCCCGGCGGGCTGCCGGCCGAGCGTGCCGAGTTCATCGCCGTACACCTGCGGGCCCTGGAATGCTCGGCGCGCAGGTTCGCGGGCGAGGAGATCTCGTTCGTCGACGAGGTGAGCGCCTACTTCGACGTCGACATCGCGCCCGCCGGAACCGAGGCATACGAGGCCGCGCACGTCGCGCTGGCCGAGGCGCTCGGCGTCCCGGGGGCGACGGGTGCGGCCCTGCGCGACGCCTACGCGGCCCATCGCCGTGCCGACGAGATCCCGCCGGCCAGGGTCGACGAGTGCGTGCGGGCGTTCAGCAGCGCCCTGCGGGAACGCGTGCGGGCACAGTACCCGTTGCCGGACAACGAGATCGTCGAGTTCGAGGTCGTCACGGACAGGCCCTGGTCCGGGTTCAACTACTACCTCGGCGGTTATCGCTCCAAGGTTGCGATCAACGCCGACCTCACCCAGTACATGTCGTCGCTGCCGACCCTCATCGCGCACGAGGCCTACCCGGGGCATCACACCGAGCACTGCCGCAAGGAGCAGTTGCTCGTCGGCGCGGGACAGCACGAGCAGTCGATCTTTCTCGTCAACACCCCGCAGTGCCTCATGGCCGAGGGGCTCGCCGACCACGCGCTCACCGCGATCATGGGTCCGGACTGGCACGGCTGGGCCGCCGAGATCTACGCCGACCTCGGCCTGCGCTTCGACGCCGACCGGGCCGCTCGGGTGTCGCGGGCCACCGCACCGCTGATCACCGTGCGCCAGGACGCCGCGCTGATGCTGCACGACCGGCACGCCGACGCCGACACCGTCGCGGAGTTCCTGCAGACCTGGCTGCTCGCCCCGCCGGAGCGTGCGCGGCAGATGCTCCGATTCCTCACCTCGCCGCTGTGGCGCGCCTACATCAGCACCTACGTCGAGGGGTACCAGCTGCTCGAACGCTGGCTCGACGCCGCCGACGACCGTGCCGCGGCGTTCGGCCGCCTGCTCGACGAACCCCTCATCCCGGCGAGCCTGCGACGCGAACTCGCGGCCGCCCGCCAGAAGGCGCAGGTGGCTGGTTAGGGGATTCGGCATCGCCGTCCCTAGACTTGACCCCATGACCTCGAACTCGTCATCCGTGAACTCGATGTCCCTGGCGGAGCTGGACCCTGATGTCGCCGCCGCGATGAACGGCGAACTGAGCCGTCAGCGGGACACTCTCGAGATGATCGCGTCGGAGAACTTCGTTCCGCGCGCGGTCCTCCAGGCCCAGGGCAGCGTGCTCACCAACAAGTACGCCGAGGGCTACCCCGGTCGCCGGTACTACGGCGGCTGCGAATACGTCGACGTGGTCGAGGACATCGCCCGCAACCGCGCCAAGGAACTGTTCGGAGCGGAGTTCGCCAACGTGCAGCCCCACTCGGGTGCGCAGGCCAACGCCGCCGTGCTGCAGGCCCTCATGGAGCCGGGGGAGACCATGCTCGGTCTCGACCTCGCCCACGGCGGCCACCTCACCCACGGCATGCGGCTCAACTTCTCCGGCAAGCTCTACGAGAACGCCTTCTACGGCGTGAGCAAGGAAGACTTCCGCATCGACATGGACGAGGTGCGCAAGATCGCCCTCGACGTCAAGCCGAAGGTCATCGTCGCCGGATGGTCGGCGTACCCGCGCACCCTCGACTTCGAGGCGTTCCGCTCGATCGCCGACGAGGTCGGAGCCCACCTGTGGGTCGACATGGCGCACTTCGCCGGTCTCGTCGCCGCCGGACTCCACCCGTCGCCGGTCCCGCACGCCGACGTCGTCAGCTCGACCGTGCACAAGACCCTCGGCGGCCCGCGCTCGGGCATCATCCTGGCCAAGCAGGAGTGGGCCAAGAAGATCAACTCGGCCGTGTTCCCCGGCCAGCAGGGCGGCCCGCTCATGCACGCGATCGCCGGCAAGGCCGTCGCGCTGAAGATCGCCGGCACCGAGGAGTTCGCCGATCGCCAGCGGCGCACCCTCGCCGGCGCCAAGATCCTCGCCGAGCGCCTCACCGGTGAGGACGTCGCCAACGCCGGCATCTCGGTGCTCACCGGCGGCACCGACGTCCACCTGGTCCTCGTCGACCTGCGCAACAGCAACCTCGACGGTCAGCAGGCCGAGGATCTGCTGCACCAGGTCGGCATCACCGTCAACCGCAACGCCGTGCCGTTCGACCCGCGCCCGCCGATGGTCACCTCGGGTCTGCGCATCGGCACCCCGGCGCTGGCCACCCGCGGCTTCGGCGAAGAGCAGTTCACCGAGGTCGCCGACATCATCGCCACCACGCTGGCCGCCGGCACGTCCGCCGACGTCTCTGCGCTGCGCGGCCGCGTCTCCAAGCTCGCCCTCGACTTCCCTCTCTACGAGGGACTCGAGGAGTGGGGCCTGATGAGCCGCATCTGACCGGATCCCACGGACGCCGTCTCGCGAGGAGTGTGACCTGAATTGCTCCGCGCGAGGCGGCGTACGTATTCTTGGCAACGATGAACGCACTCACTGAAGACGACCTGATCATCGCCCTCGAGAAGGCTCTTCCCGAGATCGCCGAAGAGCACAGGGCGGCCGCCACCCCGTGGCAGCCGCACGACTGGGTGCCGTGGGACGAGGGGCGCAACTTCGCCTTCCTCGGCGGCGAGGACTTCGATCCCTCGCAGGCCACGCTGTCCGACGAGGCCCGGGCCGCGCTGCTGGCGCTGCTGCTGACCAAGGATCAGCTGCCGTCCTACCACCGCGTGCTGGCCAAGCACTTCCCGGCGTTCTCCGAGTGGCGTCAGCTCATCGGCGTCTGGACCGCCGAGGACAACCGGCACTCGATCGTGCTGCGCGACTACCTCATCGTGCGCCGCGCCGTCGACCCGGTCGACGCCGAACACCGTCGTCTGGTGCACGTGACCAAGGGTTACCGCCAGAGCTCCGAGGAGATGGCCGAGCTCGGCCCGATGGACGTGCTCGCCCTGATGGCCGTGCACGAGAACCAGTGCGTCAGCTTCATCAAGCGCCTCTCGGCAATCGCCGACGATGAGGTCCTCGTCCAGATCCTGTCGAAGATCTCCGCCGACGACGACCTGCAGTCGACGACCTTCGGCAAGTTCCTCAACGCCGGCATCGTCGCCGACCAGGACACCACCGTCATCGCGATGGACAAGGCGCTCGCGGTCGGCCGTGCCGAGGCGATCGGCCACGACATCGACGACTTCGACGCCGAGCGCGCGCTCATCGCCGACTACGAGAACGAGGACACCTGGAAGGAGATCGCGACGGCGTTCGCCGACGCGGTCAAGCTCGACTCCGTCGAAGGACTCGGCGACGAGGCCGAGGCGGCGCGTCAGCGCATCCTGTCCCGCGCCCGCGGTTAGGCACGCGCGGCGAGACAAGTTCTCACGGCGCCATCAGGACGAGAAAAGTCCTGGTGGCGCCGTTTGCGTCCCCGGGGCTGACGATACCCGCGTTAACGCGAAATTCACGCCGACACACCTGATCTCGACGAGCCGAGGGGCCAATTCGCGCGTACGTTGACGGGTGACGGACCGCGGGGAAGCGATCCGTCCGGGAGGTTCGATTCGTGGTTTGCACCAGCATCGCGAGGGGACCGGCCCCGGTCCTCGTCCACCTCGGCTGACGCCGAGGACCCGGACATTCGGACCAGCCGGTCGACTACAGAACTGGTTTGTGCGGGCGCCGCACGAACGTAGGAGCCCCACGTGACCACACGCACCTACGTCCTCGACACCTCCGTGCTGCTGTCCGATCCCTGGGCGGTCATGCGTTTCGCAGAACACCACGTGGTTCTTCCGCTGGTGGTGATCAGCGAACTCGAGGGCAAACGTCACCACCACGAGCTCGGTTGGTTCGCGCGTGAGGCATTGCGCCTGCTCGACGACCTGCGACTGGCCCACGGACGGCTCGACCTCCCGATCGGGATCGGCTCCGAGGGCGGCACCCTGCAGGTGGAACTCAATCACACCGACTCGGCGGTGCTCCCCGCCGGCTTCCGCACCGACAGCAACGACTCGCGCATCCTCGCCTGTGCGCTCAACCTGCGCGCGGAGGGCAACGACGTCACGCTGGTCTCCAAGGACATCCCGCTGCGTGTGAAGGCCGGTGCCGTCGGGCTCGACGCCGACGAGTACCACGCCCAGGACGTGGTGGTCTCCGGCTGGTCGGGCATGGCCGAGCTCGACGTCGAGACCGCCACTGTCGACGCGCTGTTCGCCGAGGGTGTCGTGGACATCGACGAGGCCCGGGAACTGCCGTGCCACACCGGAATCCGGCTGCTCAGTGCGACGTCGAGTGCGCTCGGACGGGTGAACGAGGACAAGCGGGTGCAGCTGGTGCGCGGTGACCGGGAGGCGTTCGGGCTGCACGGGCGTTCGGCGGAACAGCGGATCGCGCTGGACCTGCTGCTCGACGACAGCGTCGGCATCGTGTCGCTGGGCGGCAAGGCCGGCACCGGAAAGTCCGCGCTCGCGTTGTGCGCCGGGCTGGAGGCCGTGCTGGAGCGCCGCACCCAGCGCAAGGTCGTGGTGTTCCGTCCGCTGTACGCAGTCGGCGGTCAGCAACTCGGCTATCTGCCCGGTGGCGAGGCCGAGAAGATGGGTCCCTGGGCGCAGGCGGTGTTCGACACCCTGGAGGGCCTGGCGTCGCCCGAGGTCATCGACGAGGTGCTGAGTCGCGGGATGCTCGAGGTCCTGCCGCTGACGCACATTCGCGGCAGGTCGCTGCACGATTCGTTCGTCATCGTCGACGAGGCGCAGTCACTGGAACGCAATGTGCTGCTCACGGTGCTGTCCCGGCTGGGCGCCGGATCGCGGGTGGTCCTGACCCACGACGTCGCGCAGCGCGACAATCTGCGCGTCGGCCGGCACGACGGGGTTGCCGCGGTGATCGAGAAGCTGAAGGGGCACCCGTTGTTCGCGCACATCACCCTGACGCGCAGTGAGCGTTCGCCGATCGCGGCACTGGTGACGGAGATGCTGGAGGAGTTCGGGCCCTCCGCGCCGGGAGCGTAGCGAGCGGGCGGGGTGTGTCCGCGCCGGGAGCGTAGCGAGCGGGCGGGGTGTGTCCGCGCCGGGAGCGTAGCGAGCGGGCGGGGTGTGTCCGCGCCGGGAGTGTGTCCGCGCCGGGAGCGTGGCGAGCGGGCGGATCTGCCGGGAGGCCGCGTCGAATCCCCAGAAAGGGGACGGCGCGGCCTTCTCGTGTCGGTCCACAGCACGTTGCCTGCCGGGCGTCTGCCCGCGGAGTAGAGGATCGCGGAGCGTCGAGGCCCATCGGGGATGTCGTGGATCACCCCGATGCGGCCTGGGTGGAAGGTTGATCCGATCCTGACGGCACCGTGACCATCACGTGACTCACGGGCCACTTGCGCACTGGCACACTGGTGTGGTGCTGAAGTTACTGATGGGGCGAATGAGACTTCTGGGACTACTGGTGATCGCGGTGCTTGCGGCGTGCGCGGGTGGGGCCGGCCAGGCGTTCGCCGAGCCGGAGACGACTTCACCGACCACACCCACCACACCGACCACGCCGTCGATCCCCGGTGCGGGCCCGGGGCTGGGCATCCCGATCCTCGACGAGATCCTGAACAAGCTCTCCGGGCAGAACGGGTCCGGCGACGGGATCGGTGGCACGAGCGGTGGCGACACCTCGCAGATGATCGTCGTGACCGCGCCCAAGGCATCGGACACCACCGCCACCCTCACGGCCTTCGAGAAGGGCACCGACGGCAGCTGGAAGCCCGTCATCGGGCCGACCCGGGCGTTCCTGGGCTCGCTGGGCATGGGTGAGCCGCAGGACAACGTCTACCGGACGCCGGCCGGCACGTTCGCTCTCGACCAGGCCTTCGGCCGTCAGGAGAATCCGGGCACCAAGATGCCGTACATCAAGGTCGACCGGCAGGACTGGTGGGACTCCAACCCCAAGTCGCCGACGTACAACACGCACGTCCGCCAGGCTCAGAGCCCCGGCGGCGACAGCGAGAACCTGTACGACTCGGGGCCCGTGTACGACTACGCGGTCAACATCGCGCACAACCCGCAGCGGATCCCGGGCCGGGCGTCGGCGATCTTCCTACACGTCACGAACAACCAGCCGACCATGGGCTGCGTTGCCATCGAACGCGAGCTCATGAAGAAGGTGCTCGTCTGGCTCGACCCAGCGAAGAGCCCGAAGATCACCATCGGCGTGAATCAGGGCCCGCCGGCCGGCGAGGCCCCCGGAGCCACCCCTCAAACAACCCCGGGTACCACGCCGCCGACGTCTCCCGAGATCCCCGGCGCGGAAGTGTTGCCCGATCTGCTGTCACTGCTGGTCGGTGTGGTTCCCTCTCTCTTCGGACCGGGGACCGCGCTCGGAACCGGTATCGGGGGCTGACCCCTCGCGGAACATGACGGATCGCGAAACGAAGAGCGACACCTGGGGCCTTGTGGGCCTCAGGTGTCGCTGATGCTGAGCCGGGCTTGCCGGCACGCGGGACAGAAGGTCTCCTCGGCCCCGATGTGCCAGCCACTGGCGCGGGCCAGATCGTCGATTCCCTGCGGCGGGACGTTTCGATGAACCGTGAAGACGCGTCCGCAGCTGTCGCAGTACCGGTCCGACGAACCCTCGGTCTCGGCGGACATGGGTGAGACGGCTGTCATGGTTTCTTACCTCTCGGACGATCGACTACTTCAGTGTGCCGAAGTGTGAGCTGGATCTCATAGACCCCAACGGCAGATAAGATGTCTTTTGGTCCGGTCAAAGGACACGAGTTGAGAGAACCCGATCCGTCACAGCCGCCAAGCGGATGTCCGCTCGGCGACCAGCGCCACCGATTGTAGCCCGCTGAACAGGCCGAATCCCACCACGAGCCACACGGAGAGGCCTGTGACGGCGGACACGAGGAACGCCAGGAGGCTGACGACGAGAACGCCCGTGAGCGTGATGGCTGATCACCTCCATCCGTGAGCCCGACCCCGAATGTGACGACACCACCACCATCTCGTGGCGCGGTCGTGATCGGGAGGGGCCGAAGGTCACGGGGGAGTGAGGCCTAGGTCGGGTCCACCATGGTCCGGGAGTCCCGGGAGCGCTTCAGCTCGAAGCCCGACACATGCCGCCCGGAGGCGTCCCGCGGGGCGGTCGCCGACTCGATCTGACGGCGGGCCTGGTCGGGGACCGGCGTGTCCGGGTCCAGTACCGACAGGTAGCGGTCATGGGCCGCCAGGGACCGCACGGCGATCTCGATCTGATCGTCGACGTCGACGACGTGCGTCGGCGCGGGACCGTTCTCGAACAACCACGCCGGCGTGGCGTCGGGCAGCCGGCGTGCCAGTTCGTCGTACGCGTCGAGGACGGCGGCGGAGAACTCCATGTGGTCGCGCTGGTTCGGTTGGCCGGGCGCCCATTCCGGCCCGCCGTACAGCGACAGGATCACCTGCGGCGCAACGCGTTCGACGGTCTCGGTGATCTTCGAGCGCAACTCCGGGGTGTTGCGGATGTCGCTGTCGGGAAAACCCCAGAACTCGACCTCGTCGACGCCGACGATCTTCGCCGACGCGCGCTGCTCCGCCTCTCGCAGCGGCCCGGTCTCGGCGGGCGTCAGTCCCTCGATGCCGCGCTCGCCGCTGGACGCCAGCGCATAGACGACTCGCCTGCCCTCGCCGGTCCATCGTGCGACCGCGGCCGCCATCCCGTACTCGGGATCGTCGGGGTGGGCGACGAGCACCAGTCCGGTCTGCCACTCCGTCGGGAAGGGGAGAAGGTTCGTCGGCATGCCTCGACGGTAGCCGGTCGGCCTTGGCGCAGGGTGATCTCGGTCCGCGAAGCACACCGAAGGTGTTCGTATCCGATCGAGGGGCGGAAGCGATCAGAAATCCTCTGAGACCCGGATCGAGCGCTTCGACCGGCGTGAGGAATCACCCGGCTGCGGTGCACGGCACCGATGAGGTCGACGACGGCTACGCGGTCGACCGTTCCGAAGGGCGGAATCCGCGATTCACCGACCGCGCGACGACCAACACCGTCACCGTTCCACCACGACGATCGACAGTGCCGGTCAGGGCATCACCTCTTCTCGCCGATCCTCGTCGACCGGGTGGCGGGGCGCCGAATTCGCGGATACCACCGATGACGGTGGACATGGCCCGAATGTGTCCTCGACACGTCTCGCAAACGCCTGTCGAGTGACCGGTCGGCCAAAGGTGTGGCGAGACATAGTGATCGCACCACATGGATGTGGTGATCGATTTCACGGAAAGGAGCGGTGTTCGGATGACACCTCGACTTCTCGGCCGCACCAGATCGCTTGCCTCGGCAATGGCGATGGCGGTGACCCTCGTTGCCGCGGCGTCCCTCGGCCCCGGTGGCGCGACGGCCGACACCGGATCTGCCGGTTCCTCGTCGGGTTCTTCGTCGGGTTCCGCGATGTTCGGTTCATCCTCCGGGTCCTCGGACCTGTTGCCGCAAGGAGGGGTGCTGGGAGGCGTGGCCCTCTCGGTCGGGGCCGGCGCCTCGGCGACCGCCATCGGCCCCGGCATCGCGGTCTCCACGGCGGGTATCAACCGGACCGCGACTGCGGTGTCGGTGCTGGGGATCGCGGCGGCGTCTGCGCCCACTCTCAGCCTCGGCGGCCTGAACTCCGGGCAGGTCACCTGCGTCGGGGTATTCGCCTATGCCCACTCATCCACCGCCGGTGACTGTGTCGGCGTCCTGGGCCTCCTCGAGGGCACTCACGACAAGCCCGGCGGCACCGTCAGCCTGGCGCTGAAGAACCCCTTCGCGCTGCTCGCCGACGGCCTGAGTGCGTCCGACCTCATGGCCTCGCTGAGCTCGGGAGAGTCGCTGCTGAGCAAAGACATCTCCCGGCTGACCCTGGGCGGTCCGGATATCGTCGCGCTCACCAGCGACTACGGCTTCAAGCCGGTCTCGAAGAACGGCGCGGCCATCGAACTGGCCTGGCTCGGCACCGAAATCGGCCTGTTCCCCACGACCAAGAACACCGCCGGGTTCCTGGGGGACAACTCCTCCGTGAACTACCTCGGCCTGCCGCGAATCGGGTCGAGCAACGCCGGGATCATCCCGGAGATCTCGGTGGGAGACTTCGTGGTTCCCGGCCTGGGGACCATCCCGGGCTGGTCCACCGGCTCGCCGGGGAGCGGTTCCGTGTCCGGTTCCGGTTCGGCCGACGGCGGCTCCTCGTCGGGATCGGCAGACACCGGGTCCATCGGACGTAAGACCGGTTCCGCTGCATCGACGGACGTGGTCGTGCCCGGCGGGATCGGTGCCGACGCCCTGGTGAAGCAGGTCGCCGGCCTTCCGCCGCGGCTACCGTGATGACCCGTCTGCCGGGGTCGGATCGTCCCGGCCCCGGCAGACGGTGTGGTTCAGCGTTCGCGATCCAGGTTGGCCATCTTGAGGACGTCGAGCCGCTCGTCGAGTTCGGCCTCGCTGAGCTTGTCGCCGACGAGACCGCGGTCGATCACCGTCTGACGGATCGTCTTGCCCTCCGCGAGCGCCTGCTTCGCGACCGCGGCCGCCTCCTCGTAACCGATGGCCGAGTTCAGCGGGGTGACGATCGACGGCGAGCTCTCGGCGAGGGTGCGCAACCGCTCGACGTTGGCCTTCAGGCCGACGATGCACTTGTCCGCGAACAGGCGGGACACGTTGGCCAGCAACGTGATCGACTCGAGCACGTTGCGGGCCATCATCGGGATGTAGACGTTGAGCTCGAACGCGCCGTTGCCGCCACCCCAGGTGACCGCCGCGTCGTTGCCGATCACCTGCGCCGCGACCTGTGTGACCGCTTCGGGCAGAACGGGATTGACCTTGCCCGGCATGATCGAGCTGCCCGGCTGGAGGTCGGGGAGCAGGATCTCGCCCAGACCGGTCAGCGGCCCCGACCCCATCCACCGGACGTCGTTGGCGATCTTGGTCAGCGACACCGCGACCGTCTTGAGCTGACCGGACAGCTCGACGAGTCCGTCGCGGGCGGCCTGCGCCTCGAAGTTGTCCTTCGCCAGCCGCAACTCGGTGACCCCGGTCAGCCTGACCAGTTCCTCGACCACCTTCGAACCGAACCCGGGCGGGGCGTTGAGGCCGGTGCCGACCGCGGTACCGCCGATGGGCAGCTCACCCACGCGCGGCAGGGTGGCGGTGACCCGTTCGATGGCCGCCTCCATCTGGCGCGCGTAGCCGGAGAACTCCTGGCCGAGGGTCACCGGCACCGCGTCCATCAGATGCGTGCGGCCGCTCTTGACCACCTCGCGCCACTCGACCGCCTTGTCCGCCAACGCCTTACGGAGATGCTCCAGTGCCGGGACGAGGTTGTCGACGACCGCCTCCGTCGCGGCCACGTGGGTTGCGGTGGGGAACGTGTCGTTCGACGACTGCGACATGTTGACGTGATCGTTGGGATGCACGTCGACACCCTCGGCCTTCGCCAGCGAGGCGATGACCTCGTTGGCGTTCATGTTCGAGCTGGTGCCCGAACCGGTCTGGAACACGTCGATCGGGAACTGGTCGTCGTGGCGGCCCTCGGCGATCTGCGCGGCGGCGGCCATGATCGCGTCCGCGCGTTCGGCGTCGAGCAGCCCGAGATCCTTGTTGACCTTGGCGCAGGCCTGCTTCAGCAGACCCAGCGCGCGGATCTGCGTCCGCTCGAGCGGGCGGAAACTGATCGGGAAGTTCTCCACCGCGCGCTGCGTCTGCGCTCGCCACAGGGCATCGACGGGGACTCGCACCTCTCCCATCGTGTCGTGTTCGATGCGGAACTCGTGCTTGCCCTGTGGCTCGGCCATCGGTCTACTCCTTTGATCGGATCCTTATGCCGGAGAGCGGGACGCTGACGGTACCGCTCGGGTCGGTGAAGAAGTCGTTGCCCTTGTCGTCAACAACGATGAAGGCCGGGAAATTCTCCACCTCGATCTTCCAGACTGCCTCCATACCGAGTTCGGGGTACTCGAGGACCTCCTGGCTCTTGATGCAGTCGAGGGCCAGACGTGCGGCCGGACCACCGATGGAACCGAGGTAGAAGCCACCGTGCTTCTGGCACGCCTCGGTGACCTGCTTGGACCGGTTGCCCTTGGCCAGCATGATCATCGAGCCGCCGGCGGCCTGGAACTGGTCGACGTAGGAGTCCATGCGGCCCGCGGTCGTCGGACCGAAGGAGCCGGACGCCATACCCTCCGGGGTCTTGGCCGGGCCCGCGTAGTAGACGGGGTGGTTGCGCATGTAGTCCGGCATCGGCTCGCCGGCGTCGAGGCGCTCCTTGATCTTGGCGTGTGCGATGTCACGTGCCACCACCAGCGGACCGGTCAGCGACAGACGGGTCTTGACGGGGTACTGCGACAGCTGCGCGAGGATCTCCGGCATCGGACGGTTCAGGTCGACCTCGACCACCTCGCCGCCGGCGATGTCCTCGGCGACACCCGCGGCCGGCATGTACTTCGCCGGGTCGGTCTCGAGCTGCTCGAGGAACACGCCCTCCGGGGTGATCTTGCCGAGTGCCTGACGGTCGGCCGAGCAGGAGACCGCGATGGCCACCGGGCACGATGCGCCGTGGCGCGGCAGACGCACTACCCGGACGTCGTGGCAGAAGTACTTGCCGCCGAACTGGGCGCCGATGCCGAAGGACTGGGTCAGCTTGAAGACCTCTTCCTCGAGCTCGAGGTCGCGGAAACCGTGCGCCGACATCGAGCCCTCGGTGGGCAGGTTGTCGAGATAGTGCGCCGACGCGTACTTGGCGGTCTTGAGCGCGAATTCGGCGGAGGTGCCGCCGATCACGACGGCCAGGTGGTACGGCGGGCAGGCCGCGGTGCCCAACGAGCGGATCTTCTCGTCCAGGAACTTCAGGATCGACTTCGGGTTGAGGATCGCCTTGGTCTCCTGGAACAGGAACGACTTGTTGGCGCTGCCGCCGCCCTTGGCCATGAAGAGGAACTTGTACTCCGGTCCCTTGGGGCCCTGCGCGGTGGAGTAGATCTCCACCTGGGCCGGAAGATTGGTGCCGGTGTTCTTCTCTTCGTAGGTCGTCAGCGGAGCGAGCTGTGAGTAGCGCAGGTTGAGCTGGGTGTAGGCGTCGTAGACACCCTTCGAGATGACCTCGGCGTCGTCGACGCCGGTCAGCACGCCCTCGCTCTTCTTGCCCATCACGATCGCCGTGCCGGTGTCCTGGCACATCGGCAGCACGCCGCCGGCGGAGATGTTGACGTTCTTGAGCAGGTCGAGTGCGACGAAGCGGTCATTGCCCGACGCCTCGGGGTCGTCGATGATCTTGCGCAGCTGGGCGAGGTGCGCGGGACGCAGGAAGTGACTGATGTCGTGCATCGCCTCCGCGGTGAGCCTGCGGATGGCCTCCGGCTCCACCTTGAGGAAGGTCTGGCCACCGAGCTCGAAGGTCGACACACCCTCGGTGGTGATCAGACGGTACGGGGTCTCGTCGGGCCCGATGGGCAGCAGATCGGAGTAGAGAAACTCGGGGGCTGGTTTGCTCACGGACCGTATCGTATCCCTCGCGTGAAAAGGCCCCACGCCATAGGTGACCCCACTCGTGAGGTGGGTCACTGCTGGTGGCGCGGGGCCTTCGAGCGTCGGTTGCGGGGTGCTCAGTACTTGATGCCGGCGTAGCCGCGCAGCTTCTCGGGACGGTGTACCGACTCGATGCGGCGCACGGTGCCCGACTTCGAGCGCATGACGAGCGAACGGGTGGTCGCGCCGTTCGGGCGGTAGGTCACACCGCGCAGCATGTCGCCGTTGGTCACGCCGGTCGCGCAGAAGAAGCAGTTCTCGCCGCGGACGAGGTCGTCGGTGGTCAGCGCGCGGTCGAGGTCGTGGCCGGCGTCGATGGCCTTCTGTCGCTCTTCGTCGTTGCGGGGCCACAGCTTGCCCTGGATCTCGCCGCCCATGCACTTCATCGCGACGGCCGCGATGATGCCCTCGGGGGTGCCGCCGATGCCCATCAGCATGTCCACGGTGGAGTAGTCGTCGGCCGCGGCGACCGCGCCCGCGACGTCGCCGTCGGAGATGAGGCGGATCTTGGCGCCGGCGGCGCGGATCTCGGAGATGAGGTCGGCGTGGCGGGGACGGTCGAGGATCACGACGGTCAGGTCGGAGACGTCGATGCCCTTGGCCCTGGCCACCGAGTTGATGTTCCACTCGACCGAGGCGTTGATGTCGATGGCGCCCTTGGCCTCCGGGCCGACGGCGATCTTCTCCATGTAGAACACAGCGGACGGGTCGTACATGGTGCCGCGCTCGCTGACGGCGATGACCGAGATGGAGTTCGGGCGGCCCTCGGCCATCAGGGTGGTGCCGTCGATCGGGTCGACGGCGACGTCGCACTCGGGGCCCTCGCCGTTGCCGACCTCCTCGCCGTTGAACAGCATCGGGGCCTCGTCCTTCTCGCCCTCGCCGATCACCACGACGCCGCGCATCGAGACGGTGGAGAGGAGCTGACGCATGGCGTCGACCGCCGCGCCGTCGCCGGAGTTCTTGTCACCGCGCCCCACCCAGCGGCCGGCGGCGAGCGCCGCGGCCTCGGTCACTCGGACCAACTCCATCGCGAGATTGCGATCGGGCGCTTGGTGGCTTGCAGTCATGGGCTTGCACTCCTCATGGACGTCGTGGCGGTGATCTCAGACAACATCCTTGCATGTCATACCGGCCGTTCGGCGACTGACCCTGTGGGTGCGATACTCGGCGGCATGGCAGACAAACCGCGCATTCTCATCAACGGCAAGGACATGTTCTGGACCATGGTGCCGTTGCTCGCGCTCGTCGCTCTGGTGGCGATCGCGTCCGGGAATTGCTCGGTGGGTGTCGATCAGGAGCCCTCGGCGGACAAGGTCGCGGAGTTCAACGTCAAGGCGGCGCTCGAGGCCGATGCGCGGGAGATGCCCTTCCCGGTCCGCATGCCGCCGACGCCGGAGGGTTGGAAGGCGAACTCCGGCTCGTCGCCTGCGATCGAGGGGCATCGGGTCAGTACCGTCGGCTGGCTGTCTGCGAGTGGCGCCTACGTCCAGCTCAGCCAGACCGACGCCCCAGAGGACGTGCTGGTCACCTATCTGGCGGGTGACGACACGACCCTCAACGATCTCACCGCGACCGGCACGCGCGACCTCGCCGGCCACAAGTGGGTGACCTATGAGACGGCCGGGGACAAGCGCTTCTGGATCACCGATCTGGGCGACGTGCGCATCGGCGTGCTGACGCGGGGCCCGGTCTCCGACATCGAGACGATCGGTGCGTCGGTGGTCGAGCAGAGGCCGTTGCCCAAGCCGTCGGCGACGCCGGGTTCGCCGTCGGGAACCCGCTGACGTCTGCGTTCGGGGCGTTCCGGTCCGGTCGTTCCGGTTCGGTCGTTCTGGGTCGGTCGGTCCGGGTCAGTCGTCGTCTTCGTCGTCGGCCGACTTCTGCGCGATGACGGATTCGATGCGTTCGCGGGCGCCGCGCAGGTGTTCCTCGCAGCGGGCGGCGAGTGCTTCGCCGCGTTCCCACAACGCCAGTGACGTGTCGAGATCGAGGCCGCCGTGCTCGAGCGTGCCGACGATCTCGGCGAGTTCGTCGCGGGCCTGTTCGTAGCCGAGTTCGGCCACGGGGGTGAACTGCGCAGTGTCGAGGTCGTTGTCGAACTGGTCGCCTTCGTCGCTCATGACTCTCCTGGGATGTCGTGGGGTGTCGATGCCGGTTCCTCTCGGGCGGTCACCGTCGCGCGGGCGGCGCCGTCGGCGACGCGGATGCGCAACTGTGCGCCCACCGGCAGGTCGTCGAGGCCGCCGACCACATGGGTGACGTCGGTGTCGGTGCGTTGCACCACGGCGTAGCCGCGGGCGAGCGTCTGTGCCGGGCCCAGCGTCGACAGCCGGGCCGCGAGGTGTTCGTGGTGTCGCTCCTCGGCGTCGATGTGGCGCAGCACATCTCGGCGCAGCGCCCGTCGAAGCTCGGCGACGTGACGCTCCCCGGCGTCGACGAGGATCTCCGGCCGGGCGAGGACGGGCCGGCGTCGCAGGGACTCGACGACCGCCGACTCCCGGCGGACCCAGTTGCGCAGCGCCTGCGCGCTGCGACGGCGGAGTTCGGCGATTCCGGCGAGCTCGGCCTCCACGTCGGGCACCACGCGCTTGGCCGCGTCGGTGGGGGTGGCGGCGCGCAGATCGGCGACGAGATCGAGCAGCGGGTTGTCGGGCTCGTGCCCGATCGCGCTGACCACCGGAGTCGTGCAGCGGGCCACCGCGCGCAGCAGCGCCTCGTCGGAGAACGGCAGCAGGTCCTCGACGCTCCCGCCGCCGCGGGCGATGATGATCACCTCGACGTCGGGGTGGGCGTCGAGTTCGGCGAGATGCGTGAGGATGCGCGCCACCGCGGTCGGGCCCTGGACCGGCGCCTCCCGGATGTCGAAACGTACCGCCGACCAGCGCTGGGTGGCGACGCTCACCACATCCCGCTGGGCGGCACTGGCGCGGCCGCTGATCAGGCCGATGGTGCGGGGCAGGAACGGCAACGTCCGCTTGAGCCGCGGATCGAACAGGCCCTCCGCGGCCAGGAGCTGCCGCAGCCGCTCGATCCGCAGCAGCAGTTCGCCGATCCCGACCGGGCGGATGTCGCTGATCCGCAACGAAACGGTGCCCCGGCCGGTGTAGAAGCTCGGCCGTCCGAGCACCACGACGTGACTGCCGTCGTGCAGCGGAACCTCCGTGCGCGCCAACAGATCCGGGCTACAGGTCACCGAGATCGAGATGTCCGCGGCCGGGTCGCGCAGCGTCATGAACGCGGTGCGGGTACCCGGGCGGCGGCTGATCTGGGTGATCTGGCCCTCCACCCAGATCTGGCCGAGCCGGTGAATCCAGTCGGCGATCTTGGTGTTGACCGTCCGGACCGGCCACGGGTTCTCGGCCGAATTCGGCGAGGACCCGCTCAC
Organism: Gordonia aurantiaca; assembly: GCF_039939235.1. Classification (NCBI taxonomy): domain Bacteria; kingdom Bacillati; phylum Actinomycetota; class Actinomycetes; order Mycobacteriales; family Gordoniaceae; genus Gordonia; species Gordonia aurantiaca. The sequence goes on along the minus strand of NZ_JBDUUF010000004.1, from coordinate 266,070 downwards.
GCCTCGGAGGAGCGCTTGTTCTGCGAGGCGATCCTGTTCTCGAGCATCGTCACGAACGGTGCGCGGCCGCGGTTGGCCTTCTCGTACTCCACCAGCGCCTCGAGGTCGTCGACGCCGACCGAACGCAGGCGCGCCCGCAGCTGGGCGAGGGTGAGGGTGTCGTAGTCGATGAGTTCGACGATCTCCGGCGCAGAGCCGTTCGCCGACGCGGCCTTCGCCCCGGCCGGGGTGGCCTTCTTCTCGGCCTTCTCGACGACCTCCTCGGGTGCCGAGCTGTAGAGCGCGAATCGGCCGACGTCCGCCCGCGGCGGCGCGGCGAGCTCGGCGTCGGTGGCCTCGGCGTCGACCTCGGCGGGCTCGACCGTGTCGGAGGCGGCTTCGGCCTCCCCGTCGGACTTCGCCTCGGACTCCGTGTCGGCGGCCGCGGCGACCTCGTCGTCGATGGTGGTGGGCGAGTGCTTGGTGATCGGCGCGTCCGCGGCCAGGTGTGCGTCGGTGTCCGGGCCCGGGGTCTCGTCCTCGTCGAAGACGGCCCATTCGGGCTGCTCGCTGGGCTTCTCGAAGAGCATCTCCAGGGCGGCGTCGCCCTTGATGGCGAGTTCGGCGATGTTCTGCTGGGCCCGCATGCCCGCCTGCAGGGTCTGGCTGATGGCCGTCATGGGCAAGGTGATGAGGAGAGACGGCAGCTTCCGGGTCTCCTCGATGGCGGTGACGATCAGACCTGCGGCGATACGGGCCGGATAGGGTGCGCGATCCATGCCAACACTCTGCCATCACGGGCACCCTTCTGTAACCCGTACCCTTGGAGACATGTCTGAGACCAAGCGTGTCCTGCTCGCCGAACCCCGCGGCTACTGCGCGGGCGTCGACCGTGCGGTGGAGACGGTCGAGCGTGCCCTGGACAAGCACGGCGCCCCCGTCTACGTCCGCAAGGAGATCGTGCACAACAGGCACGTGGTCGAGACCCTGGCCGAACGCGGTGCGATCTTCGTGAGCGAGACCGACGAGGTGCCCGAGGGCGCCATCGTCGTGTTCAGCGCCCACGGGGTCTCGCCGCAGGTCCACGCGTCCGCGGCCGAGCGCAACCTCAAGACCATCGACGCGACCTGCCCGCTGGTGACCAAGGTGCACCAGGAGGCCAAGCGTTTCGCGCGTGACGACTACGACATCCTGCTGATCGGCCACGAGGGGCACGAGGAGGTCGAGGGCACCGCGGGTGAGGCGCCCGAGCACATCCAGCTCGTCGACGGACCCGACGCGGTCGACGGCGTGACCGTGCGCGACCCGTCGAAGGTCATCTGGCTGTCGCAGACCACGTTGTCGGTCGACGAGACCATGGAGACCGTCAAGCGCTTGCGGGAACGCTTCCCGGAGTTGGCCGATCCGCCGAGCGACGACATCTGCTACGCCACGCAGAACCGGCAGGTCGCGGTGAAGGCGATGGCCCCGAACTGCGATCTCGTCATCGTCGTCGGGTCCAAGAACTCGTCCAACTCGGTGCGCCTGGTCGAGGTCGCGCTGCAGGCCGGCGCCAAGGCCGGACACCTCGTCGACTACGCCCGCGAGATCGACGACGCCTGGCTCGAGGGTGTCACCACCGTCGGCGTGACCTCCGGCGCGTCGGTGCCCGAGGTCCTGGTCCGCGGTGTCCTCGACTGGCTGGCCGAGCGCGGCTATGACACCGTCGAGACGGTCAACACCGCCAACGAGACGCTGACCTTCGCCCTGCCGCGCGAGCTGCGGCCCGCGCGCACCGCCCGCTGAGCGGCCCGTGTGCACCGCCCGCTGAGCGGCGTCGTCCCCTAGAACTCGTCCGGGTCGAGCTTGCGCACCCTCCGGTGCGGCAGCGCGATCGCGAGCACGGCGGCGATCACCGCGATGCTCACACCGGTCCCGGCGATCGCGACATTGCGCGCGGTGTGATCCGGCGGTGTCCGGGGCGGGGGAGCGGCGATCGGGGCCGACTGCGCCCGCGGCCCGTTCTCTGTCGGGATCTCCGCGGTCAGCGCGGCCACCGGGTCCACGACGCCGTGGCCGACCTTCTGGTCATGGCCGTCTCCCGGCGCATGCGCGGTCGCGATGATCCGGTCCATCACCTGCCGCGCCGAGAGTTCGGGGAACCGCGACCGGACGAGTGCCGCGGTGCCGGCGACGAACGGGGCCGCGAAGCTGGTGCCGTTCAACGGGGCCGCGCCGTCCTCGCCGCGCTGCGCGGAGACGAGGCGGCTGGACCCGCGTCGGTTGTCGAGGCTGACGATCTCGGTGCCCGGGGCTGCCACACTCACCCACGGTCCGTGCAGGCTGGAGGCGCTGGGGGCGCCGGTCTCGGTGTCGATCGCCCCGACGGTGAGCACGTAGGGCGCGTACCAGGCGGGCGTCGCGAAGGTTCCCACCGAGGCCCAGCTCGCCGGGTCCCCGCCCGCGGGCTCCGGGTTCTGGTTCTGGCAGTTGGCCGGGGTGTTGCCGGCCGCGACCACGACGACGACGTCGCGGTCGTAGGCATAACGGACCGCCGCGCCGAGCGCCGGATCGTCGAGCTCGTCGGGGTCGGTCGCACAGGCGACCAGTGAGATGTTGATCACGGTCGCGCCGAGGTCGACCGCGCGAACGATCGCGTGCGCCATGGTGCGGACCGTCCCGTAGCCGGAACCCACCTTCGGACGGTCGTCGGCGCGCTTGGTGTTCTTCGCCTTGAACACCGCGCTGTGCTGGCGGATGGAGATGATCGACGCGGCGGGGGCCACGCCGGCGAAACCGTCCGAGTCGGCGGGGCGTCCGGCGATGATCCCGGCGACCATGGTGCCGTGCGCGTCGCAGTCGTCGAGGCCGGTGCCGTTCGAGACGTAGTCCCCGCCGGCGATCACCTTCCCCAGCCGCGGATGCGGGGTGACGCCGGTGTCGATGACGGCCACCTTCTGCCCGCTGCCGCGACTGAACCGCCATGCCTGGTCGAGATTCATCATCTCCTGTGCCGGAGAGGGTTTCGCGGTGCCCCGGGTCAGCGCCGTCTCGGTGCACAGGAAACCCTGCTCGGTGGGTTCCGGCGGTGCGACCGGTGCGGAACGGATGAGCGCGCCGGGGTTGATCCGCGGCGGGGTCGCCGCCGACGCGGGGCCGGCCGACAGGCCGAGCAGCGAGGCGGCGAGGGCGACGGCCACCGGCGCTGCGAACCGGGAACGGGCCCGGGACATCAGATCTCCCGGACGATGCGGTACAGGTCGAGCAGCCACAACAGCAGCGGCACGATGAGTGCGACGAGGATGTACTCGCCGATCTCGGCCCAGCGCCGCATGACGGGGGAGAAGTCCTGGTGCGGTGCAACCACTCCGAGGACAAGTGCCGCGATCATGACCACGATGCCGAGGGTGAATCCGATGGCGGGCCAACGGTCGTCGCCGAAGGCGAGACCGGTCAGCAGCGTGATCACCACGAGCGAGCCGCCGACGATGAGGATCGCCGCCTGGAACAGGTCGCTGTGCGATCGCCCGCGCAGGCACAGCACCACGCCGATGATTGCGGCGTAGGCCGCGTTCTTCCACTCGAACCCGGCCAGCGGGGCCGCGGTCAGCACGGCGGCCACCGCGGTGACGGCCGTCAGGCCGGCGACGATACCGGTGAGGTATGCGTTGGCAAGGTACGAACGCCGTTCGAGCGCATCGGCTTTCGGCAGCGCGGTGGCGCCGATCGCGCCGATGCCCTCGATCGACGGGGTGGGTTCGATGTCGGCGACGTCGATGGCGGCGCCCGCGGTCGGGACGGGCGGCAGCGGCAGCTTGGCGAGCAGGATCGTCACCCGGGGCGCGAGACCGATGAGCAGCAGGCCGACGGCGGCCACCACCGCCGCGACGTCGGACGCCGAGGTGTCGACGAGCAGGCGGGAGCCGCAGCCGAGCGCGCCGAGGACCGCGGCGCTGGTCACCGCGCTGTGGGCGGTGGCGCCGACCGCGGTGAGCCGGTAGGTGAGCACGGCGGTGACGAGGACGAACGCGAAGCCGAGCGTGAGATGCGCTGCGCCATAGGATTCCGGCGTCAGGATCATGCCCGTCACGAAGGCCATCGGGGTCGCGCAGACGGACAATATCGTCGAGCTCAGGTCGTCCCGGTAGTAGCGGGCGACGATCGTGGTGGCGGTGACCAGGCCCATCACGGCGAGGCCCGACAGCGCGGCGAGCCAGAGCGCGCCGGAGTCGTAACGGGCCGCGGCGAGCGAGGCCGCGCCCGCGACGGATGCGATCAGGGCCAGCGCGTAGCCGACGTATCGGGCCGAGACGGCGGTCCATCCGGTGAACTGGGACTCGTTGAGGCGGGCGACCGCGTCGACCACGTCGTCGAAGAGCACCGGCGACTCGCCGGTCCGCACCGACGTCAGCAGGAGGAGGTCGCCGTCGCGGATGCCCGACTCCGACAGGGAACGGTGCAGGGGGAGCGGATCCTGCCCGACGAGGGCGAGGGTCCAGCGATTCTGCCGGTCGTGCGGCCGGCCGCCGGAACGCGGATCGGCGTCGGGGTCGTCGGGATCGTGCCGCGACGGGTTGCGCGACTCGATCTGGGCGACGAGATCGCCGATCAGCCCGGCGATCGGGATGCCGGCCGGCAGGCCGACGTCGAGTTGGGTGTTGCCGCCGAGCACGGACACGCGCACGAGCTGCGGCTCGATGGCGGTGTCTGCGGACCGGCGGTCACCGGTGGTGGCCTCCACAGCGGGCGACGGGAATCCCGGCGCGAATCCGTCCACAGGTGGCATCAGGTCAATCCTCCCCCAGGGTTGTCCCGCTAACATAGCCAATTCGGGCGGCCTCGACCGCCGGGGGATACACAGCTCGAGGGGTCAGGGGGAGTCGAGTGGTCACGACCACCGAGGGTTTCGTGCGTCGGCCACGCATCACGCCGCCCCGGATGCCCGGCGGCGAGGTCAACATCCAGGCGCCACCGGACGTTCCTCGTGTCGTGCCGGGGAACCTGCTGGTCAAACTGTTACCGGTGGTGATGATCGTCGCCGTCGTCGGCATGATCGCGCTGATGATGGTCACCGGCGGCCGCAACATCCTGACCAATCCGCTGTTCATGATGTTCCCGCTGATGATGCTCATGTCGATGTTCGGCATGTTCGCCGCCGGGGGTCGCGGGGGCGGCAAGCGCGCCGCCGAGCTCAACGAGGAGCGCAAGGACTACTTCCGCTACCTGGGGCAGCTGCGCGGGCAGGTCATCGACACCGTCGAGAACCAGCGCGCGGCGCGCACCTGGAGCCACCCCGACCCGCATGCCCTGCTCGACGTGATCGGCAGCCGGCGTATGTGGGAGCGCAGGCCCGTCGACAGCGATTTCGCCCATGTCCGCGTGGGTGTCGGCGTCCAGCGGCTCGCGACGCGGCTGATGCCGCCGGAGACCGGGCCGCTCGAGGACATCGAACCGGTGTCGATGGTGGCGCTGCGCCGCTTCGTGCGCACCCACTCCGCGGTGTACAGCCTGCCGCGGTCGATCTCGCTTCGCGGATTCCCGGCGATCAACATCGAGGGTGCTCGTCAGGAGACCCGTGAGCTGGTGCGGTCGATGCTCGTCGAGCTCGCCGTGTTCCACGGGCCCGACCACCTGCTCATCGGGATCGTCACCGGCGATCCCGCGGGGGAGGCCTGGGACTGGGCGAAATGGCTTCCGCACGTTGGCCATCCGACGCTGCGCGACGGCATCGGCCCGATGCGGATGATCTACCCGACGCTCGCCGACCTGGAGAACTCGCTCGCCTCCGACCTTCTCGAACGCGGACGCTTCAGCCGCTCGGCACCGCCCAACGGAAACCGTGCGCACCTCGTGATCGTCATCGACGACGGATATGTCGCCGGCGACGAGCGCGTCCTGAGTTCCTCCGGCATGGAGGGCGTGACCGTCCTCGACCTCACCGCCCCACCGGATGGTCTCGCCGCCCGCCGCGGGTTGCAGCTGGTGGTGCGGAACTCGAAGGTGTCGGCGCGCAGCGCCTCCGGGGTGGAGGAGTTCGCCGACATGGACTCGCTGAGCATCCCGGAGGCGGAGGCCGTCGCCAGGCGGATGGCCCGCTATCGGCCGGCGACCGCGGCGACGCTCGCCAACCTCGAATCCGAGGCCACCTCAGCCGATCCCGGGCTCCCCGCACTGCTCGGCATCGAGGACGCCGCACTCTTCGACCCCGCGACGGCCTGGCGCGGGCGCACCGGGCGCGACCGCCTGCGGGTGCCGATCGGGTACACGCCCAGCGGGACGCCCGTCGAACTCGACATCAAGGAGAGCGCGCATGGCGGCATGGGCCCCCACGGCCTGTGCATCGGCGCCACCGGCTCGGGCAAGTCGGAGTTCCTGCGCACCCTGGTCACCGCGATGCTCGCGACCCATTCGCCGTCCGAGCTGAACCTGGTCCTCGTCGACTTCAAGGGCGGCGCCACGTTCCTCGGTCTCGAGTCGGCGCCGCACGTCGCGGCCATCATCACCAACCTCGAGCAGGAGCTGGCGATGGTCGACCGCATGAAGGACGCGCTGTCCGGTGAGATGAACCGCCGGCAGGAGGTGCTGCGCGCCGCAGGCAACTACGCGAACGTCGCCGACTACGAACGGGCACGTGCCTCCGGGGTGCGCCTCGAACCGATGCCCGCGCTGTTCATCGTCGTCGACGAGTTCTCCGAACTGCTCGCGCAGAAGCCGGATTTCGCCGAGCTGTTCGTCGCCATCGGCCGTCTGGGCCGGTCGCTGCACATCCACCTCCTGCTGGCGTCGCAGCGCCTCGAGGAGGGCAAGCTTCGCGGCCTCGACTCGCACCTGTCCTACCGTATCGGTCTGAAGACGTTCTCCGCCAACGAGTCCCGCTCGGTGCTCGGTGTCCCGGACGCCTACCACCTGCCGAGCGTGCCCGGCTCGGCCTACCTCAAATGCGACTCCGACGACCCGGTGCGCTTCAACACCTCCTACGTCTCGGGCCCCTATCACTCGCCGACGGTGACCGAGGAGTCCGAGACCCTCGGCACGTCGTCGATGCCGCGGCTCGGGAAGCTCAAGGTCTTCACCGCGCTGCCGGCCCCGCTCGACGAGGGGTCCCCGCGTTCGCTGCTCGACCGGGCGGAGAGCCTGCTCGACGAGGAGCCGCCCGCGCCGGAGGCCATGCCGGAGACCGACTTCGAGCCGGCGTCGGTGTCGGTGCCGACGCTGATGGAGACCATCGTCTCCCGCATCGAGGGCGCCGGGCCGCCGGCGCACAGGGTGTGGCTCGAGCCGCTCGAGGACTCGCCGACCGTGCAAGACCTCGTGGGACAGCGCGATTGGACCCAGCCGACGGTCCCCGGCAACCTCGCGCTGCCCATCGGCTGGGTGGACCGCCCGTACGACCAGCGGCGCGACCCGCTGATGATCGACCTGTCCGGCGCCGCGGGCAACGTCGCCGTGGTCGGCGGACCGCAGTCGGGCAAGTCCACCACGCTGCGCACGATCATGATGGCGATGGCGGCGACACACACGCCCGAGCAGGTGCAGTTCTACTGCCTGGACTTCGGCGGAGGCAGCCTCGCGGGCATGGCCGGCCTGCCGCATGTGGGTTCGGTCGCGTCCCGTGGCGACATGGACGCGGTGCGGCGCACCGTGGCCGAGGTCGCGACGATCGTCAGGTCGCGCGAGATGGAATTCGCCCGCCTCGGCCTGGAGTCGATGCGCGACTACCGGGCCCGCCGGGCGGAGTGGTTCGCCGGCGGCAGGGTCGCGCCCGACGATCCGCTCGTCGCCGACCGTTTCGGTGACGTGTTCCTCGTTCTCGACGGAATCGGCGTCCTGCGCAACGAACTCGAGGCGATCGAGGAACACTTCACCACCATCGCCGCGCAGGGCCTGTCCTTCGGCGTGCACGTCATCGTCAGCGCGACACGCTGGGCGGAGATCCGGCCGGCCGTGCGCGACCTGCTCGGCACCCGCATCGAATTGCGCCTCGGCGATCCGACCGACTCGGAGATGAGCCGTCGCGCCGCCGCGGGCGTCCCGCAGAACCGTCCCGGACGCGGTCTCACCCCCGACGAGCTCCACATGCTCGTCGCGCTGCCGCGCCTCGACGACGTCGGCAGCGCCGAGACGCTGCCCGCGGGAGTCGCGGCGTCGGTGGAGAAACTGGTGGCCGCCTACCCGGGTCGCGCGGCGATGCCGGTCCGCAAGCTCAGCACCGAGATCACCCACGAGGCGGTGCAGACCGCGCTCGCGAACGCCGGGATCACCCTCGCGCCCAACCAGGTCGCGATCGGCGTGGGCGAGCAGGAACTGGCCCCCGTGGTCCTCGACTTCACCACGCAGCCGCACTTCATGGCCTTCGCGGACGTCGAGCACGGCAAGACCAACCTGCTGCGCACGATCGTGACCGGACTCGTGGCGGGCGGCACCCCGGACCAGGTCCGCATCGTGTTCGTCGACTATCGGCGCACGATGCTCGGCATCATCGACGGCGACCACCTCGCCGGATATGCGAGCTCCCCGGACCGCGCGGCGACCCTGATGGACCAGCTCGCCGCCTACCTCAAGACCCGGATGCCCCCGGAGGACGTCACCGTCGCCCAGTTGAAGGAGCGCAGCTGGCTGGCCGGACAGCCGGAGATCTACCTCGTCGTCGACGACTACGACATGGTCGCCACCGCGTCGGGCAACCCGCTGATGCCGATCGTCGACCTCGCCTCGCACGCCCGCGACATCGGTCTGCACATCGTGCTGGCCCGACGCTCGGGCGGTCTCGGCCGGGCCCTGTTCGACCCGCTCATCGCACGACTGAAGGATCTGTCGTCGGACATGCTGCTGATGAGCGGCGACCGAGACGAGGGCTTCATCACCGGCCGCAGCCGCCTGCAGCGTCTCGTTCCGGGCCGCGGTGAGCTCGTGTCCCGCGTGCGGCCCCAGGAGATGATCCAGGTCGCCCTGGCGCCGACGACCGAGTAGCGGCGGTGGGGCGATGGGTGACGCAGGGGTGATCCGGCCGACGGTCGTCGACCTCGCGTACGGCCGGGTGCGGGTCTTCGACCCGGTCACCGGCCCGGACGCACCCGATCGGGACGTGCGGGCGATCCTCGAGGCCGTCGACGAAACGACCGTCGTCCTCGACGGTCGCCGCCTCCACATCCGGCAGGCGTGGCAGCAGGTGTTCGCCGAGTGGGGGCTGCCCGCCCCCGGCGAGTCGTCCGCCCGTCCGCTCGTCGTCGGTCATCCCAGCACGTGGGGACCGCGACGGGCATCGTGCCTGGCCGAGGTCGCCGGCGGCCGGGTCCCGCTCGCCCTGGTCCCCCGGGCCCTCCTGGTCGCGCGCAGTCACGCCGACATCACCGTGCAGTGCTGCGCCGTCGTGGAGACCACCCATGTGCCGGCGCCGCCCACGGACCCGGCACCCCCCGCCCGGCGGTTCTGGCCGGTCCAGATCCTCCGGCGACGTCCCGAGGGGTGGGTCGTCGAGCGGTGCGGGCTCGTCGAGGGTGACGCGACCGGTGACGTCGAGGGCATGGAGATCATCGACGACACCGTCGAGGCGGTGTACGTCGACGGGGAGGGGCCCGCCGAGGTCGCCGCCGCGGTCGAGGCGGTCGCCGCGCATGCCGTCGCCGGACGCGTGGTCCCCGTCGACCGTGCCCTCGTCGTGCGCCTCGGACACCGCACCGGTGGCGTGGCCGACGACGCGACCCCGGTCGTCGGCGAGCCTGCCGCGGCGCCGGCGCCCGCCTCGGCGTGGCGCGACCGGCACACGCTGGTGGCCGCGGCGGTCCTGGCGGTGCTGGTCCTCGCCGGTGCGCTGGCGGTGGGGTGGTGGCAGCGCGGGGGTGAATCCGCCACGACCACGGAGGTCGCCGTCGGGCGGGCCACCCTGACGGTGCCCGGGGACTGGCGACGGACCGGGCAGGACACCCCGAGCGACGACACCGACGACCCGACCACCTCCCGCACGGTGTTCGTGTCCCAGGCCGACGGCCGCCGGATCATCGCCGTCCTTACCGAGGTGCGGAGCGGCTCGACCCTGCAGAGCGTCGCCGCCAGCCTCCGCAACCGCATCGAACAGCGCGGCGACGACGTGGTCACCGAGTTCTCGGCGTCGACCCGCTACGCCGGCCGCGAGGTCATCAGCTACCGGGAGGCGCCGGCGTCGGGCAGCGCCATACGCTGGTACGTGATCGTCGACGACGGCCTGCAGGTGTCGATCGGATGCCAGGCCGGCTCCGCGGCGGAATCGGTGGACGACGAATGCGCGCGGGCCGTCCGTTCGTTGCGGGTGGACTGACCCGGCGGGTCCGCCTGGGTGTCCTGGTCGGGCGTTTTGACCCTGACCTGCACGGTCGCGTAACCTGGATCGCTGGTGCACGGCGCCTGGGGTACACGTGTGTTCGCATGTGTTCTCCCGGGCAGCAGAGGCCCGGGTCCCCACTGGTCGCCGGGAACCACCTCGGCCGTGAGCGCCGGACCAGCATCCACAAGACAAGAGTTGAGGACCAACTGTGCCTACCTACACCCCGAAGGCCGGTGACATCACGCGTACGTGGCATGTCATCGACGCCGAAGACGTGGTGCTCGGCCGGCTGGCCGTGCAGGCCGCGAACCTGCTGCGCGGCAAGCACAAGCCGACCTACGCCCCGCATGTCGACGGTGGCGACTTCGTCATCATCGTCAATGCCGAGAAGGTCGCGCTGACCAGCAACAAGGCCGAGCGCAAGCTGAACTACACCCACTCGGGGCACCCCGGTGGGCTCAAGTCCCGCACCACCGCCGAGCTCCTCGAGACCTTCCCCGAGCGCGTCATCGAGAAGGCCGTCAAGGGCATGCTGCCCTCGAACAAGCTCGGTCGCGCGATGGCCTCGAAGCTGAAGGTCTACGCAGGCCCGAACCATCCGCACGCGGCCCAGCGCCCCGTTCCCTTCGAGATCAAGCAGGTGGCCCAGTGACCAACGAGAACATCAACGAGGCCGTGGAGGCCGTCGAGGAAGCTGTCGTCGAGGTCGCCGAGGCCGTCGAGGCCGCTGCCGACGATTACGAGACCGCTGTCGCGGTCGAAGAGGTTCGCGAGCCGGTCGTCATCGACCGCCCGATCCAGACCGTCGGTCGCCGCAAGGAAGCCGTCGTCCGCGTGCGCCTGCTGCCGGGTACCGGCCAGTTCAACCTGAACGGCCGCACCCTGGAGGACTACTTCCCCAACAAGGTGCACCAGCAGCTGATCAAGGCCCCGCTGGTCACCGTCGATCGCACCGAGTCGTTCGACATCTACGCCAAGCTCGTCGGCGGCGGCCCCTCGGGCCAGGCCGGCGCGCTGCGGCTCGCCATCGCTCGTGCCCTCATCGAGGTCACCCCGGAGGATCGCCCCGCCCTGAAGAAGGCCGGCTTCCTGACCCGTGACCCGCGTGCGGTCGAGCGCAAGAAGTACGGCCTCAAGAAGGCACGCAAGGCGTCGCAGTACTCCAAGCGCTGATCTTGGCACGCCTTTTCGGAACCGACGGCGTCCGAGGCCTGGCCAACGCAGAGCTCACCCCAGAGCTCGCGTTGCGCCTGGCCTCGGCCGCCGCGGTCGTTTTCGAGGACCTCGCTCCCGATGCGACGCGCCGTCCGCGTGCGGTCGTCGGCCGGGACCCGCGCGCTTCCGGCGAGATGCTGGAGGCAGCCGTGTGTGCGGGACTGGCCGCCACCGGCGTCGACGCCATCCGTGTCGGGACCGTGCCGACCCCTGCGGTCGCCTACCTGACCGCGGACTACCACGCCGACTTCGGCGTGATGATCTCGGCGTCGCACAATCCCATGCCGGACAACGGCATCAAGTTCTTCTCCGCCGGCGGGCACAAGCTCGACGACGAGATCGAGGACCGCATCGAGGCGGCGATGGACGACGACTTCGTCCGTCCCATCGGTGCGGCGGTCGGACGGGTGATCGACGCGCCGGACGCGGGGGACCGCTACCGCCGTCACCTCGCCGAGGCGATCGACGAGCGGCTCGACGGCCTGACCGTCGTCGTGGACTGCGCGCACGGCGCCGCGTCGGAGCTGGCGCCGCTGGCCTACGCCGACGCCGGTGCGAACGTCATCACGATCCACGCCGAGCCGGACGGTCTCAACATCAACGACGACTGCGGCTCCACCCACATGGGCAAGCTGCAGGCGGCCGTGCTCGAGCACGGCGCCGACCTCGGCCTCGCCCACGACGGAGACGCAGATCGTTGTCTCGCAGTCGATTCCACCGGCGCGATCGTCGACGGCGACGCCATCATGGCGATCCTCGCGACCTCGCTCGCCGCGAAGGGAAGGCTCAACGACAACGTCCTGGTCGCGACCGTGATGAGCAACCTCGGTCTGCACATCGCCATGCGCGAGGCCGGGATCACCGTCCGCACCACTGCGGTCGGTGACCGGTATGTGCTCGAGGAACTGCGCCGCGGCGGATACTCGCTCGGCGGCGAGCAGTCCGGGCACATCGTGGTCCCCGGTGTCGGCACGACCGGCGATGGGATTCTCACCGGCCTGTTGCTGATGGCACGGATGGCCGCGACCCGATCGCGCCTGGCCGACCTTGCCGGCATCGTGACGGTGTTGCCGCAGGAACTCATCAACGTGCGGGTCGCCGACAAGCACGCCGTCGCCGAGTCCCCGGCGGTCCGGGAGGCCGTGGCCGCCGCCGAGGCCGAGCTGGGTGACACGGGACGGGTTCTGTTGCGTCCCTCCGGAACCGAACAGCTGGTGCGTGTCATGGTCGAGGCGGCCACCGCCGAACAGGCCGACGAGATCGCCCGTCGACTGGCCGGCGTCGTCGAGGCCGCCGGCGCATGACGGCCGTCGATCGCGCTGTCCTGTTCGACTTCTCGGGCACCCTGTTCCGCTTCGAACCCCGTGACGAATGGTTCGCCGACCTCCGCGACGACGCGGGGGAGCCGATCGGGCCCGAGCGGCAGGACGACATCATCCGCCGCATGGTCGCGCCGGTCGGCACCCCGGACGGCATCGAGGGTGACGACCGGATCGCGTGGGAGCGCAGGGATCTCGAGCCCGTACTGCACCGCCGGGGTTACCTGGCGCTGTTGCGCACGCTCGGCCTGAGCGATCCCGCGCACGCCAACTCGCTCTACGACCGGGTCCTCGATCCCGAGTCGTGGGTGCCGTTCGGCGACACCGTCGAAGTGCTGCACAGACTCTCGGCGGCGGGCGTCCCGATCGGCATCGTGAGCAACATCGCCTTCGACCTGCGCAAGGTGCTCGCCCTGCACGGGGTTGACCACCTCGTGCACGCGTATGCGCTCTCCTACGAGGTCGGGGCGATCAAACCCGACCCGCAGATCTTCACCGCCGCCCTCGATCCGATCGGCGTGCCCGCCGAACAGGTGCTCATGGTCGGCGACAGCGAGAAGGCCGACGGCGGTGCACGCGCGCTCGGGTGTTCCTTCGCGCAGGTGCACGACGTGCCGCCGGTCCATCGGCCGACCGCGCTGCTCGAGGCCGTGACCTCGCACGGCATCGAACTGGGCGACCGGATCTGACTCCGCTCAGAAGTTGCCCTTCGCGGCCCAGCCGCCGTCGACCGGGTAGATCTCCCCGGTCAGGAAGTCGCCCTCACGCATGAGGTAGGCGACCATCGAGGCGATCTCGGCCGGACGTCCCAGCCGGCGGATGATGTGCGCGTTGGCGTTCGCCTCCCGCATCTCGTCGGTGATGTCGGCCAGGATCGGGGTGTCGATGGTGCCCGGCGCGATCGCGTTGATCAGGATGTTGTGCGGGCCGTACTCGAAGGCGGCCTGCTTGGTCAGGCCGATGACGCCGCCCTTCGCCGCCGAGTACGACGCCAGGTTCGGCAGGCCGCGCAGTGCGGCCATCGACGAGATGTTCACGATGCGGCCGCCGCCGTTCGAGATCATCCCCGGGATGACCGCCCGCATGCCGAGCCACACGCCCTTGAGGTCGGTGCCGATGACGTTGTCCCAGGCCTCCTCGGTGAGGCCGACGACGGTGTCCTCGCTGATCATGTTGACCACGCCCGCGACGTTGGCGAGGCAGTCGATCGCGCCGCGCGACGCGGTGATCTTCTCCACCGCGGCCGCCCAGTCGTCGGCCACCCGGACGTCGAGGCGCACCGCCTCGGCCGAGCCGCCGGCCTCGGAGATCTCCTTGAGCGTGGCCTCGCAGTCCTGGATGTCGGCGGCCACGACGTGTGCGCCGTCGGCGGCCAGCCGGACGGCCGTGGCTTGGCCGATGCCCTGCGCGGCACCGGTGACGATCGCTGTCTTTCCCTTCAGAGACATGGCTCCTCGCTTCCTGACGGTGTTGGGGGTTGGGGGATTCTCTCGAGGGTCGTCGAGAGCACGTGGGGCATCAGGGCTGGTCGGCCAGCAGGTCGGCGAAGCGTCGCTGCGCGGCCTCCCGACGGGTGGGGATGTGCTCGCTCGGACGGTTGTCGGCCGGGGGTGCGTAGGCCTTGAGGTACTGGCGGGCGACGCTGTCGCGGTGGACCTCGTCCGGGCCGTCGTAGAGTCGGGCGGCGCGGGCCGCGCGATACATGGACTCCAGCGGCAGGTCGGCGCTGTAACCCAGCGAGCCGTGGACCTGCACGGCGCGGTCGATGACGTTGTGGAGGATCTTGGCGCCGAAGAACTTGATGAGCGCGATGTCCTTGCGGGCGGCCGCCGTTCCCTCCTCGTCGATGCGCCACGCCGCGTGCAGGGTCATCAGGCGCAACGCCTGGATCTCCGCAGCCGAGTCGGCGATGAAATTGCGGATCGTCTGCTTGTCGGCGAGCACCGACCCGTGCGCAAAGCGGTAGGTGGCGCGCTCGCACATCATGTCGAAGGCGCGGTTGGCCTGCCCGATCCAGCGCATGCAGTGGTGAATCCGGCCGGGGCCCAGGCGCTTCTGGGCGACGAGGAAGCCGTCACCGCGGCCGCCGAGCATCGCCGAGTCGTCCACGCGGACGTCGCGCAGCAGCACCTCGCAGTGCGACCCATAGGTGTGCGGCCGCGGCCGCGGGTTCTCGATGGACCCGATGTCGCGGACCACCTCGAGGCCCGGTGCGTCGATGGGGACGATGAACTGCGAGGTGCGACGGTGCCGGTCGGCGTCGGGATCGGTGACGGCGACGACGATCATGAAGTCGGCGGTGGCCGCGTTGCTGATGAACCACTTGTGGCCGTTGATGACCCACTGATCGCCGTCGCGGACGGCGGTGGTGGTGAGTTTGGTGGGGTCGGCGCCGGCGTTGTCCGGCTCGGTCAGCGCGAACGACGAATAGTACTCACCGGCGAGCAGCGGATCGAGCCAGCGGCGCTTCTGCTCGTCGGTCCCGTAGGCGGCGAGGATCTCGGCGTTGCCGGAATCCGGCGCCTGGCAACCGAAGACGAGGGGACCGTACGGGCTGGCGCCCAGGATCTCCTGCATCAGGCCGAGTTTCACCTGACCGTAGCCCTGGCCGCCGAGCTCGGGGTCGAGGTGGGCCGCCCAGAGGTCATTGGCCTTGACCTCCTGCTGCAGCGGTGCGATCGCCTTGCGCAACTGATCCCAGTCGAGGTCGAGGGTCTCGAGGGGGAAGATCTCGGCGCTGACGAAATCCTTCATCCAGTCCAGCTTCTTCTGGAACTCGGGCTCGGTGGAGAAATCCCAGGCCATTGATGGTGCTCCGTTTCTACTGTGGGGTCTCGCGGGGTGGGACCGGAGGTGGGAAGTGGAAAAGCATCGGCGAGTGCCGGAGGGACTGTGCTCAGCAAGCGGAGATGACCTGCCGGGCGCGGTCGAACAGCCCCACCGCGTACCGGTGCAGGCGGTCGCCCACCGCGCGCGGCGCCTTGCCGTCGCACGAGCGGGCGTAGGTGCCCTCCAGGATGATGCCGAGCTTGAATGCCGCCATCACCGTGTACCAGTCCAGGGCACCGAGATCGCGATCGGACCGCTGCGCGTACCGGTCGACGATCGCCGCCCTGCCCGGCAGGTCACCGGCGCGACCGAGTGCGCTCTCGTACAGGTCGGCCTGACGTGGCTCGTTGGGCCAGATCGCCAGCAGCACACCGAGATCCAGCAGCGGATCGCCGATGGTCGCCATCTCCCAGTCGACGATCGCCGCGACCTTCGGCACGTGATGGTCGTAGAGGACGTTCGCGACGTGGTAGTCGCCGTGCATGAGCCCGGGCCGGAAGCCGGCGGGGCGGTGGTCGTCGAGCCAGCCGGCGATCCGGTCGAGGTCGTCGAAGGTGCCGCCGGGGTATCCCGGTGTGGCGGCGTAACGTTCGTATTCGGCCAGCCACCGGGGGACCTGCCGTTCCAGGAATCCCTCGGGCCTGCCGAAGTCGTCGAGGCCGATCGCCGAATGGTCGACGGCGGCGAGGCCGGCGAGCGCGTCGACGAGAGCGAAGCCCATGGCTCGTCGCCCCTCGGCGGACGCCGCGTACGGCGCGGGAAGCCCGTCGGCGGCGTTGAAGCCGTCCACCGGCTCCATCAGGTAGAAGGTCGCCCCCAGCACGTCGGGGTCGGGGGTGCCGGCGATGAACCGCGGATGCGCGACATCGGTGGCGCCGAGCGCCGACAGCAACCGCATCTCGCGTGCGATGGCGGCGTTCGAGCCGGGCCGCAGGTGTCGCGGGCCGCGCCGCAACACGTATCGCCGCCCACCGCGGTCGACGATGAGCATGATGTTCTGCGTGCCACCGGGCAACGGGGTCAGCTCGACGTCCCCGCCGGGCAGCCCCTGCTCGTCCATCCAGGCGGTGAGTGCCGCCACATCGACCGGCGGGGCATCGGCTGGTGGGGCGTCGTCCTGCGCACCCGCGGGCGCGTGAGGGATCGTGCTGCGTGCCATGTGTCGAACCTATGGCGATCGTGGTCCGGCGAGAACCGTGTTCCCCGCCGGGCTTTGGAGGAAACCACAACCGGCGCCGGGCACGTCACTGACCTGCGAGATCGAGCACCTGGAAGGCCATCTTCGCCGACAGCAGGCTGTCGAGGGACGTCGGATCCCGACGCGCGATCTCCTTGATCCGGCCCAGCCGGTAGCGAATGGTGTTCTCGTGCACCTCGAGCGCCGACGCGGTGGCCTGCACCTTGCCGTCGTTCGCCACGAACGCCCGCCAGGTGGCCAGCAGGGTGCCGTCGTCGTGGTCGCGCACCGGGGCGACGAAGGAGTGCGCGAAATGCAGCGCCTCCTTCACGTGGCCGCTCGACACCACGACCCGGAACAGGCCGAGCTCGTCGAGGGTCATCACCCGCTCGTCCCAGCCGAAGGACTTTGCCACCGAACCCATCTCGCGGAGATCGCGATGAGCATGCGGATAGTCGACGGGGGAGCGGCAGATGCCGGAGATGAGCGTGGCGCCCAGGGACAGCTGGTCGCTGAGCCGGTCGCGGATGGTCGCCACGTGGTCGCGCACCCGCGTGATCTCGTCGGGGTCGTCGGCCTCGAGCCGCACCATCACGATCACCGCGCCCGGCAAGCGGACCGCCGGGGGCGGCGAGATCGACATGACGTGCGCGAACGTGCGTGTGACGAGGGACTGGATGGCCGAGGCGGTGAGCCGGTCGGCGGCGTCGTCGACGGTGAACCGGACCAGGACATGGGGATTGGTGAGATCGATGCCGAACTGCGGACCGCGCCGGACGAGGTGTTCCTTGTCCCGGCTGTTGCGGAGCAGGTCCGACAGGTAGTCGTCACGGGCCTGGCCCTCGGTCTCGATCTGCCGCCGCTCGGAGAGCATCTGCAGCGCGAGGACGGTGGCGCCGCGTTCGGCGATGTTCGCGTCGAGCGGCTCCAGGCTGCGGCCGACCTCGACGATGCCGAGGAATCCGGCCGGTTTGCCCTCGATCACCATGCGGCACATGAGATGCCGGCGGCCGAGTCCGACGGCGAGCTGGGCCGGGACGATCGCCGACGGTGTCGTCGCGGACAGCTCCGACAGGGCCTGGCGCACCGACGCGGTGTTGCGGACCTTCTCGCTCATGACCGGTGGCGAGGTGAGCTTCAACGCCTCCGGTGCCGCCCATGCGAGCACGTCGAAGGAGTTGTTGTAGAGAACCACGGGCTTGGCCGACAACTCCGACAGCAGTTCGACGACCCGGTGGATGTTGGCACCCTCGAGCACCGCGTTGGTGAGTCGCTGGTGCACGTCGGCGAGATACGCGAGGGTCGCGTTGTTGCGGGCGATCTCGGCGGCCTGTCCGCGCAGGCGGGTGTTGAGCATGGCCTGGCTGATGAACAGCGCGGACAGCCGGGCGAACAACTCGGCGACCTCGATGTCCTCGGCGGAGAAGTGGTGTTCGCGACCGCGGCTGTCGACGAAGATCAGCCCGATGACGGTGTCGTCGAAGATCAGCGGGACGCCGAGCATGGCCCGCACGTCCCAGTGAGCCATGGTGCGCCGGTGGGGGCGCGGGTCGTTGAGGGCGTCGGCGATGACGACGGGTGCCTTGGTGTCGATGACCTCCTGGCTGAACCGGTCCCCGTCGAAGCCGGACACCTGGCGCTTGACCGCCTCGGTGATGTCGCCGGCCTCCTGGCAGAAGCCCGCCGCGCCGCGATAGGTGCCATTGGGGTGACGCAGGTACACCGAGCAGCGGGTCACCCCGAGCAGCGCGCAGAGCTTTTGGCCGACCAGGCTCAGCAGGTCCTCGAGCCGGGTGTCGGTGATCGCCTCGGTGGTGATCTCGGAGAACGCCGCGATGACGTCGCGCTCGCGGCCGGTGCTGCGCAGACGGGTGGAACCGGTGTCCACGACGGATGTCATCCGCACGGCCTCCTCATCACCAATTCCTCAGCACAATTAGGATTGGTGAAGGTCACGATACCAAGGAAGAGTGGTCGCGGTCACGCGCCTGTGCCCCCCAACAGGGTGCCCTCGCCGAGCACATGTCCCATCCGTTCCTTCTTGGTGCGCAGGTAGCGGACGTTGTGCGGCGTCGGGACGGTCGGCAGGGCCACCCGTCCCACGATCTCGAGGTCGTGGCCCCCGAGTCCGCCGTATTTGGCGGGATTGTTGGTGATGAGCCGGACCCGGCGGATGCCGAGATCCGCGAGGATCGCGGCGCCGGTGCCGTAGGTGCGGGAGTCGACGGGCAATCCGAGCGCGGTGTTGGCGTCGACGGTGTCGAGCCCCTGTTCCTGCAGGGCGTAGGCGCGGATCTTGTGGCCGAGGCCGATGCCGCGGCCCTCGTGGCCGCGCAGGTAGACGACCGCGCCGCAGCCCTCCTCGGCGATGGCGGCGAGCGCCTGCTCGAGCTGGGCGCCGCAGTCGCAGCGCAGGGAGCCGACGATGTCGCCGGTGAGGCATTCGCTGTGCACGCGCACCAGGGCGCCCCGTTCGGTCGCGCCGGCGGCGGCCACGTCGCCCATCACCAGCGCGAGGTGTTCGGTGTCGTCGATGTCGGAGCGGTAGGCGACCGCCCGGAAGTCGCCGAACAGGGTGGGCATCGCCGAGGACGCGATCTGGTGGACCAGGGATCCCGCCGCCTTGCGGTGGGCGACGAGGTCGGCGATGTGCAGGACCGGGAGTCCGTGCTGCTGCGCGAATCGCAGCAGATCGTCGTCGCGGCGCATCGTGCCGTCGTCGGAGATGATCTCGCCGATCACCCCGACCTCGCCGGCGCCGGCCATCGTGACCAGGTCGACGGCGGCCTCGGTGTGCCCTGCGCGGGTCAGGACGCCGCCGTCGCGGGCCTGCAGGGGGAAGACGTGCCCGGGACGACGCAGGTCGGAGGCCATGGTGCCCTCGGAGGCCAGCGCCCGGACGGTGAGGGCGCGGTCGTGCGCCGACACCCCGGTGCCGGCCTCGTGGTGGTCGACCGTCACCGTGAACGCCGTGCCGTGGACGTCCCGGTTGTCGGTGACCATCTGCGGGAGCTCGAGACGACGGGCGCGGTCGGCGGTCATCGGTGCGCAGATGATCCCGGTGGTGTGGCGGATCAGGAACGCCATCTGCTCGTCGGTGATCGTCGACGCCGAGCAGATCAGGTCGCCCTCGTTCTCGCGGTCGGCGTCGTCGACGACGACGACGAAGCCGCCGGCGGCGATGGCCGCGACCGCATGTGCGACGGCCTGCGACGAGGCCTCGGTGCCGATCGGGATGGGGGTGGTGTTCATGAGGCGACCTCGAGTGCTCGGTGGGTGCCGAACACCCGGTCGTGATAGGTCAGCGGGGGTGCGGGGGTCACGCCGGTCTCGACGATGTTGCCGAGGACGACGACGTGGTCGCCGCCGTCGACCAGCGTCTCGGTGGTGCACGCCAGCCAGCCGGCGGAACCGTGGATCCGCGGGACGCGGGCGGATTCGTGCCAGGAGACCCCGTGGAACTTGTCGGCGCCCTTGCGCGCGAAGCGCATCGCGATGTCCGCCTGGTCGTGGGCGAGGACGTTGACGCCGAACTCGCCGGTGCGGCGGATGA
Organism: Gordonia aurantiaca; assembly: GCF_039939235.1. NCBI lineage: Bacteria > Bacillati > Actinomycetota > Actinomycetes > Mycobacteriales > Gordoniaceae > Gordonia > Gordonia aurantiaca. The sequence continues at coordinate 245,719 of NZ_JBDUUF010000004.1, read as the reverse complement.
TCCCGAGTAGGTCGGAGCCGCGGTCGAGGGAGACCAGGATCATCGGCGGTCCCATCGACAGCGAGGTGAAGGCGCTGACCGTGGTCCCGTGGGGACGTTCGTCGTCGAAGGCGGTGATGACGGCGACCGGGGTGCAGACGCGGGCCATCACCTCGCGGAACTCGGCGGCGATCTTCTCGGTCGTGGATTCGCTCACGGCTCCTCCTGGGGATGCGGGATGTGTGGAAACGCTGCGGCGCCGGGGAGGGGGAGCCGCCGGCGCCGCAGCGGTGTCACGGGACGGGTCAGACGGCCGCGGGGGTCTTGGACGTCATCTTGTGGAGCTCGGGAACGACCTTCTCGCCGAAGAGGGTCAGGCTCTTCTCGGCCTCGGCGAACGGGATGCCGCCGAACGAGAACGCAGCGTTGGCGATGAAGTCGCCGACCAACTCGCGGCGGGCCGCGTACTTCTCCACGCACTGTTCGGGCGTGCCGTAGATGTTCGCCTCGACGTAGGCGTCGGCGGCGGCCTCCATGCCGGCCTCGCGGATCATGTCCGCGCCCGCCTGGTAGGTCTCGTAGCCCTTGGTCTCGCGCCAGTGCTTGCCGGCGAAGTCGTAGTGCTTGATGACCGACAGGAAGTAGCGGTGGGTGTGCTCGTAGGCCAGACGGCGGGCCTCCTCCTCGTCTTCGTGGCAGATGACGAAGTCCTGGACCATCGGCGGCAGCGGTTCGCGGCCGTTGGCCTCGCGGAAGCGGTCGCGCCACTCGTTGATGGCCTCCGCGTGCTTGGCGAACTCGTACTGCACGAAGGTCATCATCTGGATGCCGAGGTCGGCGACGACCGGGATCGAGTCGGGCGACATGGCTGCACCGAAAAGGCGTCCCTCCCAGTTGATGTCGGGACTCGGCGCTGGGCGGATCGCGACCTCCTTCTGCGGGTAGAACGGGCCGTCGCCGGACACCACGCCGGTGCGGATGCCGCGCAGGACGATCTCGGCGGCCTCGTTGAAGCGGTCACGCGACTCGTCCATCGGGACGCCGAAGGCCTCGTACTCCATCTTCGCGAGGCCGCGGCCGAGGGCGAGAAGGAGGCGGCCGTCGGACATCTGGTCGAGCATGATCGCCTTCTCCACCACGCGCAGCGGATCGTTCCACGGCAGGATGGTGGCGCCGATGCCCAGCTTGACCCGGGAGGTCTTGCCGGCCAGGTAGGACAGGATGGCGAAGTTGTCCGGGCACATCGAGTAATCGTCGAAGTGGTGCTCGGCCGACCAGACCGAGTCGAAACCGACCTTCTCGGCGAGCACGCCGAGCGACAGGTCGTGCTTGAAGACCTGTTCGTCGCTCACGTTCTCGTGGTAGTTCTGGAAGACGAGCAGAACGCCGATGTCCATGTGATCAGCTCCTAACTGAAAGGGGTTGGGGTACCGAGGGGTTCGGTGGGAGGGATGGCGGGGGAGGGGATTTCGCGGCGTCAGCCGAGGAACACCGCACGGGTGTGTTCGGTGTCGAGGTATTCCTTGACCGCGTGGATCTTTCCGTCGCGGACGATGAAGACGAAGTGATAGAGGTTGTTGTAGACCGTGCCGTTGCTCATCTCGGAATACGACTCGGTCTCGACCGCCACCCGTTCGCCCTCGGCGGTGAATGCGAGCGGCTTGAGCGCGATCGCACCGGTCTTGGTGGTGGCGGACAGGCCCGAGAGCATGGCACCGAACTCCTCTTTGTTCTTGGTGCCGGAGATGCCCTCGATCGTTCCGCCGACCCACCAGGTGGCCGTCGGCGCCAGGTAGGACAGGATGGCGTCCACATCGCCGCGGGAGAACACCTCCATGAATTCCGCGACGAGGGCCTTGTTCTCCTGCTCCGTGCTGACGCTCGCTGTGCTCGTAGACACCGATTGCCTCCTTCTGGGGGATCCGAGATCGGGTGAGAAACTGTGTGCAACAACGAATCTATGAGCCAGTGTGGTCTGAGTCACCAAGTTGTTCGCGCGCTCTTGTGGGTTGTCACAACAGGTTCGGTTCATCCGGGAGGAGACGTCACCGGCCTCCGCCGCTGAAGGTGTTCATCAGCCCGCCGTCGACGGGCACGATGGCGCCGTACATGTACGTGGCCAGGGCCACGTCCACGACGACCTGCGCGATCTCCTCCGGCCGGCCGGTACGACCGGCCGGGATGGACGAGACGACGCGCGCCCGGGCCCGCTCGCTCAGGCCGGAGGTCATGTCGGTGTCCACAAAACCCGGGATGACCAGGTTCACCCGGATGTCGCGCGGGGCGAGCTCGGCGGCGAGCACCTGGGTCAGGCCGCTGAGACCGGCTTTCGCCGAGCCATAGGCGACGTCTCCGGGGAAGCCGCGGAATCCCACGACCGCACCGACATTCACGATCGACGAGCCGGGGGCGAGGATGGGCACGGTGGCCTTGCACATCTCGAACGCGCCGGTCAGATTGGTGGCCAACACCAGATCCCAGTCCGCACGGCTCAGATCTTCCACGCGTCCGCCCCGATGGACGCCCGCGACGTTGATCAGGCCGTCGACGGTGCCGTATTCCTCGGTGATCGTCGTCAGGGCCCGGGCCACCGAGGACGAGTCGGTGATGTCGGTCTTGAGCTCGAGCACCTGGGCCGGGCGGGTGAACGGGACGGTCGCCACGCCGCGGGCCAGCGAGACCACTAAATCGCCCCGCGCGGTGAGATTCTCGACCACCGCACGGCCGATGCCGCGGGACCCGCCGGTGACGATCCAGACCTTGGCGCTCATGACTTGCAGAATCCCGTCAGCTCGGCGAGGTAACGGTCCCGGTCCTCCAGGAACGGGGCGTGACCGCAGTTGTCGAACGGCACAAGCCGAGCGCGGGAGTTGAGGCCGAGGACGGCCTCGGCCCCGCCGAACGGCACGAACGCGTCGTCACGGCCGTGCAGCAGCAGAATCGGGATCTCCAGGCCGCTGATCTCCTTGCGCAGGTCGGTACGGGCGAGGTCGCGCAGCGAGTCGTCGCCGGCCGGGCCCATCTCCATGAACATCCCCCAGATCCAGTTCAGGACATCGTCGCTCGGCGGGGTGGCGCAGACCGCGGTGGCGACGGCGCGGAAGGTGTCGGCACGGTTGGCCGCGGCGCCGGCCAGCACACCCTCGACGTCCTCGGTGGTGCCGCCGTACGGCCAGTCGTCGGTGGCGGTGTAGCGGGGCGACGCACCGCCGGTCAGCACGAGACCGCCGGCCCGCGACCCCAGCGCGGCCGCGGCGGCGGTCGCCACGGCGCCGCCGAGCGACCATCCGTTGATCACCGGCGAGGACAGGTCCAGGTGATCGACCAGCTTGACGACATCGCCGGCGAGCGCGGCGATCGACACGTCCTCGAAGTCCTTGTCCGAGCGGCCGCATGCGCGCAGGTCGACGAGAACGACCTCGTGGCCGGCGGCCCTGAGCGCAGGGGCGGTGGTGTCCCAACAGCGGGTGTTGGCGCCCCATCCGTGGATCAGCACGATCGGCCGACCCTCACCACGGTGGTGTTCGAAGTAGATGCGACGATCGTTCTCAACCGCGAGATAGCTCATGGATTTCTCCTTCTTCGTGGGGGAATTCGATGGTGAAGACGTCGTCGCCGGCGACCGCCGGCTCCTCCTCGCGCAGGGCGCGGGGGACCAGTGGCGGCTCGTCGGCGAAGCGGGGGATGACATGTTCGGCGAGCAGTTCCATCGACCTCACGACGTGCTCGTGGGGCATGCCGCCGAACCGCATCCAGCAGATGAGATGATCGAGGCCCGTTTCCTCGCGGAGGATCTCGATCTCGCGGATGAGGCCGTCCGGGTCGCCGACGTAGCAGACGCCGCCCTCCCGCAGTCCGGTCAGAGACATCGCGCCCTCGGCGGCCGCCTCGGCCAGCGCCGCGTAGCGCTCGTATCCGGCGGGGGTCGAATCCCCCTGCGGCACCGCGGACATGACGTTGTCGAAGTACCACTCGAGGCAGGGTCGGGCCGCGGAGATCGCCTGCACGTCGTCGTCGGCCAGGTGGATCTGCCAGTTCATCGGGAAGTCCAGGGTCAGCGGATCCCGGCCGCGATGGATCAGCGTGCGCTTGGCGTTCACGACGAAGCCGTTCAGTTCGGGCAGCGTCATGAGCGTCGGCGTCACCAGCATGTCGTGACCGTGGTCGGCGACCAGGTCGAACGTCTCGGGGCTGATCGAGGCGACGTAGATCGGCGGGGTCGGCTTCTGGATCGGGGTGGGTCGGCAGTCGACCGCGTCGATGTGGAAGTGCTTGCCGTGGAACGTGTACGGCTCACCGACGGCCTTGGTCCACAGGCCCGTCACGATCTGGAAGGCCTCGTCGAAGACCTCGCGGCTGACGTCCTGCTTGTCCGCGACGCCCATGGCGCGGAACTCGTGCGGCTGGTACCCGCGTCCAACTCCGAAGTCGAGTCGGCCGCCGGAGATCACGTCGACCATGGCGTAGTCCTCGGCGATCCGGACCGGCCAGGCCAGGGTGAGGTTGCTGACCGCGATCCCGATCCGGATCCGGGACGTCCGGGCTGCGATGGCCGCCGCCGCGACCTGCGGCGACGGCATCGAGCCGTAGGCGCTGCCGTGGTGTTCGGCGAGCCACACCCCGTGGAAACCGAGTTCCTCGGCGATCTCGACCTGCGAGAGCATCTCCTCGTAGGCCCGCCGGAAGTCCCGGTCCGGACTCTCCAACACGTAGAACAGGCTGAATCTCACACTGCTGACGTTAGGAATCGCGGTGCGGAACCGGAACGGGAGAATCTCCGGCCGTTGTGGGTTCCCACAAGTCGGGTGTTCCCGCGGCCTGTTCGCGCAGCCGCCGTTTGTCGAGTTTTCCGACGCTGGTGCGCGGCAGCTCGTCCACGGCGACGATCTTCTCGGGCACCCACCAGCGCGGAACACGTTCGGCGAGATCCGCTCTCACCTCGTCGACGTCGATGTCGGCGTCGCCGACCACATACGCGACGGGCCGCTCCTGCCAGCGCGGATGGGGCACGGACACCACCGCGGCCTCGTGCACGGCCGGATGCTCGAGGAGCGCCTCCTCCAGGGCGACGGAGCTGATCCATTCGCCCCCGGACTTGATGAGATCCTTGGTGCGGTCGACGATCGTCAGGTACCCGTGCTCGTCGATGACGCCGATGTCGCCGGTGCGCAACCAGCCGTCGGCGAACCTGTCGGGGTGATCGGCGTTGTAGTACCCGGTCGCCACCCAGGGGCCGCGGATCAGGATCTCGCCGCGGCTGATCCCGTCGTGCGGCATGACGTTGCCCTCGTCGTCGACCAGTTTCCACTGCAGGCCCGGCAACAGGCGGCCCTGCTTGCGGATCATCTCCCAGCGGCGTTGCGGGTCACCATCCACGGAGGCCGGCGGCCGGGAGAAGGTCGCCATCGGGGAGATCTCGGTCATGCCCCACCCCTGGAAGACCGGGACACCGAGTTCCTCCAGGTCACGGATGAGGGAGATGGCCGGGGTGGAACCGCCGAGGACGAGGGCGCGCAGGCTGCTCAGGTCGGTGCCCGCGGTGCGGACGTGGGCGAGCAGATCGACGGCCACGGTCGGGACCATGCCGGTGTAGGTGACCCGCTCCTTCGCGATGAGGGACGCGATCTGGGCCGGCGTCGGGTGCGGGCCGGGCAGGATCTGCGACGCCCCGGTCATCAACGCCGCGAACGGAACGCCCCAGGCGTTGGCGTGGAACATCGGCACCACGAGCAGCGCGCGGTCGCGTTCGCAGATCGCGTGTCCGTCGGCGAGGCAGGCCGCCATCGTGTGCAGGTACAGCGATTTGTGGGAATACCCAACGCCCTTCGGGGCGCCGGTCGTGCCCGAGGTGTAACACAGGACCGCGAGGTCGGTGTCCTCGCGCGCGATCGGTTCGGGCAGCGACGGCGCGCCGTCGATCATCGAATCCAGGGTGGGGGCGCCGAGGGGGACCGCGGCGCCGGTGCCCTCCGGGTCGATCGGCACGACCGGCATGTCGGGCCGCCGTTCGGTTGCGACCGACAGCAGGTGCTCCAGCGACGGGTCGGCGAAGATCATCGAGTCATCGGCGTGGTCGACGATGTAGGCGATCTCCTCGGGTGACAGACGGATGTTGATGGTGTGCAACACCGCACCGGCCAGCGGCACGGCGAGGTACAGCTCCAGGTGGCGTCGGTGGTTCCACGCCAGCGTGCCGACCCGGTCGCCCGGCCGCACGCCCGCGTCGATCAGTGCCGAGGCCAGTCGCAGCACCCGGTCGGCGTAGTCGCGATAGGTGTACCGGAACACCTCCACGCCGTCGACATGGTCGACGATCTCCTTGTCGCCGAACATGTCCCGTGCGCGGAACAAGAAATCGGTGATCAGCAGCGGGTGTGCGGCGGGCGAGGGGGAGTTGTTCATGCAGGGACCTCCACGGACTCCTTTGCGGCCAATCGGGCCCGCACCCGGGGCGCAACCTTCGTGGCCAGCAATTCGATTCGGGCGCTGCCGCTCTCGACCGATTCGCCGGGGAGTTGCGCCCAGAAGTGCACGTCCTCGATCTGCGGGGTGTTCCGCAGCAGCGCGGTCAGCTCGTCGACGGCGGTCGCCGGGTCCCACAGGGTGAACGACCCGGCGTCGATCAGCTGACCGGGCTCGGTGAACGACGGGACGTCGCCGAAGGCGCCCATCTCGATGTATTTGTTGATCTGGTACAGCGCGTGCTTGCCGATCCGGGCCCACTCGCGCTCCGGGTCCTCTGCGATGATGGTCCACTGGCCGGCGAAGATGCGGCCCTCCGAGCGGGAACGCCCGAGCCGTTCGAGTGCGTCGAGATACGACGCGTGGTGGGCGTTCTGGGTGGACAGGAAGCCGTCGCCGATGCGCGCAGCCCGTTCGATCGCGGGATCGGCCATCGCGCCGACGAGGATGTCCGGGGTGACCTCCGGGGTCGGGGTCACCGGCATCGCCGGCTTGCGCAACCGCTTCCCGTCGAACGGGTCGGCCGACCCGGACCAGCAGCGCCGCACGATCTCCACGCCCTCCTCGAGGAGGCTGGGTCGATTGACCAGGCGGCGGTCGAAGGCGGCGAACTCCGGCTCCCAGTAGCCCTGCCCGACGCCGAGCGAGAACCGGCCGCCGGTGAGCAGCGAGAGGGTGGCCGCGTCCTCGGCCAGCCGGATCGGATTGTGCAGCGGGGACACCACGAGATTGGTGCCGATGCGCATCTTCGTCGTGCGGTCGCCGATCGCCGACGCCAGCAGGAACGGAGAAGGGGTGTAGCCGTCGTCCATGAAGTGGTGCTCGGTCAGCCAGACCGAGTCGATGCCGATCGTCTCCGCCCACGCGATCTGGTCGAGGGTGGCGCGGTAGAAGTCCCCGAAACCGCGGCCGCTACCGGCCGGGTTGCGGAAGTCGTACCAGAGCCCGAAGCTCACGTTCGACGCGTTCATGTGCAGATCCTCTCGCCGACAGTGTGGTCGGAGTCACTTTCCGTGATTGTCGTGGGACCTCGGAAGAGGCGGGCGCGGGGGTGTTGTCGGAAATCCCAACGGCGCGCGGTCGCGGTGTCGGGAGACGCGGTCGACGATCGGACCCGGCGGAGCGGGGAGCCGGGCGTCCGGGTGTCACGGCGTCCGGGTGTCGCGGCGTCCGGCCGCGGTGGATGGTTTCCGGTGCGGTCCGCGGGGGCTCGGTACGATGCGCGATGACCTGAAGGGGGTGGCAGGTGGGCGGGGTGGCCGAACACCGGGCGTTCGAGCCCGGCTCGCGACGTGTCTCGATGGACACCGATCAGGTGTCGGCCGTGGCGTCGTTCTATCGGCGTTCGGCGCTCGTGGTGAACGCGGTGGCCGACGACCTCGCCGCCCACGATTTCGGCCGGTGGGCCCACCCCGACGCCACCCCGGCCGCCGGCTCGCCCTCCGAGGCAGACGAGACGCTGTCCCGGCTGGCCGGCGCCTACGCCGAGATGAGCGCAACCCTGTCCCGGCGCCTGCGTGCCCAGTCCCGTGCGGCCGACCTCCTGGCAGCACGTCTCCGCGAGGCGGCGGAGATCATGTCCGCCGGCGACGCCGAGGCCGCTGCCGGGGTGTCGCGGGCCGTGCCGGAGTCGAGGTGAGAGGACGGTGGCGATGAGGCGGGGCGGGGATTCGCTGTCGATCTTGCGGCAGGACGCGCACGCCGGGGTGGAGGCGTTCGTCGAACTGCTCGGCGCCGGTCGCCTGATGGGTCTGCCCGGTCCGGCGGAGGAGACGATCCGGGCGGGCCTGCGGACCGTCGACTCGTTCGACATCGCGGCGCTCTCGGCCGACAGCCGGGCACTCGTCGCCGCCCATCGTGCGGTCTCCGGGCAGCTGCATCACCTCCCCGAGCAGCGCGTCCGGCTCGACGACGGCTGGCACAGCGGGTCCGCCGCCCTCGCGATCGACGCGGTCATCGACCACCAGCGACGCGCGGAATCCGACCTGTACGTGTTGCACAAGCTCGCCGACGCGACATCCGCGGCGGCGTCGGGCATCGACCGCCTGCTGCGGTCGTTCTATCTGGCCGTCTCCCGGCTGGGGACGCCGATCGTCGCGGACACGCCCCCGGCCGAGCTGCCCGAGGCGGTGCTGTCCGGGAGGGTCCCGCCCGGCGTCGTCGCGGAGGATCTCCGGTCGCGGGTGGAGCTGCTCACGACCTGTGTCGAGGCGACGGTGCGCGGGATCGGCGGCATCCTCGCGATCCTGAACCGGTCGCTCGACGGGATCGACCACGAGGAGTACCCCGAGTGTCCGGTGCTCCACGGAAGCGGTGCGTCCGGCCGCGCGGGCGACCCTGCGCATCAATCGTTCTCGGCGCCCGGGTCCGAGGCGGCGCACCCGGCGGCGCACGCGGACCCGGCGGATGTGGAAACCCCCGGTGCGGACGGCATCTCCGCGGCGGACGCGACCTCCGGTGCCGAGGACGTGCCGTTCCGGCTCGGGGGAGCGGCCGCGGCTCACGACGAGCCGGCCGTCCCGCCGATCGACACCGTGGTGAGCGAATCGTCGGTGGCCGACACCGTGGTGGAGGTTCCCGACGCCGAGACGATCGCCGCGGTGACCGGGGCCGGTGCGCAGATCGACGTCCCGGGCGACCCGCCGCGCTCGGACCGGGGCCGTGCGGCGCCGACGACGTCCACCACCGAGGACCCCTCACCAAGAGCGGACCCCTCCGACGGTGACCTGGCGCTGGCGGGTGATCAGTGAATCTCGCGGACCAGATCGAAGCACTCGCGCGCTCGGCCACCGCGCAGGTCGCCGACGCCTCACACCGGTTCACCGCCGCACAGCGCGACCTCGCGCAGGCGATGGCCGATCACCGCCGCACCATGCTGCGCTCGCGGACGGAGATGCTCCGCGAGGAGCTCGAACACGACGCCGACGCCGCCGGCACGGTGCCGAGCATCATGCTGCCCGCCGACATCGCCGACGCGAGTCCGCATCTGCCGCCACCCGAGCGGTAGGCACCGCCTAGGCTGTCTGCTGTGCCAGGCAAGAAGCGTTCGAAACCGTCGAAACCGCCCGAGAAGCTGATGGTCGAGCTCGGCCGTCGTGGCCCGAATCGCGTCCTGCGCGGCGACCTCGGGATCGTCGGAACGCGCGGGGAGGTGTTCACCCCGGCGTCGGGAGAACGGCTGCCCGCCATCGCGTTCGGCCACGGCTGGCTGACCTCGACCGCCCGCTACCGCGACCTGTGTCAGCACCTCGCCTCCTGGGGCATCGTGGTGGCCGTCCCCGCCGGCCAGAACGGGGTGTTCGCCTCGGACGACGCGATGGCGGCGCAACTGCGCTCGGCGCTGTCGATCGTCTCCCGGGTCCGGCTCGGTTTCCGCGAGATCACCGTCGACCCGGCCCGCATCGGGCTCGCCGGGCACGGTTTCGGCGCATCGTCGGCCGTGCTCGCCGCCTCCGACGGGGTGCTGCACGAGCAGCCACAACCCGCGGTGCGCGGGGTCGCCGCGGTGTTCCCGGCGCCCACCACGCCGGCCCTGCTGCCCGCGGCGCGGCGCCTGACCGTACCGGGACTGATCGTCTCCTCGATCGGGGAACTCGACACCGTCGACGGTAACGCGCTGCCGCTCGCGCGGGCCTGGGGCGCCGACCACGAGGGTTCCGACGCGCCGCGCGCGGTCCTACGGACCCCGCCGGGCGCCACGTCGAAGGGACTCCTCGAACACCGGGGCCTCGGCTCGCTGTGGGGGAGCAACGGCGCCGACAAGAAGACGCACACCGCGGTGCGCGCGCTGCTCACCGGGTTCTTCCTCCACACCCTCAACGACGACCCGGAGTACCGGGCCTTCGCCGACCCGGAGATCGTCCTGGGCAAGGTCCCGCCGGTCGACCCGGACAACCCGCCGGAGGCCCAGGACCGGATCGCGAAGCTGCTCGGCGCGAAGGACCGCAAGCGTCGCCGGGCGGGCTCGCCGGTGCCCTCCGGTGCCCCGAACGCGGTGGTCCCCGACACCATCGAATGAGGTCCGCGACAGCGGACACGTCGACGGCCGTGAGCGGGCGCGTCGTCCGGTTCGCACGCAGGTACGCTGACTGACTATGTGTGGAATCGTGGGATACGTGGGGCGCCGCGATGCCCTGGACATCGTCGTCGAGGCATTGCGACGGATGGAGTACCGCGGGTACGACTCGGCAGGGGTCGCGATTCTCGACGGTGCGGGAAACACCGCGATCCAGAAGAAGGCTCTCCGCATGGAGAACCTCGAGAAGCAGATCGCAACGGTCGGGCGCGAGGCGCTGTCGGGCACCACGGGCATGGGGCACACGCGCTGGGCCACCCACGGCAAGCCGACGGACAAGAACGCCCACCCGCACGCCAGCAGCGACGGCAAGATCGCGGTCGTCCACAACGGCATCATCGAGAACTACGCCGAGCTGCGCGCGGAGCTCGAGGAGGACGGCGTCGAGTTCGGCTCCGAGACCGACACCGAGACCGCGGTCCACCTCGTGTCGAAGTACTACGCGCTCGGCCCGACCGCCGGTGACTTCGTGGGCAGCGCCTACGCCGCGCTGCGCCGCCTCGAGGGAGCGTTCACGCTGGTCTTCACCCACGCCGACCACCCGGACACCATCGTCGCCGCCCGCCGGTCGACGCCGCTGGTCGTGGGCGTCGGGCAGGAGGAGATGTTCGTCGCATCCGACGTGACGGCCTTCATCGAGCACACCCGTGAGGCGGTGGAACTCGGTCAGGACGAGGTCGTCGTCATCACCGCCGACTCGTACACGATCACCGACTTCGACCGGAACGAGCGCCCCGGCAAGCCGTTCCACATCGACTGGGATCTCGCGGCCGCCGAGAAGGGCGGCTACGACTTCTTCATGCTCAAGGAGATCGCCGAGCAGCCGCGCGCGATCGCCGACACCCTGCTGGGCCACCTGCAGGACGGTCGAATCGTCCTCGACGAGCAGCGCCTGACCGACGACGACCTCCGCGACGTCGACAAGGTGTTCGTCGTCGCCTGTGGTACCGCCTACCACGCCGGTCTCCTCGCCAAGTACGCGATCGAGCACTGGACGCGCCTGCCGGTCGAGATCGAGCTGGCCAGCGAGTTCCGCTACCGCGACCCGGTCCTGGACCGTTCGACGCTGGTGCTGGCCATCTCCCAGTCGGGTGAGACCGCCGACACCCTCGAGGCCGTCCGCCACGCCAAGGATCAGAAGGCGCGCGTGCTCGCGATCTGCAACACCAACGGCGCGCAGATCCCGCGCGAATCCGACGCGGTGCTCTACACCCACGCCGGGCCGGAGATCGGCGTCGCGTCGACCAAGTGCTTCCTCGCGCAGATCGTCGCCGCCTACCTGGTGGGCCTGGCGCTCGCGCAGGCCCGCGGCACCAAGTACTCCGACGAGGTCGTGCGCGAGTTCGAGGCCATCGAGAGAATGGCCGACTCGGTCGCCGAGGTCCTCGAGACCATGGGGCCGGTGCGCGAACTCGCCCGCTCGCTGGCGCAGCACAACACCGTCCTGTTCATCGGCCGCCACGTCGGCTACCCGGTGGCGCTCGAGGGTGCGCTCAAGCTCAAGGAGTTGGCATACATGCACGCCGAGGGTTTCGCCGCCGGCGAGCTCAAGCACGGGCCGATCGCGCTCATCGAGGACGGGCTGCCGGTCATCACCGTCATGCCCTCCCCGGACGGCCGTGCGGTGCTGCACTCGAAGATGGTCAGCAACATCCGGGAGATCCAGGCCCGCGGCGCCCGCACGATCGTGATCGCCGAGTCCGACGACGACGCCGCACGTGCCGTCGCCGACGACTTCATCCCGATCCCGAAGACCCCGACCCTGCTGCAGCCGCTGGTGTCCACAGTGCCGTTGCAGGTGTTCGCGGCCAGCGTGGCGCAGGCCCGCGGTTACGACGTCGACAAGCCCCGCAACCTTGCCAAGTCGGTGACCGTCGAGTAGGGAGTCCCATGCCGACGCAGTACCTGACCGCCGACGAGGTCCGCGCAGCCGAACGGGCGTCGGGTGATCTGCTGGCCGACGGGACGCTGATGCGGCGCGCGTCGCACGGTGTCGCGCAGGCCGTCGCCGCCGAACTCGCACGGACCGGCGGCGTCTACGGACGACGTGTGGGCGTGGTCGTCGGGGCCGGCGACAACGGCGGGGACGCGCTGTTCGCCGGGGCCGAACTCGCCCGGCGCGGGGTCGCCGCCCACGCGGTGCTGCTCGCCCCGGACAAGGCACACCCCGCCGGACTGCGCGCGTTCCGGGCCGCCGGCGGCCACGTGGACGACGGGCTGCCCGCCGGCCTCGACATCGTCATCGACGGTGTCGTCGGGATCGGGGGCAGGGGACCGCTGCGGCCCGGCGCGGCCGCGGTGTTCGCGCGGCTCGACCCCGACACCACGGTGGTCGCCGTCGACCTTCCGTCCGGGGTGGACTGCGACACCGGTGAGGTCCATGACCCGTCGGTGCGCGCCGACATCACCGTCACGTTCGGGCATCCGCGGCGCGTCCACCTGCTCGCGGCTCCGCGCTGCGGGCGGGTCACCGTCGTCGACATCGGCATCCCCGACCCGGCCGAACGCGTTGTGCCGCGGCTCTTCTCGTATTCTGACGACGAGATCGACTGGCCGACACCGGGTCCCGCCGACGACAAGTACACGCAGGGCGTGGTCGGCATCATCGCCGGATCGCACCGGTATCCCGGCGCCGCGATCCTGGCGTCGGGGGCGGCGGTCGCCGCGACCTCGGGCATGACCCGCTACGTCGGATCGGCGCACGCCGAGGTGGTCTCGCATTTCCCGGAGGTCGTCGCCGTCCCGGATCTCGCCGAGGCCGGGCGGGTGCAGGCCTGGACGGTCGGGCCCGGCATGGGCACCGACGACGCCGCGGAGGCGACGCTGCGCGCCGTGCTCGACTCCGACCTGCCGGTGCTCGTCGACGCCGACGCGCTCACCATCGTCGCCCGCCGGCCCGAGCTGGTCGCCGGGCGCGAAGCGCCGACCCTGCTGACCCCGCACGCGGGGGAGTTCGCCCGGCTGACCGGCGCCGAGGTCACCGCCGACCGGCTGTCCGCCGTCGCCGGCCTCGCCGCGAAATGGAATGTCACGGTGTTGCTCAAGGGGCGCATCACGCTGATCGCCGATCCGTCCGGAACGGTCGCCGGAAACGATGCGGGCTCGTCGTGGGCGGCCACGGCCGGAGCCGGTGACGTGCTCTCCGGCATCGCCGGCTCGCTGCTCGCGGCGGGGCTCCCGCCTCAGCGGGCCGGTGCGTACGCGGCCCGCGTCCACGCGCGCGCCGCGGCACTGGCGAGCCGGGGGGCGCCGATCGGGGCCTCGAATCTGCTTGCTGCGGTTTCTGATTCGATTCGCCGACTCCGGTCGTCGACGTAGCGACGGCATCGTGCGTTTCGCACGGACGTAATCGTCGCGAAACACCTGCGCGGCATAGTGTCGCTCGTCGGATCGGCGAGGGAGTACGTACATGACGCAGCGGTGGCGGATCGGGATGTTCCAGTGCGCGGGCCTGATGGGCTCCTGGAAGCTGCCGGACAACACGTCCACGGACTTCCTCGATCTCGGACACTGGCTGGAGATGGCGCGGCGCTGCGACCGGGCCGGCGTGGACTTCCTGTTCTTCGCCGACGACTACGGGTACCCCGTCCTGTCCGGCGGCATCCCGCCTGCCGCGCTGCGCGGCGCCATCCAGTTCCCCAAGGCCGACCCGACCATGCTGCTCTCGGCGCTGGCGGCGGTCACCGACCGGCTCGGACTGGTCACGACCCTGTCGACCCAGGTGGAGGCTCCGCCGATGGTCGCACGCAAGATGGCCACCCTCGACCATCTGACCCGCGGGCGCATCGGATGGAACGTGGTCACCGGCGCCGGGCAGAACGCCTCGGCGCGGCTGTTCGGCAGGCCGCTCGTCGAGCACGACCTCCGATACGAGATCGCCGCCGACCACGTGGATCTCTGTCTCAAGCTGTGGGAAGGATGCTGGGACGAGAGCGGCTACGTCGTCGACCGCGCCGCCGGGATCTACGCGGATCCGGAACACGTCCGCGAGATCGAGCACCGCGGACCGCATTTCGCCGCGAACGGGATCCTGACGGTGCCGCCCGGGCCGCAACGCACCCCGGTGCTCTTCCAGGCGGGTGCGTCGGCCCCGGGCCGGGATCTCGCGGCACGTTACGCCGAGGCGGTCTTCCTCTCCGCCGAACCGGAGGCACTCAGATCCCAGATCGCCGACATCCGCCGGCGCGCCGAGGATCACGGGCGTGATCCCGCCGGGATCCGTTGCCTCGTCGCGGGCACGTTCATCGTCGCCGAGACCGAGACCGCGGCACGTCGGATCCGGGAGCGCACCCTCGCCACCCGAACACTCGCCGACGCCGCCGTGGCATACGCCTTCTTCACCGGCCTCGATCTCACCACGATGGACCCGGACAAGCCCCTGGATCCGGCTGCCGCGCAGACCCAGACCGGCCGGACCAATGTCGAGCGATTCCTCGGCCCCGGTGCGCCGACGGTGCGTCAGATCCTCGAGGAGTTCCAGGCCAACAGCGTCATGGGCACCCCGTTCATCGGTGATCCGCAGCAGGTCGTCGACGCCGCCGAGGAGACGATCGAGTTCACCGGGGCCGACGGCTTCCTGGTACAGCCCGACCACACCGGCACGTTCGACAGCTTCCTCGACCTGGTGATGCCGGAGCTCACGGCGCGGGGGCACATCGGCGCCGCGCCAGAGGCGGGCACGCTGCGCGAGCGACTCGGTGGCGCCGGTCCTCATCTGGCCGCCACCCACCCGGGCGCCGCCTACCGCCGGGACAGCGCCGAACTCGTCTGACGGTCTCGGTTCGACGCGGCACGGCGGTTCGGCGGGTCGCGGCGGTCGGTCAGAGGACCAGCAGCACCGGCCAGAGGCAGGCCGCCACGCTGATCGCGGTGGCGAGGGTCAGCGCGACGAGGTCCAGGACCGGGCCGGCCCGGCGAGTCGATCCGTCCCGCCGGCGCCGGAGGAACGAGACGACCAGGCAGACCGCGGCGGCCACGGTCGCGGTGACGCCCACCAGGTAGAGGACGATGGCGGCGACGAGACACGCGGTGGCGGCGTCGGTGTCCTCGGCCAGCAGGGCCAGGACGGTCACGAATGCGCAGACCGCGCTCGCCACCAGCGACAACCACGCGATCACGTCGGATGCCCACGCCAACAGCGAGAAGCGGAGACCGGACCTCGGCTTCCCGGTGTCCACGACGTGCTGCAGGGCGGTGTCCACCGGGGTGAAGTCGTCCGCGAATCCGGGGCGGGGTGGCGCGGGATCGTGGGTCATGGCGGGATTCATGATGTCGGATGCCTCGGCTCTCGGAGGGTGGCAGGGTCGGGTTTCATCCAACCGGGCCGCCGGGCGGGGCGCATCGGTGTGATTACTCATGTCCGGACACGCGAAACCGCCTGGTCACCGCCGCCCGTGGTCGAGTGTGAGCCAATTCGCTCACGCCGATCTGGGAGAATGGTCGGCGATGACCTCACCTGCGCTCACCGCGACCGTCGATCTCGGCGCGATCGCCCACAACCTCGACGTCCTGCGGGACGCCTCCGACGCCGCCGTGATGGCGGTCGTGAAGGCCGACGCCTACGGCCATGGAGCCGTGCCGGTGGCCCGGGCCGCCCTCGCGGCGGGTGCGGCGGAGCTGGGCGTGGCGCACATCACCGAGGCCCTCGCGCTCCGCGCCGCCGGCATCGACGCGCCGATCACCGCCTGGTTGCACACGCCGGGTGCGGACTTCGGCGCCGCGGTCGCGCAGAACATCGAGGTCGCGCTGTCGTCGTCCGCACAGCTCGACGCCGTCGTGGCCGCCGCGCGCCGCTCGGGCGTGCAGGCGAGTGTGACGGTGAAGGTCGACACCGGCCTCAACCGCAGCGGCGTCGCGGTCGATGAGTGGGACGACTTCGCCGAGAAGATCGCCAAGGTGCACGCCGAGGGCGTGGTGGTGCTGCGCGGCGTGATGTGCCACCTCGCGCGCGGCGACGAACCCGACCATCCGCTCAACAGCGAGCAGGCCGCCCGCCTCGACGCCGCGGTGGCCGACCTCACCCGCCTGGGGGCGGCGCCCGAGGTGGTGCACATGGCGAACTCGCCTGCGGCGCTGACCCGTCCCGACCTGGCCCGGGACATGATCCGGCCCGGCATCGCGATGTACGGACGCACGCCGGTGCCCGAGCGCGGCGACTTCGGGCTCGTCCCGGCCATGACTCTGTCGGCGCGTGTGGCGCTGGTCAAGAACGTGGCGGCGGGGCAAGGGGTCTCCTACAGTCAGACCTGGATCGCCCCCCGCGACACCGTCGTCGCGGTGGTGCCCGCCGGATACGCCGACGGCGTGCCGCGGCTGCTGTCGGGCCGGTTGCGGGTCCGCATCGGTGAGCGTCTCTTCGACAGCATCGGCCGGATCTGCATGGACCAGCTGGTCATCGATCTGGGGCCCGATGGCGGCGGGGTGAGCGAGGGGGACGAGGTCGAGCTGTTCGGCACCGGCCGGCACGGCGGCCCGACCGCCAAGGACTGGGCGGATGCGATCGGCACCATCGACTACGAGATCGTCTCCCAGATCGGCAACCGCGTCGTGCGGCAGTACGTGAACGCACCGACGCCCGACGACGCGGCGGGACGGTGAACCAGACATGAGTGGGGTGAGCGCGGTGGAAAGGTCCGAACGCGCCGGCCTGCTGGCCGGTGTCGCCGGTGTCGCGGCGCTCGGGGGGCGGGCGGCGATCGGCGCCGCCCGTAACGCCGCCCGCAAGAGCGCCGTGGGCCGGCCCGACCCCCACGCCGGGGTCGACCTCACCGCGATCTACGGCCTCCCGGCGAGCACCGTCACCACCGACGACGGCCTCCGACTCGCGGTGCGCACCCTCGACCTCGGCGACGTCGCACAGGGTGCGGAACCCGAGCTGACCCTCGTCTTCGTGCACGGCTTCTCGTTGCGGATGGCCGGCTGGCATTTCCAGTGGCAGCAGCTCGCCGAGGAGTGGGCCGATCGCGATTACCGATTCGTCTTCTACGATCACCGCGGCCACGGCCGCAGCGACGCCGCGTCGGCCGAGACCTGCACCATCGCGCAGCTCGCCGACGACGCGGCGGCGGTGATCCGGTCCACCGCGCCCACCGGACGCGTTGTGCTGGTGGGGCATTCGATGGGCGGGATGACCCTGATGGGACTCGCACGGCGCCACCCCGCGCTGTTCTCGGCCGGCGGTCCGGTGGCCGGCGTGGGTCTCGTCGCGACCGCCGCCCGCGGCATCACCGAGGCGGGACTGGGTGAGGGACTGGGGAATCCGATCGTCGACGCGTTCCGGCTGAGCGTCCGTCGCGCAACGCGCCTCGTGCAGGCCGGCCGCGGCCTGACCCGCTCGGCACTCGAACCCGTCCTCGTCGCGGCCAGCTTCGGACCGACCTTCTTCAGCCCGGCGCTCGGCAGCGCGGTGGAGAAGATGATCCAGAGCACCCCGATCGAGACGATCGTGAACTTCCTCCACGCGTTGGAGATCCACGACGAGTCGACCGCGCTGCCGGTGCTGGCGCAGGTGCCGACGACCGTCGTGTGCGGCGACAAGGACCGTCTGACCCCGCTGCCGAACTCGGTGCGGATGTACTCGCAACTCGGGCCGGACTCGCGGCTCGTCGTCGTCAAAGGAGCCGGACACATGGTGCAGATGGAGGAACCGCGCCTGGTCTCCGACGCGATCGTGGACCTCGTCGACCGGGCCCGCGTCGCGGCGCCCCGGCCGCGCCGGCGCTGGTGGAATCGGAAGCGCGCATGAGCGACACGGGGGCCACATCCAGCCCGATCACCGACCGTACGGGGACGCGCGAGCTCCCCGAGGTCGCCGACACCGAGGAGTTCGGCGCCGAGCTCGCCACCACTCTCGCGGCCGGTGACCTCGTCATCCTCGACGGCCCGCTGGGGGCCGGTAAGACCGCGCTGGCCCGCGGCATCGGCCGGGGGCTGGGCATCGAGGGCAGGGTCACCTCGCCGACGTTCATCATCGCGCGCGAGCACCGTCCCGGCCGGCCCGGTGGCCTCGCGATGGTCCACGTCGACGCCTACCGTCTGGGCCTGCACGAGATGGACGACGACGGAACGCCGACGCGCGCCGTCCTCGACGAACTCGACGCGCTCGACCTCGACACCGAGCTCGAGGACGCGGTCGTCGTGGTCGAATGGGGTGAAGGTGTGGCCGAACGGCTGGCGCAGCGGTATCTCGTCGTGCGTCTGCGACGTGATCCGGACACCGATGTGCGTCACGCGGAATGGGAATGGGTGAGCGAGGAATGAGTACCGGAGATCCGAACGCCGCCGGGGGCATCGCCGTCCCCCGGACGGTTCTCGCCATCGACACCGCCACCGACTCCGTGGTCACCGGCATCGTCCGTGTGGCCGGTGAATCCTTCGGCGACACAACCGCTCTCGCCGAACGCGCGGTCGCCGATCATCGTCGCCACGCCGAACTGCTGACCACCCTCGTCGCCGAGTGCCTCGCCGAGGCGGGGGTGTCCCGGGACGCGCTCGACGCGGTCGTCGTCGGATGCGGTCCCGGCCCGTTCACCGGCCTGCGGGTCGGCATGGCGACCGGCGCGGCATTCGCCGACGCACTCGGACTGCCCGCCTACGGGGTGTGTTCGCTGGATGCGCTCGCCCTCGACGCCGCACCCGATGGCGCAGGCGTCCTCGTCGTCACCGACGCCCGGCGCCGCGAGGTGTACTGGGCGACCTACCGCGACGGGCGGCGCACCAGGGGGCCGCAGGTCACCGCGCCCGCGGCGGTCGCCGAAGAGCTCGCCGCCGACATCGGGGCGGGAACGTACCCGATCGCCGCAGGTTCGGCATCGCACCTGCGACTCGTCGGCTGGACCGGGGCGGATCCCGAGGTCACGGTGCCGACACCGCGCGGCCTCGCCACCGCGGCCGCCGGCCGGATCGTGGCGGGCGAGACGCCCGAACCGCTGGTCGCGCTGTACCTGCGCCGCCCCGATGCCGTGGAACAGAAGGAACTGAAGGCGCGGAAGGCGCAGCAGGCGGCCGAGAAGGCCGGCACTGCGAAGGCCGGGACCGACGAAGCAAGGACCCTCGGGGCGGCGACATGACGGCGCCCGAACTGATCATCGACGCGCTCACCTACGCCGACGTCCCGCGCTGCGCGATGCTGGAGAAGGTGATCTACGGCGACGACTCACCGTGGCCGGCGTCGGCGTTCCGGGCCGAGCTCAACGCGCCGTACAACACCTACTTCGCGGCCCGGGAGAGGCCCGGCGGCGAGATCATCGGTTACGCGGGCATCTCCACGCTCGGCCGGCCCGACGCCTACGAGTGCGAGATCCACACCATCTCGGTCGATCCGCGCCATCAGGGCAAGGGCATCGGCAAGGCCCTGCTGGAGGCGATGCTCGCGGTCGCCGACGAGATCGACGCCCCGGTCTACCTCGAGGTCCGCACCGACAACGACCCCGCGATCGCGCTGTACTCGAAGCACGGCTTCACCACCGTCGGCCTGCGTCGCGGCTACTACCAACCGTCCGGCGCGGACGCCTACACCATGCTGCGGGCGCCGAGATCCGGACGGCCGATCGAACCGGAGGAGGGCCCGGCGTGATCGTCATGGGCATCGAGAGTTCCTGCGACGAGACGGGCGTCGGGATCGTGCGCTGGACACCCGGCGACGGGGACGAACCCGGATACGCCACGCTGCTCGCCGACGAGGTCGCCAGTAGCGTCGACGAACACGCCCGCTTCGGTGGCGTCGTCCCCGAGATCGCCTCGCGCGCGCACCTCGAGGCGATCGTGCCGACGATGCGCCGCGCGCGGGAGGCCGCCGGCATCGACCGGCCCGACGCGATCGCGGTGACCATCGGACCGGGCCTGGCGGGTGCGTTGCTCGTGGGCGTGGCCGCCGCGAAGGCCTACTCCCTGGCGTGGGATGTGCCGCTGTACGCGATGAACCACCTCGGTGGGCACGTCGCGGTGGACACCCTCGAGCACGGTCCGATGCCCGAGTGCGTCGCGCTGCTCGTGTCGGGCGGACACACACATCTGTTGCACGTGAAGGATCTCGCGCTGCCCATCGTCGAACTCGGCACGACCGTCGACGACGCGGCGGGGGAGGCCTTCGACAAGGTGGCCCGCCTGCTCGACCTCGGATTCCCGGGCGGCCCGGCCCTCGACCGCGCGGCCCGCGACGGCGACCCGAACGCCATCACGTTCCCGCGTGGCATGACCGGCCCCCGCGACGCCCGCCACGACTTCTCGTTCAGCGGACTCAAGACCGCGGTCGCGCGCTACGTCGAGAAGTGCGAGCGCGACGGCGTCCCGGTCCCGGTCGCCGACGTCGCCGCGTCGTTCCAGGAGGCCGTCGCCGACGTGCTCACCATGAAGGCCGTCCGCGCGTGCGAGGACCTGGGCGTGAACACCCTGGTGCTCGGTGGCGGCGCCACCGCCAACTCGCGCATCCGGTCGTTGGCCGAGGAGCGGTGCGCGGCAGCGGGTATCACCCTGCGGGTGCCCAAGCCGCGGTTGTGCACCGACAACGGTGCGATGATCGCGACCCTGGGCGCTCACGTGATCGCCGGCGGCGCCGCGCCGTCACCGCTGACGGTCGCCTCCGATCCGGCGATGTCGGTCCGGGTCAGCCAGCTCTGAAGCCCGGAACAAGTGCGCGGAGCGCCGGGCAGCGATCGCCTCGGGCGAAACTCGGGCATTTCGCACCCACCTCCCTTGAGTGCTGGCACTCTCATGTATAGAGTGCTAGTTGGCACTGAGTGAAGCCTCGGACACCCGCGACGACGAGGTTTTGTCCCAGGGCCATGAACGTGCAGATTCTTTCTCAGTACGAAAGTTGAGGACTCACATCGTGGCGAGCGTGAACATCAAGCCGCTTGAGGACAAGATCCTGGTGCAGGCCGTCGAGGCCGAGACGACCACCGCCTCGGGCCTGGTCATCCCGGACTCCGCCAAGGAGAAGCCGCAGGAGGGCACCGTCATCGCCGTCGGCGAGGGTCGGGTCACCGAGCAGGGCAATCGCATTCCGGTTGACGTCAAGGAAGGCGACACCGTCATCTACAGCAAGTACGGCGGCACCGAGATCAAGTACAACGGCGAGGAGTACCTGATCCTGTCGGCGCGCGACGTGCTCGCCGTCGTCGGCAAGTAAGACTCGGGCGAGGGATTTTCCCCGCGAGTCGCTCGACGTTCGACGCGCCGCCCCGGCTCCCCGTGCAGGGGTTCCGGGGCGGTCGCCGTTGACCGACGGGCGGCTCCCGTGAAGACCTACTCAGTGAAGAAAGAGATTCATGGCCAAGCAGATTGAATTCGACGAAGTAGCGCGACGGGCGCTCGAGCGGGGCATCGACCAGCTCGCCGACACCGTCAAGGTCACCCTGGGCCCGCGCGGTCGGCACGTGGTGCTGGCCAAGGCTTTCGGCGGACCGAGCGTCACCAACGACGGTGTGACCATCGCGCGTGACATCGACCTCGAGGATCCGTTCGAGAACCTCGGTGCGCAGCTGGTGAAGTCGGTCGCCACCAAGACCAACGACGTCGCCGGCGACGGCACCACCACCGCGACCGTGCTCGCCCAGGCCCTCGTCAAGGCCGGCCTGCGCAACGTCGCCGCGGGCGCCAACCCGATGGCGCTGGGCGCCGGCATCAGCAAGGCGGCCGACGCGCTGAGTGAGGCCCTGCTGGCGGCCGCGACCCCGGTCGACGGCGAACAGGGCATCGCCCAGATCGCCACCGTCTCCTCGCGTGACGAGGAGATCGGCGAGATGGTCGGCAAGGCGATGACCGCGGTCGGCGCCGACGGCGTCGTCACGGTGGAAGAGGGATCGGGTCTACACACCGAACTCGAGGTCACCGAGGGCGTCCAGTTCGACAAGGGCTACCTGTCGCCGTACTTCGTGACCGACGTCGACGCCCAGGAAGCCGTCCTCGAGGACGCCTACATCCTGCTGTACCGCGACAAGATCACGTCGCTCCCCGACTTCCTTCCGGTCCTGGAGAAGGTCGTCGAGTCGGGCAAGCCGCTGGTCGTCATCGCCGAGGACGTCGAGGGCGAGCCGCTGTCGACCCTCGTGGTCAACGCGATCCGCAAGACCCTCAAGGCCGTTGCGGTCAAGTCGCCGTTCTTCGGTGACCGCCGCAAGGCCTTCATGCAGGACCTCGCGGTCGTCACCGGTGGCACCGTGATCTCCAGCGACATCGGCGTCACCCTGTCGAGCGTCGGTCTCGACATGCTCGGCAAGGCGCGTCGCGTCGTCGTCACCAAGGACTCCACCACGATCGTCGAGGGTGCGGGCACCAAGGAGGACATTGCCGCGCGTGCCGCGCAGATCCGTCGCGAGATCGAGCAGTCCGACTCCGACTGGGACCGTGAGAAGCTCGGCGAGCGCCTGGCCAAGCTGGCCGGCGGTGTCGCGGTGATCCGCGTGGGTGCGGCCACCGAGACCGAGCTCAAGGAGCGCAAGCACCGCGTCGAGGACGCGGTCGCCGCAGCCAAGGCCGCGGTCGAAGAGGGCATCATCCCCGGTGGCGGTTCGGCCATCGTCCAGGCCGCCAAGGTCCTCGACGAGCTCGCCGACTCGCTCGACGGCGACGAGGCGCTCGGTGTGCGTGTGGTCCGTGAGGCCGCCAAGGCCCCGCTGTACTGGATCGC
Organism: Gordonia aurantiaca; assembly: GCF_039939235.1. Lineage (NCBI taxonomy): Bacteria > Bacillati > Actinomycetota > Actinomycetes > Mycobacteriales > Gordoniaceae > Gordonia > Gordonia aurantiaca. Next base: position 222,575 of record NZ_JBDUUF010000004.1, on the reverse strand, counting down.
CACCAACGCCGGCCTCGACGGCGCCGTGGTCGTGCAGCAGGTCGCCGACGCGGAGAAGGGCCAGGGCTTCAACGCCGCGACCCTCACCTACGGCGATCTCGTGGCCGACGGCGTCATCGACCCGGTCAAGGTGACCCGCTCGGCGGTCGTCAACGCCGCCTCGGTCGCCCGGATGGTCCTGACCACCGAGACCGCGATCACCGACAAGCCCGAAGAGGAGCCCGCCGGCGCCCACGCCGGACATGGTCACGCGCACTGACCCGGGTCCGACCTCGGACAGCTGACGAACCGGTTGTCACCCAGCTCGCGTGGGTGGCAACCGGTTTGCTGTTCGGGGCCGTGAAACCTCGTGTGGCGAGCGCTCCACGCCGGCGGACCGGCCGCGACGCGAAGGAGCCGCGCATCCCGGGGGATGCGCGGCTCCTTGGTGATCTCGCGGTGGGTCTCGAGGGTCCTGCGCTGCTCAGCTCGCCATGCGGCGCCCGACGCCGCGCTTCATCAGCATGCTCCGCTCGGACTCGGAGAGTCCGCCCCAGATGCCGTAGGGCTCGGCCACGGCCAGTGCGTGCTCGCGGCACTGGGCGATCACCGGGCACTGGTGGCACATCTCTTTCGCACGGCGCTCGCGCTGGGCGCGCGCCCGGCCACGTTCTCCGTCAGGATGGAAGAACATCGACGAGTCGACTCCGCGGCAGAGTCCGTGCATCTGCCAGTCCCAGACGTCTGCATTGGGGCCGGGGAGGTGGTTTGGCTGAGGCATGGCAGCTACTCCTTGTCTAGGGCCGCACCGGGTTCGCCGGTGGTGAACGTCGATTCCTGCAACGCGTGGCCTCACATTAAGCGGGCCTGAGAAATGCAGTCAATACCGTTCAAAACGCCCGGTGACCGGCCAAAAGTCTCGCCGATGTTAACGGGAGGTTAGGGGGTCGGGAGCCACTAGCACAGGGGCTCGTGCGGCGCGCAACGGCCTTTACTCCGAGGGATTGCACGCGTCTGACCAGGGGAGATGTGTAATCCCAGTGCTCGGGCGGCGCAGGCGAGTAAGTAAACGGCAGCGGAACGGACTTGTCAACGGTTAACACCGAGGAAATCTGCTCATTATCTGCCGGTGATCTTGTCTCAGGATTAACGTTGGGAATCATTCGTTAAATTCATGCAAACCGAAAAAGAATCAGTGATCAACGACACTTTCGAGGGGTGTCGAACCCCTTCCGGACCGCGACGCGATGTGCTCTGCGAACGACTGGCGGCGTGGGAAGCCGCCGTGGCGACGGGTGGACGCGGTGACTACGCCGTCGCACTCACCGCCCTGGACGGGATCGTCGCCGGGGTCCGAGCGGTACACGGCGCCGGGGCGCCCGGGGTACACGGCGCCGGGGCGCCCGGGGACGACGACGCCGCGATCCTCTCCCTGTGCCTGAGCACCCGTGCGTCCCTGCTTCGCCAGGGCGGACGGCACGACCGGGCACTCGGGGTCGACGGGCAGGCGCTGGCGGCGGTCGCCGGCGCCCGTCCGTGCGGGGGCCGGGATGCGGTGGACCTGACGCGGGCTGCGGCCGCCGACGCGCTCGTCGGGCTCGCGGCCGACAATCTCGGGCTGTTGCGGTTCGGGGCGTCGTCCCGGTTGCTGGCACGGGCGCGGGCGCTGCTCGGCATCGAGCGCCCCGACACCGGCTCCGCCGACGTGGAACGCATCGGCTCCGCCGACGTGGAACGCATCGGCTCCGCCGACGTGGAACGCAGTGCGGGCGGTGACGTGGATTGGCTCACGTTCAGCCGCTGCCGTCTTCGCTGGGAGTGGGTGAGTGCCGAACTCGGTCTGTATTCCGGGGACGTGAGCGCCGGGCTCGAACATGCGGAAGCGGGTGCGCGGCTCGTCCGTCGACTGATGGACACGTCCGGGGTCCCGGTACGGCATCGCACGAAGACCGAACTGATCCTGGCGGCGGCCACAGCTGCCTCGGGACGTCGGGACGAGGCCGTGGCCGGTGCTCGTGGCGTCCTCGTCGTCGCAGCTCAGGAAGGGTTGTTGCCGCTCGAATGGGCGGCGTGGGCGCTGCTGACCGGGCTCGGGGACGTCTCGGCGGAGGAAGAAAAGAGGTACGGGCATCTGCGCGCCACGCTCATCTGCAAGGGCATGGCGTTGGAGTCGGGGGGTCATGGCTAAGGTGTTTGAGGGTCTGCCTCGGCGGCGTCGGCGTCGACGTCAGTGGGCGTGGGGGCCCGTCAACAGGACCGGCGCACGCTGGTCAACCGATCTGTAACACGGGGATTCCTACACGCGATGAAGCTGACAGGTGGTGAGTTGGACGACGCTGTCCGGGCCGCGGGCCAGGGTGATCGTGCAGCTCTCACCGCAGTCCTCGAAAGCGTGCAGGAGCCGATCCTGCGCTATTGCCGAGGGCGAATCGGAGTGGGAGAACGACACCTGTTCTCCGCGGACGACATCGCGCAGGAGGCTTTGATGGCGGTCATGACCGCGCTGCCCCGTTATCGGGACCAGGGCAAACCCTTCATGGCCTTCGTCTACGGCATCACCTCGCACAAGGTGGCAGACGCCATGCGAGTGGCTGCGCGGGTGAAGGCCGACCCGGTCGACGAGGTACCCGAGGTGGGTCTGGTGACGGGCGGCCCCGAGCAGTCCGCGCTCGATGCCGACAGCAGCCGGCGGATGCGCGCACTGCTCGAGATCCTTCCCGAGAGACAGCGCGAGGTCCTGGTCCTGCGTCTGGTCGTGGGGATGTCGGCCGAGGAGACGGCCCAGATGATCGGGAGCACGGCGGGAGCCGTGCGCGTCGCCCAGCACCGGGCACTGGCGAAGTTGAAGGATGAGCTGAAGCGAGCAGGGGGTCAGAGGTGAACGGAGAGTCGGACTGGCGCCGCCGTCGCTCGATCCACGGGCGTGAGCAGCTCGACAAGCCGGGAGAACCATTGACCAACCGTGAGTCCGGGGCACAGCGGCCGGACCCGAACCGGCCCGATGTCCACTGGATCGGCGGGTCGGCCGACCCTGCGGGCGTCGACCCCACCGACGCCGACTCGCTGGACCTCGCCGAGGTCGGTTTCGACGAGAACTTCATCGACGCGCTCTCGCGCGATGTGCCCGTCCCCACCCGTGACGCCACCGAATACGAGCTCGCCGAGCTGCTGTCGGGCTGGCGCAACGAGGTCGTCGCCGCGCCGGCGGCCCCGCTGGTGTCCGTCGAGGACGTCGAGCGGGCCATCGCCCACACCGAGCGCGCGAGCAAGGGCCGTCGCGTGGTTCGCCACCTGCGCGTCGTGTCGGGCGCCGCGGCGATCGTCATCGTCGCCGCAGCCGGTCTCACCGTCCTGTCCGAGGGCTCCCAGCCGGGCGACCCGCTGTGGGGCGTCAAGCAGGTGGTGTTCGCCGAGCAGGCATCGGAGACCCAGGCGGCCTACGACGTCCGCAACAACCTCGAGCGCGCCGAGGCGGCCATCGCCAACGGGGACACCTCGGCAGCCGCGGCCTACATCGCGAAGGCCGAGGAGAAGATGGGCCCGATGCGCGACAAGGGAACGCGCGAGGAGATGGGTCAGTGGGTGAACCGTCTCCGCATCGGCGCAGGCATGTCCACCACGCAGCGCAGCGCCGGGGCCTCCGCCCCGGAGGCGACCCGGCCGGGTGGTGGCCCCACCGGCCCGGATCTCCGCATCCAGGGTTCGCAGCCATCGCCGTCGGAGGGGGCGTCGAGCACCACCCCGTCGACGGAGGAACCCGGCGGCGGGGTCGAGGAGCCGAGTCCGTCCGAGGAGCCGAGCCCATCGGCGCCGCCGAGCGAACCCGAGGCGCAGGAACCGAGCGCGCCGACCACCACGAAGTCGGTCACCCGGACCCCGGCCGAGTTCCCGGCCTTCCCGTGGACCCCGCCGCCCGGCGTCGATGCGTCGGAGCGCGGTCACGGCTGATCAGACAGACCCCAGACGAACTGTGCCCGTACCGGATTCGGTACGGGCACAGTCTTTTTCGTCGGTGATCGGGTTGGCCGGGAGGTCCGGGTCCGTCAGCGGCCCTCGTCGAAGTGGTTGCGCGCGTCGGCGTAGCCGCGGCAGTAGTCCCACGTGACGTAGTGCTCCGGCTTCGGGTCGACGGCGGGCTCGTGCGGGCGCACGGTGCCGTCGATGAGGAGCTGGATCAGATTCGCCCGGAGCATGTCCCAGTCGTGATAGTGGTCCTCGTGGCAGTCGTCGCACATGACGACGAGTCCGCGGATCCCGCGGTGGGCGAGCAATGCTTCGTAGACCGCCAGGTCGGCGAGATCCTCCTCGACCGCCAGCCGCTCGCTCTCGTCCAACGGGATACCCGGCTCCACACTGTCGAGTGCGGCAGCGGGATCGCTCGGGTCGTCGGCGAACGGGTCCGGCGGGAGGCCGGGTGGCAGGTGGTCACGCACAACACCACGGTAGCCGATACACGAGGGGTTGCGCCGCAGGCGTCCGGCAGGGATCCGACGGATGGGGACCGGTTCACCCGATGGGTCTCCGCGGCCCGACTCCACGCCCGAAAACTTCTCCCACCGGGGCCTCGACCGACGTGTGACGGTCGCCGCATCGGCGGAGTCGATACGATGGACCGATGACGCATGTTCGTACCGGTGGAGACGATCCCGGCAAGGTCGCGATGCTCGGCCTGACCTTCGACGACGTCCTGTTGCTGCCCTCTGCTTCGGACGTGATCCCCAGCGAGGTGGACACCTCGTCGCGGGTGACCAGGAACGTGACCCTCAAGGTTCCCCTGGTGAGTTCCGCGATGGACACCGTCACCGAGTCTCGCATGGCGATCGCGATGGCGCGCGCCGGCGGTATGGGCGTGCTGCACCGCAACCTCTCGATCGAGGAGCAGGCGTCGCAGGTCGAGACCGTCAAGCGGTCCGAGGCGGGCATGGTCACCGACCCCGTCACCTGTTCGCCGACCCACACCCTCGCCGAGGTCGACGCGATGTGCGCGCGGTACCGGATCTCCGGTCTGCCCGTCGTCGACGACAAGGGTGAACTCGTCGGCATCATCACCAACCGTGACATGCGTTTCGAGGTCGACCAGAACCGTCCGGTCGCCGAGGTGATGACCAAGGCCCCGCTGATCACCGCTCAGGAGGGCGTCTCCGCAGAGGCCGCGCTCGGACTGCTGCGTCGCAACAAGATCGAGAAGCTGCCGATCGTCGACGGCAACGGCCGCCTCACCGGACTGATCACCGTCAAGGACTTCGTCAAGACCGAGCAGCACCCGAACGCCACCAAGGACGCGGACGGCCGCCTGCTCGTCGCCGCGGCCGTGGGTACCGGCACCACCCAGTGGGATCGCGCGATGGCACTCGTGGACGCCGGGGTGGACGTGATCATCGTCGACACCGCGCACGCCCACAACCGCCTGGTGCTCGACATGGTCGCCAAGCTCAAGGCCGAGGTCGGCGACCGTGTGGACGTGGTCGGCGGCAACGTCGCCACCCGTGAGGCCGCACAGGCGCTCGTCGACGCCGGCGCCGATGCGGTCAAGGTCGGTGTCGGACCCGGCTCGATCTGCACCACCCGCGTGGTCGCCGGTGTCGGCGCCCCGCAGATCACCGCGATCCTGGAGGCCGCCGCGGTCTGCCACAAGGCCGGTGTGCCGGTCATCGCCGACGGCGGCCTGCAGTACTCCGGCGACATCGCCAAGGCGCTCGCCGCCGGTGCGTCGACCGCGATGCTCGGCTCGCTGCTCGCCGGCACCGCCGAGGCGCCGGGCGAACTGGTCCTCGTCAACGGCAAGCAGTACAAGAGCTACCGCGGCATGGGCTCGCTCGGCGCGATGCAGGGCCGCGGCCAGGGCAAGTCGTACTCCAAGGACCGTTACTTCCAGGACGACGTCCTCAAGGAGGAGAAGCTGGTCCCCGAGGGCATCGAGGGGCGCGTGCCGTTCCGCGGTCCGCTGAACCAGGTGATCCACCAGCTCGTCGGCGGCCTCCGTGCCGCGATGGGCTACACCGGGTCGTCGACCATCACCGACCTGCACAAGGCCCGCTTCGTGCAGATCACGGCCGCGGGGCTCAAGGAGTCGCATCCGCACGACATCACCCTGACCGCCGAGGCGCCCAACTACTATTCCCGCTGACGTCCTTCCCGCGGTGTTCCCCGGCGGATCGCTTCGACCGGGGACGCCGTAGGGTCGATGTGCAGCTGAACTCCCCAGAAAGGCGCAGTGGTGCGTGATCTCGTCGAAATCGGCATGGGCCGGACGGCCCGACGGACCTACGAGCTGGACGACATCAGCATCGTCCCGTCCCGTCGGACCCGCTCGTCCAAGGACGTCTCGACGGCCTGGCAGATCGATGCCTACCGCTTCGAGTCGCCGATCCTGAGTCACCCGACCGACGCCCTGGTGTCTCCGGCGGTGGCGGTCGAGCTCGGCAAGCTCGGCGCACTCGGCGTCATCAACGGCGAGGGTCTGTGGGCCCGCCACCGCGACGTCGAGGACAAGCTCGCCGAGCTCGTCGCCGTCGCGGCCGACGATCCGGACCCTTATGCGGCGGTGCGTCACCTGCAGAAGCTGCACGCGGCCCCGCTCGATCCCGAGCTGCTCGGTCAGGCGGTCGCCCGGGTCCGTGAGGCCGGGGTCACCACCGCGGTGCGGGTCAGCCCGCAGCACGCCCAGGAACTCACCCCGGCGCTGCTGGCCGCGGGTGTCGAGATCCTCGTCGTGCACGGCACGATCATCTCCGCCGAGCACGTCGCCCAGGGTGACGGCACGCAGCGGGAACCGTTGAACCTCAAGACGTTCATCGCCGAACTCGACATCCCGGTGATCGCCGGCGGCGTCCACGACCATCGCACCGCGCTGCACCTGATGCGCACCGGCGCGGCGGGCGTGATCGTCGGTTACGGCTCGGCGGCCGGCGCCACCACCACCGGCGAGGTGCTGGGCATCGGCGTGCCGATGGCGACCGCGATCGCCGATGCCGCCGCGGCCCGTCGCGACTACCTCGACGAGACCGGCGGCCGCTACGTGCACGTCATCGCCGACGGCGACATCCACACCTCCGGCGACCTGGTCAAGGCGATCGCCTGTGGTGCCGACGCCGCGGTGCTCGGCACCCCACTGGCCGCCTCGGCCTCGGCTCCCGGACGCGGCTGGTACTGGCCGTCGGCCGCCGCGCACCCGGACACCCCGCGTGGTGCGCTGCTGCAGGTCGCCGTCGACGACGACCGCCCGAGCCTCGAGCGTGTGCTCGTCGGACCGTCCGACGACCCGTTCGGCGAGCTCAACTACGTCGGTGCCCTGCGTCGTGCGATGGCCAAGGCCGGTTACTGCGATCTCAAGGAGTTCCAGAAGGTGGGGCTGTCCGTCCGCGCGTGAGCGTGTGGGCGACCCTCGACGACTCGAGTTAGGGTGACCTGGGTCATCCCACGTGACAACGACCATTAGCATGGTCGTCATGCGTGTGAAGAAGCAATCCAGCGGCGCGACGGATTTCGACGTCCTCATCGTCGGCTCCGGGTTCGGTGGCAGCGTGAGTGCGCTCCGGCTGGTGGAGAAGGGGTACCGCGTCGGCGTCATCGAGGCAGGCCGACGCTTCGAGGACGAGCAGTTCGCCAAGACGAGTTGGCGCCTCAACCGCTGGCTGTGGGCGCCCAAGCTCGGCCTGTACGGCATCCAGCGCATCCACGCCCTCAAGGACGTGATGATCCTGGCCGGCGCGGGCGTGGGCGGCGGTTCCCTCAACTACGCGAACACGCTGTACAAGCCGCCGACGCCGTTCTTCACCGATCCCCAGTGGAACCACATCACCGACTGGGAGGACGAACTCAGTCCGTACTACGACCAGGCCCGCCGGATGCTCGGCGTCGTCACCAACCCGACGGTCACCGACTCCGATCTCGTCGTCAAGCAGGTGGCCGAGGAGATGGGCGTCGGCGACACCTTCACCCACACGCCCGTGGGTGTGTTCTTCGGCGCCAAGACCGGACTGCAGGGCGAGCCCGGCGAAACCGTGCCCGACCCCTACTTCGGCGGTGCCGGTCCCGCGCGCACGGCCTGCACCGAGTGCGGCGCCTGCATGACCGGATGCCGAGTCGGCGCCAAGAACACGCTGCTGAAGAACTACCTCGGGCTCGCCGAACGCAACGGCGCGAAGATCATCGACCGCACCACCGTCGATTCGCTCGTGCAGCGTGCCGACGGCACGTGGGAGGTGGGGACCCATCACTCGTCGGCGTGGGGGCCGATCGGCCGCCGGCGTCGTGTCTTCACCGCCGACCAGGTGATCCTGGCGGCGGGCACGTTCAACACCCAGCGTCTGCTACATCACGCGAAATACACCACGCTGCCGCACATCTCGGACGCGATGGGGCGCCTGACCCGGACCAACTCCGAGTCGATCCTCGGCGCGATGGGGTCGCGGGTGGATCCGGAACACGACTACTCGCGCGGGGTCGCGATCACCTCGTCGTTCTACCCGGAACCCAACACACACATCGAACCGGTGCGATATGGCAAGGGCTCCAACGCGATCGCCTACCTGCAGACGCTGCTCACCGACGGCGGGACCCGCCGCAACCGCTTCGCGCAGTTCCTCAAGCAGGTCGCGAAGAACCCGTTCCTGCTGGTGCGGCTGCTCGTCGTGCACCGGTGGAGCGAGCGCACCGTCATCGCGTTGGTCATGCAGAACAACAACAACTCGCTGACCACGTACGTGAAGAAGTTCGGTCCGTTCCGGTTCATCACCAGCAAGCAGGGCCACGGCGAACCCAATCCGACATGGATTCCCAAGGGCAACGAGGCAACCCGCCGGATGGCCGCCAAGCTGAAGAAGGGCATCGCGGGCGGCACCTGGGGTGACATCTTCAACATGCCGTTGACCGCCCACTACCTGGGCGGCTGTGCGATCTCCGACGATCCGGCCAACGGCGTCATCGACCCGTACCACCGCGTGTGGAACTACCCGACCCTGCACATCACCGACGGCGCGTCGGTCTCGGCGAACCTCGGCGTGAACCCGTCGCTGACGATCTGCGCACAGGCCGAGCGCGCGATCGCGTTGTGGCCCAACAAGGGTGAGCAGGACCGGCGTCCCGAGCAGGGCGAGGCCTACCAGCGCATCCAGCCGACGGAACCGGTGTCTCCGGTCGTCCCGGCCGATGCCCCGGGTGCGCTGCGGCTGCCGATCACGCCGGTGTCGAAGGGCGCGACCGCCTGAACCCTTTCTTCTCGTTCACTCTCACAGGGACCGACCGCATCCTCTTGATGGATGCGGTCGGTTCGTGTCTGTGGACTGTGTCATAGGGGTCCGGGCGTTTCGCGAGTGGTGTCCGTCCCACGAGTCAGGGGGCGCGATGACACCAAACGTGCCGATGGCCGTGGTATTGGCGGGCGGAAGCGGTGCGCTGGGAACACATCTCGCACGCGATCTCGCCGAACGCGGGCACCGGCCGGTGATCCCGCCTCGCCCTTCGACCAGGTCGTGCCCTGGTGACCTGAACCGGCTTTCGTAGCAACCAACGGGATATGGCGTCCACGACTTCTACGGATCGCTAGTCGAGGCCGCGTGCGGTGAGGGTGTCGGCGAAACCGTCGGCGGTACGCAGCGCCGCGAGCACCACGGGCGCCACCAGGATGCGCGGACCGGGACGCAGCCCACGCGCCTTGCGCGCCTCGTCGACCTCGCGGACCACCTCGACCATCAGCGGGATCGACCGGATGGTCAGCGCCATCGCCAGGGCGACGAGGTCGGTCCGGACGCCCAGCCGACCGAGGGGGCTCAGGCCTCGGACGATCGCGTCGAGCATGTCGGTGGTGCGGGTGGTCAGCGTGACGGCGGTGGCGAGCGCCACCGACAGCGCGAGCAGTCCGCACACGACCACCGCGCGCCGCCAGTCGGTGAAGACCACCTGGAAGGCGAAGATGAACGCCAGCATCCACAGGAGTGGCCGCAACTGCCGCCAGGCCTCCAAGGGGCCGATGCCGCCGAGCGCGAAGATCGCCGCGACCCCGGCGGTGGCCGCTCCGAGCGCGGGCAGCGTGCGCACGGTCAGCGACATCACCAGGATGATGACACCCATCGCGACGAACTTCACGCCCGGCGGCAGGCGGTGCAGCACGGTGTTGCCGGGACGGTAGACGCCGAGGACGTTCACGACATCAACTCCCGATAGAACCGCAGGGCCGGGGCGGGTTCGTCGTCGGCGACCACACGGCCGTCCTCGATCACGAGTACCCGGTCGAAGTCGTCGAGGATGTCGAGGTCGTGGCTGACGACGATCAGCTGCTCGTCGAGCGTGGCGAAGACGTCGGTCAGCATCCGCGTGTTCCGGAGGTCGAGGAGCGTTGTCGGCTCGTCGGCGACGATGATCGCCGGGTCAGTCACGAAGATCGAGGCGAGCGCGAGGAGTTGCTTCTGCCCGCCGGACAGCCGCTGCGCGGGATGGTCGGCGTGCTCGACGAGCCCGAAGCGGCTCAGCACCTCGCGGGCGCGCGCGGCGCGCTGCTTCTTGTCGAGTTCGGTGCGGCGCAACGACAACTCGATGTCCTCGATGACCGTCGGCATGATGATCTGCCGGTCGGGGTCGGAGAAGATGAACCCGACTCGGCGCCTGACCTCACGCTTGTGCTTCGCGACATCGAGCCCGTCGACGGTCACCGTGCCGGAGCCGGGCACGACGAGTGCGTTGATCATCCGCGCCAGCGTCGACTTGCCGCTGCCGTTGGCCCCGACGATGCCGATACGGCGCTCGGTCAAAGACAGCGAGACGTCGCGCAGTACGACGCGGTCGTCGTAGGCGTGCGAGACGTTGCGGAACTCGATCATCGACGTGGGGTCATGGACGTGGTCGCCGGCGGGTCAGTCGCGAACGCGCCGCAGGCGCCACGGCTCGATGAGTCCGGGACGTCCCCGATGGACCTGCGCGGCGACGAGCGCGGCCACCACCACCTTGAGGATGTCGCCGACGAGGAACGGGCCGTTGGAGGTGATCGCCGCCCAGACGGTCAGGTCGGTGCGGACGACCAGGCCGATGACGCCGCACAGGTAGATCACCGCCATGCCACCCAGCGCGTTGATGGCGATGCCCCACAGGACGCGATATCGCGGCCGGGGCCCGACACCGAGCATGAGCGCGGTCAGCACACCGATCACCACGACGGCGGGCAGGAAGCCGACGAAGTACCCGGCCGTGGGGGAGGACAGCGCGGTCAGGCCGTTGCGGCCACCGGAGAGGATCGGCAGGCCGGCGATCGCCAGCACCATGAACAGCACCACCGTGAGGGTGCCCTTGCGGGGTCCGAGCACCGCGCCGGCCAAGATCACACCGAGGGTCTGAAAGGTGATCGGGACACCACTGGTGCCGATGTTGATGGTCCCCGGCAGGCCGAGGGCGGCGATCAGCGCGGCGAAGACGGCGACCTGCGTGAGGTCGGCCACAACCGATGATCGGGCTGGGGTGCGGGGAGATGCAGTCATGTCGGTGTCGAAGTATTTCACGTCGTGGCGCCCGTTAGACTCGACCGGGTGACAGATTCTTCTGCTGAGGACTTCCTCGAGGGCCCGCGGCCCGTTCTCGTCGTCGACTTCGGGGCGCAGTACGCGCAGCTGATCGCGCGGAGAGTGCGTGAGGCCCGGATCTACTCCGAGGTGATCGGTCACGACGCCCCGCTGGAGGAGATCAAGGCGAAGGACCCCGTCGCGATCATCCTCTCGGGCGGCCCGGCGTCGGTGTACGCCGAGGACGCACCCCGCCTCGATCCGGAGGTGTTCGACCTCGACGTGCCGGTGTTCGGCATCTGCTACGGCTTCCAGGCGATGGCCGCGGCGCTGGGTGGCGACGTCGCCAACACCGGCGGCCGCGAGTTCGGCCGGACCACGCTGAACCTGAACGGCGAGGGCGTCCTGCACCAGGGCCTCTCCGACACCCAGCCGGTGTGGATGAGCCACAACGACGCCGTGCAGCGCGCGCCGGAGGGCTTCACCGTCACCGGTTCGACCGCGGGTGCGCCGGTCGCCGCGTTCGAGAACCTCGAGCGCCGCATCGCCGGCGTCCAGTACCACCCCGAGGTGCTGCACACCCCGCACGGCCAGCAGGTCCTCACCCGTTTCCTCTACGAGATCGCCGGTCTGGAGGCCACCTGGACCGCCGCGAACATCGCCGACGCCCTCATCGACGCGGTCGCCGACCAGATCGGTGACGGCCGCGCGATCTGCGGACTGTCCGGCGGCGTCGACTCCGCGGTCGCGGCCGCGCTGGTGCAGCGCGCCATCGGCGATCGCCTGACCTGTGTCTTCGTCGACCACGGTCTGCTGCGCGCCGGAGAGCGCGAGCAGGTCCAGCACGACTTCGTCAACGCGACCGGCGCGAAGCTGGTCACCGTCGACGCCGCGGAGACCTTCCTGCGCGAGCTGTCCGGCGTGACCGATCCGGAGACCAAGCGCAAGATCATCGGCCGCGAGTTCATCCGGGCCTTCGAGGGCGCCGTGAGCGAGGTGCTCGGTGAAGAGGCCGAGGCCGGCGAGAAGGTCGAGTTCCTCGTCCAGGGCACCCTGTACCCGGATGTCGTCGAATCCGGCGGTGGCAGCGGCACCGCGAACATCAAGAGCCACCACAATGTGGGCGGCCTTCCCGAGGACCTCGAGTTCACCCTCGTCGAGCCGCTGCGCCTGCTGTTCAAGGACGAGGTGCGCGCGGTGGGACGCGAACTCGGCCTGCCCGAGGAGATCGTCGCCCGCCAGCCGTTCCCCGGTCCGGGCCTGGCGATCCGCATCGTCGGCGAGGTCACCGCGGACCGTCTGGAGACGCTCCGCAAGGCCGACCTCATCGCCCGCGAGGAGCTCACCGCGGCCGGCCTCGACGGCCAGATCTGGCAGTGCCCCGTGGTGCTGCTCGCCGACGTCCGCAGCGTGGGCGTGCAGGGCGACGGCCGCACCTACGGTCATCCCGTCGTGCTGCGTCCCGTCTCCAGCGAGGACGCCATGACCGCGGACTGGACCCGCGTGCCCTACGAGGTGCTCGAGACCATCTCGACGCGCATCACCAACGAGGTGCCCGACGTCAACCGGGTCGTGCTCGACGTGACGAGCAAGCCACCGGGGACCATCGAGTGGGAGTGACACGAGAGCAGCGGGCGCGGGCGCCGGAGATGATGAGGACCACGCCGATCAGCACGCCGACGCCGACGGCGATCCAGGCGAGGTCCGACGCGTCGGGGAGGGTGGGACCGCCGGCGAGGCCCCACGCCGCGACGGCCAGCGCGATGATTCCGAGGATTCCGAGACCCGGTGCACGGTGGGCGGTTTCGTACTGCGTGGTGTCGTCGTGGGTGCTGTCGTTCATCGCAGGACCTTGACCTCTCCCATTCCGGTGTGTGCGTCGATCTCCAGGACCGGGCCGTCGGTGCCGTCGCGCCCGCCGTCGAGGCCGCTCGGGCAGGTGATGTTGCCGATCCCGGTGTTGCAGTCGGCGCGGACGTTCATGTCGTCTCCGACGAACACCTTGATCACGCCCATGCCGTTGCGCAGCTCCACCCGCCGGTCCGAGGTGAGGTCGACCTCGCGCAGGTCCAGCGTCATCTCGCCGACGCCGAGCCGGTATGCGGATTCGATGTCGTTCTCCGTCAACGGCTTCCACGTGCGTTCGCCGACCCCGCCCTCGGGTACGGCGATCCCGCTCGCCGCCGTGGTCACGATCGCCGCGATGCCCAGCAGGATGGCGACGGGCACCAGACCCGTGCTGTGCTCACCGGTGCGGCGACGCATCACAGATGCGACGACCAGGCCGACACCGACCACGGCGAGGCACATCGACAGGATGCGTGGCAGCGTGAACCAGTCGACCCCGGCCTGGTTCAGTGCGGCCCCGACCGCTCCGACGATGACCGCCAGACCCAGGACCACCAGCGTCAACGGCGAGCGGCGGCGGCGCGTCGGCACGGGCGGTTCCGGTGACGACGGTTCGGGGAGATCCCAGGCGAAGGGTGCGGCGCCCAGCGGGTCCCACGACGGCGGGCCGGTCTCGATCTCGTCGAGGGCCGGCGCGGGCGTCGGGAGGGGGGTCCAGCGCTCGGCGGTCGGGGTACCGGTGGTGCCCGTGCCGGTGGGGTCCGTGCTCTTCTGCAGGTCGATCCTGCCGGTCGGTTCCGTCACGCCGGTCTCCTTCGGTGTGTCCGTGTCGGAAGGGTCTTCGGGGGATGCGCCGGTCCCGGTGGACGGCTGAGGACTGCCCGGTACGGTGGCCGACGCGGGCGTCGCCGGCTTGGTGATGTCGACGGTGGGCGCAGTGCCGGCAACCGTTGCCGCACTGCTCATCGCGCGCGGGACCCAGCGTTCGAACTGGCCGGCCGTCGGCGGCGGGACCACCACATCGGTGAGGGCGGCGACGGTGTCGATGCTGGTGCCGGGCGGCGGCTGCGGGGTCCGCTGATGGAGCAGGTACCAGCCGCCGAGCATCAGGATCGCGCCGACGAGTCCGCCCGATCCCCAGGTCCGGTTGGGACCGATGGAGGTGACGATGACGATCGCGAGCACGACGAGCAGCAGTACCTGCGGGTTGTGCAGACCGCCGCGACCGTGCCGGTGGCCGCCGTGCTCGTGGCTGTGACCGGTCGAGCCGGGCCCACGCAGGGCCTGGTTGCGGGCACGGGCGGCGCTCGGGAACGCCACCCACGCAGCGAGGTAGAGGATCAGGCCGCTGCCGCCGAAGAGGGCGGACACCACGAACGCGACCTTCACCAGCGTGGGATCGATCCGGTAGCGGGCGGCGATGCCGCTGCACACGCCGGCGATGGTCCGGTTCTCCGGCCGGACGGGGCGCGTCGACCACAGCTGCGTGATCTGATTCTGGAACTCCTTGGTGTCCATGCCACACATCGTGCTCTGCCGCGTGCCCCCGGCACATCGGGGAGAATCCCTGAGATTTCCACCCGATCCGAACCGGGGGTATCCGGAGACCCTGAGGTCGGTCGTCGGGGAATCGGGGGTGAACCCCGATGTCCGGATCCGGCGGGCGTGGGACCATCGGTGTTGTGAGTCGAACGGAGGTGGAGCCTGTCCCGCGCCTGGTGCGCAGGGACGGCGGCCGGGTGATCGCCGGCGTCGCCGGTGGAATCGCGGACCATCTGGGCGTCGACGTCTTCCGCGTCCGGGTCGTTTTCGTGGTCCTGGCGGCGCTGGCAGGAGCCGGCGTGGCCGCCTACGGCCTGCTGTGGTTCTTCTGTCCGCCCGGCAACGACACCGATCCACCGAAGCCGGGGGAGCGTCGCCAGTCGCTCGGCCTCGCGGTGATCGGTCTCGTGGCGATGTCCATCGTCGGCTTCGCCGCATCGGGCACACCCGCGGAGTATCTGGTCCCGTTCGTGTTCATCGCGATCGGCGCGAGCCTGGTCTGGCGCGAGTTCGACACCTCCCATCGCACGCCGCGCACTCCGCTGCTGACGTGGACACGGCTCATCGGCGGGGTCGTGCTGGTCGTCGGTGGGCTCGTCGTGATCGTGGTCGCCGGGGACCGCAGCTTCGGCGGACTCAACTCGACGATCCTCGCGGTCGTGGCGACGCTGATCGGCGTGGTGCTGCTGACCGTGCCGTTGTGGATGCGCATGTGGCGCACCCTGAACGAAGAGCGCGCGGCGCGCATCCGCAATGCCGAACGTGAGGAGATCGCCTCGCACCTGCACGACTCGGTGCTGCAGACCCTCGCACTGATCCAGAAGCGGGCCAATCGCCCCGAAGAGGTTGCACGTCTGGCCCGCAGCCAGGAGCGGGAGCTGCGGGCCTGGCTGTTCGGGGACCCCGCCCAGCAGCGCGGTTCGCTCGCGGCCGCCATCCGCAGTGTGGGTGCCGAGGTCGAGGACGCCTATGGCATCGAGGTCGAGATCATCACCGTCGGCGACCTGCGGCCCAGCGACGCGCGGGACGCGAAACGATGGTCGGCGCTGGCGGGTGCGACCCGCGAGGCACTCGTCAACGCCGCCAAGCATTCCGGCGAACGCAGCGTCGACGTGTACTGCGAGGTGTCCGACGAGCAGGTCGAGGTGTTCATCCGTGATCGCGGCGTCGGATTCGACCCTGCGATGATCGACGAGGACCGACAGGGCATCAGCCGTTCGATCCGGTCCCGCATGGAACGTGCGGGTGGTCGTGCGTCGATCACGTCGACGCCGGGTCGCGGCACCAACGTCGCACTCACGATGCCGAGGGGGGACGGTGTCCCGGTCGAGGAGACGCCCGGCAACCGGGACACAGAGGCCGGGGAGATCCCGGCCGATGGGATGGAGGCCGGGCAGGCCGATCGAGAAGCAGCGCAGAACTGGAAGGTGAGATGACCGGAGAACAGATCCCCACCAGCTCGTCGAGCACCGACACCCCGGAGGACGCCGCGGCGTCGACCTACAGCGTGTATCTCGTCGACGACCACGCCGTGTTCCGCTCGGGTGTGCGCGCCGAACTCGCCGACGAACCCGGCCTGCGTGTGATCGGCGAGGCCGGCACGGTCGGCGAGGCGATCGACGGCATCGTCTCCACCACCCCCGACGTGGTGCTGCTCGACGTCCACATGCCCGCCGGCGGCGGTGTGGCCGTCCTGCGTGGGGTCGTCGACCGGATGGGGCCCGATTCGGCGCCGGTTTTCCTCGCGCTCAGCGTCTCCGACGCCGCCGAGGACGTCATCGCCACGATCCGCGCCGGCGCCCGCGGCTATGTCACCAAGACCATCGACGGCTCCGAACTCGCCGACGCGGTGCGGCGCGTCGCCGAGGGCGACGCCGTGTTCAGCCCGCGCCTGGCGGGGTTCGTGCTGGACTCCTTCACCGGCAAGTCGACGGCCCCCGAACCGCCGCTCGACCCCGAGCTCGACTCGCTGACACGCCGGGAACTCGAGGTCCTGCGCCTGCTGGCACGCGGGTACACCTACCGGGAGATCGCCGAGGAGCTGTTCATCTCGATCAAGACCGTCGAGACCCACGCCTCCAACGTGCTGCGCAAGACCCAGCAGTCCAACCGCAACGCGCTGACCCGGTGGGCGGCGACGCGTCACATCGGCTGATCCTGCCGCATCCCCACAGCCGCCGGGCCGCCGAAACGGAGCGGGTGGGTCCCAGGGTGCCCGGTGGGCTCAGCGCTCACCGCCACAACGCGATCAGCAACACCACCAGCACGGCCAGCACCGCGAAAAACACGAATACCGACACCGCGAGGGCGGTGCTCGACGTCGCCGTCTCCCGTGCCTGCCGCGCCCAACTCTGGGTCTGGTACGACGCGGGTGGCCGGGGCGTCGAGTACTGGCGCGTCGGATGGGACGGGCTCGTATGCGGTTGCGGCGTCGACGACATCAGCGTCGGTGCATGCGAATCGCGGGTCTGGGGGATGTCGCGCGACGCGCGGTCACCGGCCGAGCCGGGGGAGTAGGGCGGCAGTGTGGCCGCACCGACCGGGCGATGGCCGCCGGTGGTCGCGGAACGGGCCGCGTTGCGCTGCGCCCACACCGGGGTACCGGCGCCGGGACGGGTGATGAGACCGGTGAGCACCTGCTCGCGGGTGCCGCGCGACCCGGCGGCGACCTCGGCGAGCAGGTCGCGCGCCTCGGCCATCGTCGGGCGCCTCGTGGGGCTTGGCTCCAGCAACCGCAGCAGGACCGGCTCGAGTTCACCGGCGTTCTTCATCGGGTTGATACGGGCACGGGCGACCTTGTGCAGCAAGGCGATCGAGTTGTCGTCGACACCGAACGGCGGCCGGCCCTCGACCATCGTGTACACCGTGGCGCCCAGCGAGTAGACGTCGGACGCCTCCGACGGCTCGGCGCCGCGGGCCACCTCGGGTGCGAAATACGCCGGGGTGCCGGTGATCACGCCGGTCTGGGTCAGCGACACGTCGTCCTTGGCCCGTGAGATGCCGAAGTCGGTGATCTTGACCAGGCCCGCGTTGCGGCCGCCCTCGGCGATGAGGATGTTGCCCGGCTTGATGTCGCGGTGCACGATGCCCGCGGCGTGCGCCTCGGCCATCGCGTCGGCCACCTGCGCGCCGATCTGGGCGGCCTCGGCGGGGGCGAGGGTCGTTGTGGCGTGCAGGATCTGGGCGACGCTGCGCGACGGCAGGTACTCCATCACCAGCCACGGCTCGCCGCGGTCGAGCGCGACGTCGTGCATGGCGATCGCGTTGCGGTGCGACAGCTTGGCCGCGATCCGGCCCTCGCGCATGGCGCGCTTGCGGATGTTGTCGGCGGTGTCCTCGGTGAGTCCCTCGGTGGAGACGACCTGCTTGACCGCGACGTCGCGGTCGAGGAGCTGGTCACGGGCGAGCCACACGGTACCCATCCCGCCGCCGCCGATCCGCGATTTCAGGCGGTATCGGCCGGCCACCAGGTACTGCGGACCTGGGGTGTGGTGGGTTCCGGGGGATGGCGGCATACGGCGATGATAGCCGCGCGGCCGTCGCCACGGGCGGCACGCTTGACATCCCCATCGCACATGTGTTCGACTCGTTTCATGCGATGGTCCGAACAGGCGGTCGAGGTCGACGACGGGGCGCTCCCCGGGTTGAGCCGCTCCGGCCTCGTGCGGTCGGTGCGGACACCGGACTTCGAGGGTGTCACGTTCCACGAGGTGCTGGCAAAGAGCGCGCTCAATCGTGTCCCGGAGGCGTCGCATCTGCCGTTTCAGTTCACCGTCAACACCTTTCGCGGGTGTACCCATGCCTGTCGCTATTGCTTCGCCCGTCCGACGCACGAGTATCTAGACCTCGACGCCGGCAAGGACTTCGACACCCAGGTCGTCGTCAAGCTCAACGTGGCCGCGGTGCTGCGCAGGGAGCTCCGGCGCCGGTCCTGGACGCGTGAGACCGTCGCGCTGGGCACCAACACCGACCCCTACCAGCGTGCAGAGGGCCGCTACCGGCTGATGCCGGGGGTGATCGCGGCACTCGCCGAGTCGCGGACCCCGTTCTCGATCCTCACCAAGGGCACATTGATCCGGCGGGACCTGCCCCTGCTGCGGCAGGCCGCGGCCCAGGTCCCGGTCAGCGTCGGGATCTCGCTGGCCATCGTCGATCCGGACCTGCAGAAGAAGATCGAACCGGGGACGCCGTCGCCGAGGGCGCGGTTGTCGCTGATCCGCGACCTCGCCGACGCCGGGCTCGCCCCGCACGTCATGGTCGCCCCGGTGATCCCGTACCTGACCGACTCGAAATCCCATCTCGACGAGTTGCTGGGCGCGCTCGCAGGGGCCGGTGCGTCGGGGGTGACCGCGTTCCCGATGCACCTGCGATCGTCGACCAAGCCGTGGTTCCTGGAGTGGCTGGCCGAGGAGCACCCGGCGCTGATCCGCCGCTACCGCGGGCTCTACGGCCGCGGGGCGTATGTGACGCCCGAGTACTCGTCGTGGCTGCGGGAGCGCATGCAGCCGCTGGTCCACAAGCACGGGCTCGCCGGTTCGGGAGGCCTGCGGCAGACCGGGACCGAGTCCGCCGTCGGTTCGGGGCCTCCCGGGTCGGTCGCCGCGCCCGAACTTCAGCACGCGCTCACGCTCTTCTAGCTTCCCGCGGGGTGTCCGCCGCTCAGGATCGCGGGTTGCGGATCGGATTCGCACGTTCCGGGTGGCGATTCTGTCCGCAGCCCGCGATTTTGGTGGTTTTCGGGACTTGTGGGGTGAAAGATGCTCGTGTGCAACGGGTTACGATGCGGCGATCTCGACATTTGACGCTTGTCGGTGGGTGGTTCTACCCTCTGGGTATCGAAAAGATGTTCGAATGATCGTGCGGGCGGGACCGGTCGACAGCCGCGTCCCGCCGATCGTTCCGACGCCTTTCCGACCCCGATTTTCCGACCCTGATGGCGCAGCAACTTCCCGGCTCGCTCGAGTACCACCACGCGACTGGAGAGTGTCATGGATGTGTCAGATCGTGCCGATGAACTGACGGTTCTGCGCCGCCGCATGGCGGCGATGTCCGGACGCCCCGACCAGCACACGGTAGAGGTCCGCGACCCGTCCGCCGGCGTGTTGCCGATTCCGGAGCCGCTGTCGGAGGTGTTGCCGCACAACGGTATCCCGCGGGGAACCGTCGCCCGGTTCGACGGCGCCAACTCGCTGCTGGTGGCGATCATCGCGTCGGTGACCCGCGCCGGCGGCCGCGTGGGGATCGTAGGGATGTCGCGGCTGAGCCTGCTGTCGGCGGTGGAGATGGGCGCCGTCCTGTCCCGGATCGCGACCATCCCCGAACCCGGTGCGGATCCGGTCGAGGTCGCCGCGGTGCTGCTCGACGGCATGGACCTGGTGATCCTCGGACGACTCGGACCGTCGGGCTCGGGCTCCGGGACGGACGGCGTCGCCCCTTCGCGGGCCCGGGTGGTGGCCGGACGCGTCCGCAAACAGTCGTCGGTCCTGCTGGTCGCCGGCGCCGGGTGGCCGGGCGCGCAGCTGTCCATCGAGGCGCGCGTGCTCACCTACCGGCACACCCCGCTGGTGGCCGGGGCCACCGACCTCGACACCGCGCGCAGTGGCTACGGACGCATCGGCGGGTTGAGACTGCGGGTCACGGCGTCGGGACGCGGCCGGCAGACCCGGAGCACCGAGGTCGAACTCCTCGCTCCCGGTCAGGGGCCCGATCGCATCGTCGAGATGGTCCCGACGACCCGCGTCCGCCCGGTCCTGGCCGTCGCGAACTGACGGAGCGGGCGATGAGCAGACGCACTCTTGCACTCTGGTGTCCCGACTGGCCGGCAATGGCGGCGGCCGCCGACGCCGACCTGCCCCCGCTGCATCCGGTGGCGGTGCTGTCGGCCAACCGGGTCGTCGCCTGCTCGGCGACGGCGCGGGCGGCCGGGGTCCGGCGCGGCATGCGCAAACGACAGGCGCAGTCGGTGTGCCCGGAGATGACCGTGGTGACCGCCGACGAGGGACGCGACCGGCGGTTGTTCGAGCCGGTGGTGACCGCGGTGGCCGAACTGATCCCGACCCTCGAGGTGCTTCGGCCGGGGCTCGTGGTGATCCCCGGCGACCGCGCGGCCCGCTACTTCGGCGGCATCGAGACGCTGGCCGAGGAACTCGTGGACGCGGTGTCGGCCTGCGGCATCGAATCGCAGGTGGGCATCGCCGACGAGGTGTTCACCGCGGTCCTCGCCGCACGGCACGGCCATCAGGTGCCCCCGGGCGGCGACCGTTCCTATCTCGCCGACCGGCCCGTCGGCGATCTCGCCCTCGAACCGAGCCTCGCCGACCCGTCCCGCGTCGAACTGGTGGATCTCCTGCGGCGCCTGGGGATCTCGACGATCGGTGCCTTCGCCGACATGGACGTCGCCGACGTGGCGTCCCGGTTCGACAAGGACGCGGTCGTCGCGCATCGCCTGGCCAACGCACAGCCGGGGCGTGTGCCGTCGGGCAGGTACGTTCCCACGGAGCTGACCGTCGACCACACCTGCGACCCGCCGGTCGACCGCATCGACGTCGCGGCGTTCATCGGACGCACCCTTGCCGAAAGACTCCACCGACGGCTGCGCGACGCCGCGGTCGCCTGCACCCGATTGACCATCGAGGCGACCACCGAACGCGGGCAACAGCATTCGCGGACCTGGCACTGTGCCCAGCCGCTGACCCCGGAGTCGACGGCCGACCGCATCCGGTGGCAACTGGAGGGGTGGCTGACCGGAGGTCGGCGCGGCGCCGCGAAGACCCCGGATTCGCCGATCGTGCGCCTGCGGCTGGAACCGGTGGAGGTCGTCGACGCCGGCGCCCTGCAGCATCAGCTCTCCGACGGCAGCGGCCGGGCCGACGACCCGGACACCGAGGAACGCGCCCGGCGCTCCCTGGTCCGGATCCAGGGGTTGCTCGGCGGCGACGCGGTCCGCATCCCGGTGCTCAGCGGCGGTCGCGGTCCCGCGGAACGGATCACCCTGGTCCCCCTCGGCGACGAGCCGACCCCGCTACGGGACCCGTCGGCGCCGTGGCCGGGGAGCCTGCCGCAGCCCACCCCGACGGTGCTGGTGCAGACGGCGGTTCGCGTGCTCGACGCCCTCGGCCATCCGGTGCGGGTCACCGAGCGCGGCGCGTTCACCGCCGAACCGGTGACCGTCTGCCTGCCGGACTCCCGGAAACCCGGCTGGGGCCTGTGCTG
Source organism: Gordonia aurantiaca (assembly GCF_039939235.1). Classification (NCBI taxonomy): domain Bacteria; kingdom Bacillati; phylum Actinomycetota; class Actinomycetes; order Mycobacteriales; family Gordoniaceae; genus Gordonia; species Gordonia aurantiaca. Next base: position 200,505 of record NZ_JBDUUF010000004.1, on the reverse strand, counting down.
GTGGGCCGGACCCTGGCCGGTCGATCTCGACGGTCCGTCGGCGGGACGCGGCGAACTGGTCGCGCGGGCACAGGTCCTGCTCGACGACTCACGGGCGCTGCTGCTGTGTTACCGCGGCGGGGAGTGGAACGTCGAGGGGGTGTACGAGTGACACGACCGAGCGCGACGGCCTCAGCTGTTGCGGCCCCGAGCGATCACCGGCCAGCGGGTGTCCTCGCCGTCGATCGCCACCAGTTCGTCGACGAGATTGACCGCGTTGCACACATGATTCGGCACCACGCGCACGAGGCTGCCCAGCCGGGGGATGTCGTCACCCGGGGTCCGGTCCGGGAAATCCACCACCGCATGGTGTTCCGACAGCTGCACGATGCGGGCGTCGGGATGATCGAGGAGCCGGCCGTATCCGGTCGCCCACGGGGCGCGGTCGGCCCCGAGGATCTTGCTGCCCGCGTCGACCACGATCCGCCGACCGTCGTCGCGTCGGACCACGGTCGCCACCGCGGTGAGTGCGACGTCGTCGAATCCGCAGGAACCGATCTCGATCTGCTGGGCGTCGTTGAACGGGTAGACGCCGGGCCGGATCTCGGTGAGCACGCCCGGGGTCACCTCGTCGAGCAGCCCGACCGTCGGCGTCGAGCCACCGCTGCGCACGAGCGGTTCGAGGCCATGGGCCCGCAGGCTCTCGGCGGCCGCGGCCAGTGCCCGCACCTCGGCGACGGCCGCGGCGCGCCGGGTGTCCCCGACGCCGTACGAGTGGCCCGGGAAGGTGAACACGCCGATCACGTCGAGTCCCGCGGCACTCGCCGCGGCGGCGACCTCGCCGGCTCGTTCCGGCACCACGCCGGTGCGGTGCTGCCCGGAGTCGACCTCGACGAGCACCCGGATCGACGCCGCTCCCACCGACTCCGCGAGATGCCGTGCCCCGTCGACGGAGTCGACGCCGACCCGCAGCGCCACCCGGTCGGCGAGCGCGCGCAGGCGGGCGGCCTTCGTCGGTCCGGTCCACAGCGGGTAGGCGATGAACAGGTCGGTGCAGCAGGTGACGGCGGCGGCGTCGGCGAAGGCCTCGGCCTCGCCGACGGTCGCGACCGTCAGTCCGACCGCGCCGAGATCTCGTTGCCTACGGGCGATCTCGGCACACTTGTGGGTCTTGGCGTGCGGCCGGACGTCGACGCCGATGCGTCGCGCGGCCTCGGCGAGGTTGGTCAGGTTGCGGTCCAGGCGGTCGACGTCGACCTCCAGGTACGGGGTGTCGATCACGCGTCGGGACCACCTGATCGCCGGCGCCCCATCGCTGCGGCCGATTCGCCGAACAGCAGATACTCCTGGTGCAGGATGCGGGTGGTCAGGTCCGGGGTCAGGCGATGACCGAGCTCGGCGATCGTGCCCAGCGTCGAACCGACCCGTTTGGGCCGGTGGATGATCGCATGCAGCACGCGCGCCGCGGCCTTGTCGACGTCCCAGGTGCCGGGTTGATCCCGATACGCCTCGGTCGGCTCGATCATCCGTGTCTTCACCAGCGGCAGGCGCACATTACTGAACGTGACGTGATCGGACACGGTCTCGGTGCCGGTCACGTCGCTGAACGCTTCCAGGGCGGCCTTCGACGCGGCGTACGCGCCGAACCGCGGGCCACGCGACTGCACCGCGATCGAGGTGACGTTCACGATGTGGCCGGACTGCCGCGCGATCATGTGTGGCAACAGGCCCAGGACGAGGTTCACCGCGCCGAAGTAGTTCACCGCCATGACCCGGTGATAGTCGTGGGCGCGTTCCACCGAGTTGACCGTGGCGCGGCGGATGGACCGGCCGGCGTTGTTCACCAGCACGTCCACGTGCCCATGTTCGGCGAGCACCGACTTGACCAGCGCGTTGACCGATTCGGGATCGGTGATGTCGCACTGATGGGCGAACGCGCGGCCGGGTGGGATGCCCTTCTTGCTGGTCGTCGAGTTCAATTCGTCCACCGCGGAATCGAGTTCGTCGGCGGAGCGGGCCACGATGATCACGTTGGCGCCGCGGGCGACGCACATGCGGGCGGTCGCCTTGCCGATACCGCTCGACCCGCCCGTGATGAGGATGTTCTTGCCCACCAGCGGCCCTCGCGGATCGCGGCGCCGGTTGCGGGACCGGTCGAGATGGCGGGCCCAGTAATGCCACAGCCGCGGTGCGTATTCGGCGAAATCGGGCACGCTGATGCCGTGGTCGTGGAGGACGGCGATGGTGTGGTCGGAGGAGAACTCCACCGGCAACGACACCGCGTCGAGCACCGCCGCCGGGATGCCCTGCTGCGCGGCGACCAGGTCCCGTCCCACCTTGGCCACACCCATCCCGGACAGGTTCAGCACCGGTTCGACGATACGGTGCGGTACCGCGTCGAAACCCTTGGGTGCGTTGAACGCCGGGGCGAGCGCGTTGTACATCTCGGTGGTCGTCAGCGACCGGCTGTCACCGAGATGGAACACCAGGCCGCTGCGCTCCGGCTCCACCGCGATCAGCGCCACCATGGCCGCGGCGACGTAGTCGACGGGCACCATGTTGAGCGTGCCGAGGTCGGGCATGGGCAGGCGCAGCGCCCGCGGCAACCGGCCGAGCATCGCCAGGTGCCCGAAGAAGTAGTAGGGCCCGTCGATTTTGTCCATCTCGCCGGTGCGCGAGTCGCCGACCACGATCGACGGCCGGTACACCCGCCATCGCAGCCCCTCGCGTTCGCGCACGACGCGTTCGGCCTCGAACTTCGTGCGGTGATACGCCGTCGGAAAACCCTGTCCGACCTCGAAATCGGCCTCGGTGAAGCGTCCGCGGTGATCGCCGGCCACTGCGATCGACGACACATGGTGCATGAGTGCGTCGCGGGCGATCGCGAAGTCGGCGACCCGCGAGGTGCCGAGCACGTTGGCCGCTCGCTGCGACTCGGCGTCGGCGGCCATGTCGTAGATTGCGGCGAGGTGGACGACGTGGTCGATGTCGGGCAGCCCGGCCGGGTCGATGCCGAGGCCCGGACTGGTCAGGTCGCCGACGACGGGTGTCACGCGCTCACCCGCGCCGAGTTCGTCGAGCATGGCGGTGAAGGCGGACCGCGACGACTCGCGCACGAGGGCGTGGACGGTCGCATCGGGGTCGACGGTCAGAAGACGCTCGATGACACGCCGACCGATGAATCCGCTGCCTCCGGTGATGAAGTAGCTGGTCATGATGATCCCATCGTGATGCGCTGGCGCCAGGTCCCGCTCGATGTCCCCTCCCCCCGAAGGAGATGGAATCTGTCTGGTACTCAGAGTGACACCTAACTCGGGCCATTGCAATGGGTTCAGGTGAGGAATATCCATTCGAACCCATGTTCGATAGACTGTCGGTGTGGGCTGGGATCAGGGGCCTCCGACGTGGTCGGAGATGGAGCGGGTGCTCTCCGGCCGGGCGCCCGACGGTGGTCGGCCGGGGACGGCGTTCGGCCCCGACGACAGCGACCACGCGATGTTTCCGGGCGACGGCAGCGACAGCCCGGCGTGGTCGCGCAAGCGCGGCGCCTACCAGGCCGCCGACATCTCGCGCGGCTCGTCGTCGGTGGCCTACGCCGAACTGCACGCGCACAGCTCCTACAGCTTTCTCGACGGTGCGTCGATGCCGGAGGAGATGGTGGAGGAGGCCCAGCGGCTCGGTCTGGAGGCGCTGGCGATCACCGACCACGACGGTTTCTACGGCATCGTCCGATTCGCCGAGGCGGCAAGGGAATTCGGGATGCCCACCGTCTTCGGCGCGGAGCTGTCGCTGGAACCCGACGTCGCCCGGACCGGATACAACGACCCGCCCGGCGAACACCTGCTGGTCCTCGCCCGCGACGGCGAGGGCTACCGGCGCCTGTCGCGCACCATCGCCGACGCGCACATGGTCGCAGGGGAGAAGGGGGTGCTGCGCTACGACCGCGCCGCCCTCGCCGGGGCCGGTGGCGGACACTGGCTGATCCTCACCGGTTGCCGCAAGGGTGCGGTCCGGCGTGCTCTCGACCGCGGCGGGGTGGCGGCCGCGGAGCGTGCGCTGCGGGAGATGCTCGAGACCTACGGCCGCGACAACGTCGTGTGCGAGCTCACCGCGCAGGGGCTGCCCGACGACGACGAGCGCAACGCGGTGCTCGCCGACCTCGCCGCCCGCGCCGGGGTCCCGACCGTCGCCACCACCGGGGCGCATTTCGCCGGACCCGGGCGGCGTCGGCTCGCGATGGCGATGGCCGCGGTGCGGGCGCGCACCGACATCGAGACCATCGCCGGTTGGATGCCCGGGGTCGCCGGGGCGCACCTGCGCAGCGGCGACGAGATGGCCCGGCTGATGCCCGCGCACCTCGACGCGATCGACAACGCCGTCGACATCGCGTCGGACTGTGCCTTCCGGCTGGGCCTCATCGCACCGGAACTGCCGCCGTTCGACGTCCCGGAGGGGCACACCGAGGCCAGCTGGCTGCGGGAACTGACCATGACCCGCGCCCGTCGCCGCTACGGCACCCCGGCCGAACATCCGCAGGCCTACCGGCAGATCGAACACGAGCTCGCCATCATCGAGGCGCTCTCGTTCCCCGGGTACTTCCTCGTCGTCGCCGACATCGTCGACTTCTGCAAGGCCAACGACATCCTGTGCCAGGGCCGGGGGAGCGCGGCCAACTCCGCGGTCTGCTACGCGCTGGGCATCACCAACGTCGACCCGGTCGCCAACCAGTTGCTGTTCGAGCGGTTCCTCGCCCCCGAGCGCGACGGCCCGCCCGACATCGACGTGGACATCGAATCCGATCGTCGCGAGGAGGCGATCCAGTACGTCTACCGCCGCTACGGACGGGACCGCAGCGCGCAGGTCGCCAACGTCATCACCTACCGCGGCCGCTCGGCCATCCGTGACATGGCGCGGGCGCTCGGATATGCGCCCGGGCAGCAGGACGCCTGGTCCCGCGCACCCGACACCGCACCCGACGACGTCGCCGAACTCGCCGGCGAGATACTCGGCATGCCACGCCATCTGGGCATCCACTCCGGGGGCATGGTGATCTGCGACCGGCCCATCGCGGACGTCTGTCCCACCGAGTGGGCGCGGATGGAGAATCGCAGTGTGCTGCAGTGGGACAAGGACGACTGCGCGGCCATCGGCCTGGTGAAGTTCGACCTCCTCGGGCTCGGCATGCTGTCGGCGTTGCACTATGCGATCGACCTGGTCGCCGAGCACAAGGGCATCGAGGTGGACCTGGCCGCCCTGGACCTCTCCGAGCCGGCGGTCTACGAGATGCTGTGCCGCGCCGACTCCATCGGCGTGTTCCAGGTGGAGTCGCGGGCGCAGATGGCGACCCTGCCGCGGCTGAAACCCCGGTGCTTCTACGACCTGGTCGTCGAGGTCGCGCTGATCCGGCCCGGCCCCATCCAGGGTGGATCGGTGCACCCCTACATCAAGCGGCGCAACGGCCAGGAGCCGCCCACAGTCGAACACCCGTCGATGGCCAAGGCCCTCGAACGCACCCTGGGTGTGCCGCTGTTCCAGGAACAGCTGATGCAGCTGGCCGTCGACGTCGCCGGATTCGACGCCTCGGAGGCCGACCAGTTGCGGCGGGCGATGGGCTCCAAGCGGTCGCCGGAGAAGATGGAGCGGCTGCGCAAGCGGTTCTACGAGGGCATGGAACGGCTGCACGGCATCACCGGGGACACCGCCGACCGGATCTTCGAGAAGATGGCCGCCTTCGCGAACTTCGGCTTCCCGGAGAGCCATTCGCAGAGCTTCGCGTCGCTCGTCTTCTACTCGTCGTGGTTCAAGCTGCACCACCCGGCCGCGTTCTGTGCGGCGTTGCTGAGGGCACAGCCGATGGGTTTCTACTCGCCGCAGACACTGGTCGCCGACGCCCGCCGGCACGGAGTGGCCGTCCACCGGCCCGACATCAACCTCTCCCTGGCCCACGCCACCCTGGAGAACGAGGGCCTCGACGTCCGGCTGGGGCTCGACGAGGTGCGCGGTGTCGGCGAGGACGTGGCGCAGCGCATCGTCGATGCCCGTGCCGACGGTCCGTACACCGACATCACCGACGTCTCCCGGCGCGCCGGGCTGACCGCGAAGGAACTCGAGGGACTCGCCGGGGCGGGCGCCTTCGACTGCTTCGGCCTCAGCCGGCGTCAGGCGTTGTGGGAGGCCGGCGCCGCCGCCACCGTCCGCGACGACCAGCTCGAGCTGCGTCCCGCGACCGCGACGCCCACCCTGCCCGGGCTGTCCGACATCGAACTGGCCGCCACCGACGCCTGGGCCACCGGCATCACCCCGAAGTCGTATCCGACGCAGTTCCTGCGTCCGCGGCTGGACGCGATGGGCGTGGTGCCCGCGGACCGGCTGCTGGAGGTACCCGACGGCGCGCGGGTGCTGGTCGGCGGTGCGGTGACACACCGGCAGCGCCCGGCGACGGCCTCGGGGGTGACCTTCATCAACCTCGAGGACGAGACCGGGATGGTCAACGTGGTGTGCTCGGTCGGTCTGTGGGCGCGGTACCGTGTACTGGCACAGACCGCACCGGCGTTGCTGGTGCGCGGCCGGGTTCAGAATGCCGAGGGGGCAGTCACCGTCGTCGCAGATCGGCTGCAGCGCATGGATCTTCGGGTGGGGACGAGATCCAGGGACTGGCAATAGCCCCACACGTGTCGTGTCCGAGTCGTCAACGAATCGCAGGAGTCATGTCCGAACAGGTCGTGGTCACCGTCAAACCGAAGAGCAGCAAGGGGCCGCTGGTGGAGACCGGCGAGGACGGTGCCATCACCATCTACGTCCGTGAGCCCGCCATCGAGGGACGCGCCAACAAGGCCGTGGCCGAACTGCTCGCCAAGCACCTCGGCGTACCCAAGAGCAAGGTCGCACTGATCGGCGGTGCGACCGCCCGGACCAAGCGGTATCGGGTGGGGTAGCGCTCAGACCGCGCCCGCGAATCCGTTCTGCCGCCAGGCCTCGTAGACCACGATGCTGGCGGAGTTCGCCAGATTGTGGGATCGACGCCCCGCGAGCATCGGGATGCGGAGCTTCTCGGTGATCTCCGGCTCGGCGAGCACCTCGTCGGGCAGCCCCGTCGGTTCGGGACCGAACAGCAACACGTCGCCGGGGCGGTACTCGACGTCGGTGTGAAAGCGCTCGGCATGCGCGGTGAACGCGAACACACGCTCCGGCTTCAGTTCGTGCCAGGCGGTCACCAGGTTGGGATGCACCGTGACGGTGGCCATCTCGTGGTAGTCGAGCCCCGCACGCTTGACCTGTGCGTCGGACATGGAGAACCCGAGCGGTTCGATGAGATGCAGTTCGCACCCGGTGTTGGCGGCCAGCCGGATCGCGTTGCCGGTGTTCGGCGGGATGCAGGGCTGGAAGAACATGATCCGGAACATGATGTGGCCAGCGTAGTCGTCGGGCGGGGCTGGGGATGACGCGGTGTTCGAAGGGGCAGGGCTCGAGGGGGCAGGGCTCGAGGGGGCAGGCTCCGACGACGCCCGGCGGTGACGAGGCCGCACGCGCGCACATCCACCCGGTCGATATCCACCGGCCGAGATCCACCGGCCGAGATCCACCGGCCGACGGGCCGCGACATCCGGGTGGCGGTCGTGTTCCGGAACGCGGGCGACGACGCGGCGCAACGCCGACCGCTACACCCCGAACCCGGTGTTCGCCCCGCACAGCACCACGCACAGCGTCGAATCCTCGGGTGGCCGAACCGCTCCGGTGGTCACCGCGGCGAGGGCGGCCGCGGTGCCGTGTTCGACGAGGACGCGGTGGGACTCCCACAGCATCCGCCGGGCCGCGACGAGGTCGGCATCGGTCACCGTGACGGCGTCGACGGCGGGGTTCTGCGACACGGTCTTCCAGCAGATGTCGCCGACCCGGGTGGCGCCGAGCGAGTCGACCGCGACCGAGTCGAGATCGACGGTCACCGGTACACCCGCGGCGAGCGCCTGATTCAGGCACGACGCCCCGACCGGCTCGGCGCCGACCAACCGGTCACCGGGACTGAGTGCGGCCGCCAGACCGGCGAGGAGTCCGCCGCCGCCGACGCAGGCGACCGTGGTCAGCGGGCCGGGCACGTCCTCGGCGATCTCCAGGCCGATCGTGCCCGCACCCGTGACGACGTCGGGCAGGTCGTAGGCGTGCAGCAACAGCGCACCCGTCGACTCCGCGAGGCCGACCGCCGCGTCGGCCGCGTCCTGGTAGCGCTGCCCGACGAGGCGCACGTCCGCGCCGAGGCCGCGCAACGTCTCGACCTTCACCGGGGGTGCGTTCTCCGGGACGACCACGGTGCACGGCACACCGGCGATCCGGGCGGCCCAGGCGGCGCCGATCGCGGCGTTGCCGCCCGACGCGACGAGGACGCCGGCGTCGGTCAGGTCGCCGCGCGACCGCGCGTGCAGTGTCGCCCACAGGCTTCCGCGGACCTTGAAGCACCCTCCCAGCTGGAGATATTCGAGCTTGAAGACCACTTCACGAGGGCCGTCGACGGTGTCGATCGAGGTACGCAGGATGGGGGTGCGCCGCAGGTGCGGGGAGATCGTGGCGGCGGCTCGTCGGAGATCGGTGAGGGCTGCTGTCACCACACCGAGACTAGTGCGCTCACGGGCTCGTCCGCCGCAATGGAAGAATGTCCCTCGTGACCGCGATACGACTGGATGGCAAGACGACGCGCGACGAGATCTTCGCCGATCTCACCGAACGGGTGCAGAAGCTGAAGGAAGCCGGCATCACCCCGGGACTGGGCACCGTGCTGGTCGGCGACGACCCCGGCTCCCACTCCTATGTGAAGGGCAAGCACGCCGACTGCGCGAAGGTCGGTGTCGCCTCCATCCGCAAGGACCTCCCCGCCGACGTCACGCAGGAGGAACTGAACGCGGCCATCGACGAGCTCAACGCGGACCCGGCGTGCACCGGGTACATCGTGCAGCTCCCGCTGCCCAGGCATCTCGACGAGAACGAGGCCCTCGAGCGCATCCTCCCGGAGAAGGACGCCGACGGCCTGCACCCGATCAACCTCGGGCGTCTGGTGCTGGGCAAGGAGTCCACCCTGCCGTGCACTCCGCGCGGCGTCATCCATCTGCTGCGCCGCTACGACGTCCCGATCGCCGGCGCCCGGGTGACAGTCGTCGGTCGTGGCGTGACGATCGGCCGTCCGATCGGCCTGCTCCTGACGCGCCGTAGCGAGAACGCCACGGTCACGCTGTGCCACACCGGCACCGCCGACCTCAAGGCCGAGGTCGAGCGCGCCGACATCGTCGTCGCGGCCGCAGGTGTTCCGCACCTCATCACCAAGGACATGGTGAAGCCGGGCGCCGCGGTCATCGACGTCGGTGTCAGCCGCACCGACGCCGGCCTGGTCGGCGACGTCCACCCGGATGTCTGGGAGGTCGCCGGACACGTCTCCCCGAACCCCGGCGGGGTGGGTCCGCTGACCCGGGCCTTCCTCCTCGTCAACGTCGTCGAGCGGGCCGAGCAGCAGCTCGCCGCCCGCGAGGCCGCAGCCGCAGGTGGCGGCACGGCGTGACCCCGGACGAGCATCACGGCGCCGAACTCGCACCCGAGCCGGTTCGCGGGGTGCGTGCGGTCCTCGTCCAGATCCCGTACCTGCTGGTGATGCTCGGCGTGCTCGCGGCGGCCCTCTTCGTGTTGTTCGACCGGTGGCGGCGCGGTTCGTTCGTCTTCGGCGCGGCACTGTTGATCGGCGCGCTTCTGCGGGCCTTCATTCCGTCGTCGAAGGCGGGATTGCTGCAGGTCAGGGGCAAGTTCTTCGACGTCGCGGCGATGACTGCGATCGGTGGCGTGATGCTCTGGCTGGCGACCTCGATCGACTCTTTGGGCACGGATTGATTACAATGAGACCTGAGCGTGACCTTCAGACCATGTGGTCGCGCGCTGAACAGGCCATTTGATCTGCCCATCAGCAGCAACGCTCGATCGCTGCGGCAGACGGACAGACCGCTGGAGTACGTATCACTGCATCACCGACCGACGAGCCCACTGCGAACGAACTGACGGCGATGGGGGTGTCGGCAGGCGCCGGCATGATCCACTACGTCCTGCTGACGCGTGACGACCTCGGCCGCAGCGTGGTGGATTCCCGCGTCATCGACGTCGACCCGTCCGACGGGCTCGACGACGCTGGTCGGGTCAACGCCGGTATCGACGTCATGCTCTCCGCGGCCCGGGAGAACGACACCCGCGTCGGCGCCATCGGCGTCGCCGCCCGTACCGCATCGCAGCGCCGCCGCCTGCGTTCGCGGGGGAGCGGACCCAAACGCCAGATCCGGCTGACCAACGAGAACGAGGCGGTCGCCGCCTATCTCGCCGACACCGGGGAGATCGACCGTTTCGCCGCGCCGGTCGTCGTCGACTGCGGCGACACCGGAATGTCCATCTACACCGTCGATCCCGCCGGCGGTCGGATCGGTGACGTCGAACGCACCAGCGTGATCAGCGGCCGACGTCTCGACCGTGCCATCGCGGCGAAGCTCACCGCGGACAACCCGTCGCTGGGGGACGCGGTCCGGACACGCGCGGGGCGCAGCGAACTCCTCAGCGCCTGCCGCACCGCCAAGGAGGAGATCTCCTACGGCCATCGGAGTTCCGACGAGGCGGCCCGATCGTCGGTGACCCTCCCCGGCGGCTCCGGTCGCGTGAATCTCACCGAATCCCAAGTGGCCGAAGCGGTTGCGCCCATGATCGCGCAGGCGCGCGAGGTGTTCGACCGATACGTCGCCGAGGTGTCGGCGCGGGGCATCGCCCCCGACGCCGTGGTGTTCGTCGGTGGCCTCGCAAATCTCCCGGCCGTTCGCGAGATCGCTCGCGGTCACGACCTCGATACCGTTTGCCCTTCTGCGCCGGAGCTCGTCGCTGCCACCGGCGCCGCCCTGCTGGCCCACCAGACCTATTCCGCCACAACGCGTCTGGCGTTCATCGGTGGACGACGCCAGCGCGAGTGGCTGTCGGCGACGCCGCTCGCGGTCGCCGGCGCGATCCTCGCCGCGACCCTCATCACCATCTACGCGGTGAGTTCCTCGTTCGCCGACCGGAATTCGGACGAGGCCCCGCCGTCGATCAGCAGTGTGCCGGCGGTCGCGACCACCGGTGAGCAGACCCCGGGTACGGGCACCTCGTCGCAGGAACCGTTGTCCGAGCACCCCGGTGAAACGGTGACACCGACTCTCGAGCCGACCATCGAAGTGCCGCAACCGATCCCGCATCCGGGAGGCGGCGCACAGCCGGGTTGGGCCACCACCGAGCTGCCGCCGACCACACCGTCGACCTCCACGACGACGCGTACGCTACTGCCGTTCCCGTGGCCGGATTTGCCGTTCGCGCCCGAGACGACACCGCCGATCCCGCCGGAAGTCCTTCCGCCGGAACTGCGTCCGCGCACGTCGGCCCCGCAGACGTCGTCCGACGACGGGACGTCGGTGGCGCCGCGAACGGGGCAGGTCGCACCGCGAACAGCGGAACCGGCACCCGGATCGGCAGCACCGGGATCGGGATCACCGGCATCGAGAGCACCGGGATCGGCAGCACCGGAACCGGGCGCAGCGGCGCCGAGTTCCTCGAGTCCCGAGCCGGGCGTGGGCGCGCCCGTGCCCGTTCCGTAGCGGGGTCGGCTCGAGAGGGTCGGCCCGGGACAGGACCGCGGGATGACTAGCGGCGCGCCAGTTCGACCGTCTGCTTGAGCAGGTCGGCGATCGCGTCGAACTCGGTCAGGAAGCCGTCGTGACCGGTGTCCGAGCGCACCACGTGCAGACCGCCGACGCAATTGCCGAGCTCCTCGGCCAGCTCCGCCTGAAGCCGCAACGGGAACAGGCGGTCCGAGTCGATGCCGCCGACGATCACCGGCACCTTGCAGTCGTTGAGGGCCTTCTTGACGCCCCCGCGGTTGCGGCCGACGTCGTGATGGTTGAGAACCTCGGTGAGGACCACGTAACTGCCCGGGTCGAACCGCTGTTGCAGCTTGCTCGCCTGGTGCTCGAGGTAACTCTGGATGGCGTAACGCCCGCCGAGCAGCGGGTTCTCGTCACCTTGCGGCTGGTTGCCGAAACGCTCGTCGAGTTCGTGCTCGGAGCGATACGTCAGGTGCGCGATCTGGCGCGCGATGCCCATGCCGGCCAACGGGATCCGTCCGGTGCCGTGGTAGTCCCCGTTGTTCCACGCCGGATCGGCCTTGATGGCCGCGATCTGCGTGTTCTGGATGCCGATCTGGTCCGCGGTGGCGCGGGCGCCGACGGCGAGGACCAGGGCGCTGCGCACCCGGTCGGGGTAGGCGATGGCCCACTCGAGCGCCCGGGCGCCACCCATCGAGCCGCCGAGAACGGCTCCGACACTTTGGATTCCGAGACGGTCCATCAGCGCGACCTCGGCCCGGACCTGGTCCAGGACGGTGATCTGCGGGAACCTCGACCCGTACGGGCGACCGTCGGGCGCGATGGACGACGGGCCGGTCGACCCCTTGCAACCACCGAGGACGTTGGCCGAGATGACACACCACTCGTCGGTGTCGATGGCCTTGCCCGGACCGATGAGACCGTCCCACCAGCCGGCGGACTCGTGCTCGTCGTCCGGCGGGCCGGTGACATGGGAATCACCGGTCAGGGCGTGCAACGTGACGATCACGTTGTCGCGGGACGGCGACAACGTCCCCCAGCGCTGGAACGCCAGGGTGACGTCGTCGAGCCGTTCACCGCTGTCGAGAGGCAGCGATCCGATCTTCATGCCGACGAGCTTCCCGTCCGGGAGTGATTCCCAGTCGGGCTGATCAGACGCTGTCGCGTTCAGGTCGATACTCACCGACAAAGCTGCCTCACCTGTCTCACTTGGCCGCCGCGAAACCCTGTTCGAGGTCGGCCAGGATGTCGTCGATTCCCTCGATGCCCACGGCCAGTCGCACGAGACCGGGGGTCACACCCGCGGCGAGCTGCTCCTCGGGGATCAGCTGGCTGTGGGTGGTCGAGGCCGGATGGATCACCAGCGAGCGTACGTCACCGATGTTTGCCACATGGCTGTGCAGGGTCAGGGCGTCGACGAACTTCTTGCCGGCGTCCACGCCGCCGGCGATCTCGAACGCCACGATGGCGCCCTGGCCGCGCGGGGCCAGCTCCTGGCCGCGCTTGTACCACGGCGAGGACTCGAGCCCGGCGTAGGCGACGGACTCGACCTGCGGGTGGCCCTCGAGGAACTTCGCGACCTTCTGCGCGTTGGCGACGTGACGCTCGACGCGCAGGCTCAGGGTCTCGAGGCCCTGGGCGAGCAGGAACGCGTTGAACGGAGAGATCGCCGCACCGGTGTCGCGCAGCCACTGGACGCGGGCCTTGAGCGCGTAGGCCGGCGCACCGAGATCCGCGAACACCGCGCCGTGGTAGCTCGGGTCCGGGGTGGTGAAGCCGGGGAACAGGTCCTTGCCGTCACGCTGGACGCGCCAGTCGAAGGTGCCGCCGTCGACGATGACGCCGCCGATCGCGGTGCCGTGGCCGCCGATGTACTTGGTGGCCGAGTGCACGACGACGTCGGCGCCGTGGGCGATCGGGTTGATCAGGTACGGCGTCGCGACGGTGTTGTCGACGATCAGCGGGAGGCCGTTGCGGTGCGCGACCTCGGAGACGCCCTTGATGTCGAGGATCTCGTTGTTGGGGTTGGAGATCGACTCGCCGTACAGGGCGCGGGTGTTGTCCTTGATCGCGGCCTGCCACGAGTCGAGGTCCTCGGGATCCTCGACGAAGCTGACCTCGACGCCGAGCTTAGGCAGCGTGTAGTGGAAGAGGTTGTAGGTGCCGCCGTACAGACGCGGGCTCGACACGACGTGTCCGCCGGACTCGACGATGTTGAGGATCGCGTAGGTCTCGGCAGCCTGGCCGGAGGCCAGGAGCAGCGCTGCCACACCGCCTTCGAGAGCGGCGATGCGCTGCTCGACCGCATCCTGGGTCGGGTTCATGATGCGGGTGTAGATGTTGCCCGGCTCGGCCAGGCCGAACAGGTTCGCCGCGTGCTGCGTGTCATTGAAGACGTACGACGTCGTCTGGTAGATCGGGAGCGCCCGCGCGTTGGTCGCGGCGTCGGCGGACTGGCCGACGTGGACCTGCTTGGTCTCGAAGCTCCAGTTGTCTACGGGATTGGTGCCTTCGGTGGCATCAGACATGGCGATTGAATCACTTTCTACGGTCGGCAGAGTCTGACAGACCCTGGTGGGGTCCGACCTTCGGACCCGCGCTTGCCGGGGTTTCGCATCTGCGATCCCTCAACCCGGTCATCACCCGGAGCACCCCACCGCGGTTGGAGGGTTGCCGATCAGCCAGCCGGGGCTTGACGCTGATACTCATGACCTGGCGACAAGGATATAACACGGATGTGAGTGTCTGAGAACCCTCCCGGTCAGCCCGAATCCAACCTCCCGTCGCGCCCCGGAAACGTGTAGACGGCTGTAGTCCGAGCGGGTGATTTTGCGACATCGGGTTCGTGAATCCCCAGTTCAGAATCGTTAGCAAGGCTCAGTGTCACCGCAGGTCAGGCGTGGTCGCCGTAACGTTCCCCCGACACCCCGGGTTGGGGAGTCCTCCTCATCGCGAGGGGGTACTGGGTGGAGTGAGGAGATGGCCTCATGGGGGCGATGGCGCACCTGCGGTCCCGGCGGACGGCACTTTTGATCGCGACGACCACGGGGCTCGCCACCGCCGCGTCGTTCGGACTCTTCGGCGGGGTGCCGGAGGCGGCCGCGGACTGTGGCTCGGGCGCCGTGGTGATCGTGGCGGGTACCAACGATCCATATGCGGTGCATCTCCAAGGCGCCAAGAAGCGTTACGAGGACCAGGGTTACGTCTACGTCAACACCGAATACCCGACGACCCTGTGGCCGCTCGGCGCGACCGGATACGACCAGAGCACGCGGCTGGGATACGAGTCGGCAGCCCGCGAGATCGCGAGCTACCAGGCGCAGTGCGGCGACAAGCCGGTGGTGGTCGTCGGGTACTCGCAGGGCGCCCGCATCGCCGGTGACGTGCTCGCCGACATCGGCAACCACAAGAAGTTCGACGTGAACGGCACTCCGGACGACCCGGACGACGACGTCGAGATCAACCCGGACTCGATCTACGGCGAGCTCTACTCCGATCCCCGTCGCGCCGGGGACAGGACCGGCCGGGGCATCGAACTGTCGCTCATCGGCGTGATCCCGGGCCTGACGATGACCGGGCCGCGCGGGAGTTCGAGCACCGACCCGGGATTCGGCGACGTCTCGTCGCGGGTGGTGTCGGTCTGCATCGAGGGCGACGCCATCTGCGATCTCCCCGATCCGCTGTACGACCCCATCGGCGCGATCGACGGCATCGTCGGCTACTTCACCAAGCACTTCCTGTATCCGGTGGAGATGGGGAAGAGTCCCTTCGACGTCGATTACGCCTGGGACGATCGTGCCACCTCCTGCGTCGACGGTGTCTGCATGCTCTCGGCGAAGTCGGGCTTCGCCGAGCTCGTGCAGGGCTGGGCCACGAGCGTGGGCTACACCGGCGACATCCCGGACTTCCTGGAGAACCGGCCCCGGATCGGCCTTCCGTCGGCGATCACGCTGTCCGGCCTCCAGCCCATCGTCCGGCTGATCCAGGGCTTCGCCCCGCAACTGCCGCAGCTCGGCTACGGCGCCTATCTCCCGGATCTGTTCGTCTTCGACGACATCCTCCAGGGAATCATCACGCTGACCCCGGCCCGGTTCGTGCGGGGTGTGAAGGCCCTCGCCGCCAGCGTCCGCAGCATGGTTCTCGCTCCGGTCAACTTCGTGACGTACTGGGCCGGCGCCCTCGTCGGTCCGACCGCCGGCTCCACGTCGGCGATGCTCACGACGGTCTCGGACGACACCGTCGTGTCGCCGGCGTCGGCGCGGGCGTTCACCCGGGTCGTCGCCGAGATCGACGCGCTCACCGGTGACGAAGCCGGCGAACCGGAGCCCGGCGCGACGGGATCTGACTCGACCGGTTCGGAGGAGAAGAGCGCCGGCGGCGGAACGGGCGGCAGTGATGCGGTCGTCGCGACCGGCGCGCCGTCCGAACCCGTCGTCGTCGACTCGCCGCCGACCGACACCGGCGCCGGATCGCCGACGCCCGCCGGTGGGGACACCGGCACTGCGGTCGACCCCGACCCGGTCGTCACCCGCACGGACACCGACACCTCGGTTTCCGAGGCCCCGGAAGCGATCGGATCCGGTGACGGAGGCCCCGACTCGGAGCCGTCCGGCGGCGGTGCCCCAGGCTCCGGGACCGACGGTGACTCCGGTTCCGACAGCAGCGGTGACACCGGTTCCGACAGCAGCGGTGACACCGGTACGGGGAGCGGCGTGGGCGCGGGCTCGGATTCCGGCGCCGGCGAGTCCTCCGAGTAACCCGCACGATCGCGGGTCGAGCAGCAGAATCGCAGACCAGAGCCTGCGATTCTGGTACGAAGGTGCGATTCTGGGTGGGCTCGGGTGACCGACCTGTGAATGAACTCACCCGGCGAGCGGGAATCGACGGCGCGGGGGATCGGTTGGGATGAGGCGTGCCTGACGTTTCCACCACCGCCGACGCCCCCGACGACCTGACGCCCGCTGCCGCCGTCACGGCCACCGCCCCGGACGCGTCGTCGAAGGTCTCGCCCCGGGTGCGCCGGGCGACGATCCTCGCGTTGGCGCTCGGTGGCTTCGGCATCGGGACCACCGAGTTCGTCGCGATGGGGCTGCTGCCCAACATCGCCGGGTCGCTGGGCGTGTCCGAACCCACCGCCGGTCACGTCATCTCCGCCTACGCCCTCGGCGTCGTCGTGGGTGCGCCCGTCATCGCGGCGCTCACCGCGCGCCTCCCACGACGTGCGTTGCTGATCGCGCTGATGGTGGCGTTCACGGTCGGTAACCTGGCCACCGTCCTGGCCCCGTCCTACGGGCTGCTGCTGGCCGCGCGATTTGTCGCGGGTCTGCCGCACGGGGCGTACTTCGGTGTCGCGGCGCTCGTCGCCGCGCATCTCGCAGGGCCGGGTGATCGCGCGAAGGCCGTCGGGCAGGTGATGCTGGGACTGTCGGTCGCGAACGTCGTCGGCGTGCCCGCGGCCGCCTGGCTCGGGGAGACGTTCGGGTGGCGGTCGGCCTTCGGGATCGTGGTCGCCATCGGCGTCGCGACCGTCGTCGCGCTGATGCGGGTCCTGCCGAGCCTGTCCGGCATGAAGATCACCGATCCGCTGACCGAGCTCGGGGCGCTGAGGCGCTCGCAGGTGTGGTTCACGCTGGTGATCGGAACCGTGGGCTTCGGCGGGATGTTCGCCTTCTACACCTATCTGAATTCGGCGCTCACCTCGGTGAGCGGGCTGTCGGTCGCGGTCGTCCCGCTGGCGCTGATGCTCTACGGCCTCGGCATGGTCACCGGCAACGTCGTCGGCGGATACGCGGCCGACCGCAGTGTCCCGATCGCGATCGTCGGCGGACTGTTCACCAGTGCGGTCACGCTCACCGCGTTCGCATTGCTCGCCGGCAACGGCTGGTTGGCATTGATCCTCACCTACTTCGTCGCGCTCACCGGTACGGCGATGATCCCCGCGCTCCAGACACGCCTCATGGACGTCGCCGCCGACGCGCAGACACTGGCCGCCGCGCTCAACCACTCGGCGCTCAACATCGCCAACGCGCTCGGGGCGTTCCTCGGCGGCGTGGTCGTCGCCGCGGGGTGGGGATTCCGGTCGCCCGCAGCCGTCGGTGCGGTGCTCGCGGTCGGCGGACTGGCCGTCGCGGCGGCCGCCATCGTCTCCGCGCGGAGGCAGCAGGTCTCCTGAGGACGTCGTGGGCGACCCCGCCCGAGAACCCCGGCCGGAAGTGCTAGGCCTGGTTGCTCGGCGGCGTCGCGATCGTCTTCGACAGGTACAGCGGCTCGCCGAGCTTGTTGATCAGCTCGAGCTGTGTCTCGAGGTAGTCGATGTGCTCCTCCTCGTCGGCGAGGATCTTCTCGAGGAGGTTCGCACTGGTGATGTCGCCCTTCTCGCGGCACATCGCGATCCCCGGGCGCAGGCGCTCGACGACCTCGACCTCGATGGCCATGTCCGACTCGAACTGCTCACGGATGGACTGTCCGATGCGCAGCGGCAGCAACCGCTGGTAGTTCGGCAGGGCCTCGAGGAAGAGGATGCGGTCGGTGAGGATCTCCGCGTGAGTCATCTCCTCGATGGACTCCGCGCGGGTCTTCGCGGCGATCTCCGTGAGACCCCAGCTCTCCTGCATCTTCGCGTGGAGGAAGTACTGGTTGATCGCGGTCAGCTCGCTGGTGAGCTGCTCGTTGAGCAATGCAATGACCTCATCATCGCCACGCATGTGACAGCCTTCCGTCGCCCGAATCGTCCTGTGTGACGACGGTAACACGACGAAACCCCTCGCGCGGTGGTCCCTCGCGAGGTTGTCGTCGACTTGTCGGATCAGGCTGCAGTCGTGGCGGTGGCCGACCTTTCGCTCAGGATGCTGTCCAGCCGCTCGAGGCAGGTGCCGCAGCCTTCGCCCGCGCCACAGCGGTCGGCGATGTCATCGATGGTGTACGCACCGGCATCGCAGTGCTCGTGCACCTCTTCTTCGGTGACCGCTCGGCAGATACAAACGAACATTTGGCAGACCTAACCTCGAACCTGTTAGGCAATGCTTACATAAGAGGGAGTGGCCGCGCAAGGGTTGCCTTACCTCTGTTTCTCGGAGTTTGTCACACGTGTCCGCACGCCTCGGCGTCGGTGGTGATCCGTAGGATGTGGCCCCGTGCCACTCAAGATCACGACCGTCAACGTCAACGGAATCCGAGCCGCGGTCAAGCAGCGGTCCGAGGGCAACAGGGGCTTTCTGGCCTGGCTCGACGACACCGACACCGACGTCGTCCTGATGCAGGAGGTGCGGGCGACGGAGAAGCTCGCGCGCGAGGCCCTCGCCCCGGCGCTCGACGCCGGCTGGCATCTGGTGATGAGCGAGTCCACTGTCAAGGGGCATGCGGGGGTCGGCGTGCTGACCCGATCCGCCCCGTCGACCGCCCGCGTCGGATTCGGCAGTGAGGAGTTCGACGGCCTCGGTCGCTACATCGAGGTCGATCTCGACACGGACCTGGGCGCGGTCACCGCCGCGAGCCTCTATCTGCCCAAAGGGGCAGCGCTCAGCGACGATCCGAAGGACGTCGCGAAGTACGAGGAGAAGAAGCGCTTCCTCGACGAGTTCGGCGCCTACCTCGGCACGCTGGTGCGTCGCCGCCGTCACGTCGTCGTCGGCGGCGACTGGAACATCGCCCACGCCGAGGCCGACATCAAGAACTGGAAGGGCAATCTCAAGAGCCCGGGCTTCCTGCCGCACGAGCGTGCGTGGGTCGGCGACCTCCTCGGCAACGGTTGGCGCGATGTCACGCGGGAGCTCTATCCCGATGAGAGTGGCCCGTATTCGTGGTGGTCGTGGCGCGGCAAGGCCTTCGACAACGACGCCGGCTGGCGTATCGACTACCAGCTCACCAACCGCTCACTCGCCGAACGTGCGGTGAAGGCGAACGTCGACCGGGCACCGGCCTACGACCTGCGGTGGTCCGACCATGCGCCGGTGACCGTCACCTACGAGTGAGACGGGGGCCGGGGAGCAAAACGGGTTTCGGTGGTCTGCGAAAATGGGGCAATGAGTTCTGACGTCTCCGCATCCGGCGCCACCCGCCCCCGCGTGCTGTCGGGCATCCAGCCCACCAGCGATTCGTTCCACCTCGGCAACTATCTCGGTGCCGTGCGTCAGTGGGTGGCCCTGCAGGACGACTACGAGGCGTACTACTTCATCCCGGACATGCACGCGATCACCGTGCCGCATGATCCGAAGGCCCTCGCCCAGCGCACCCGTCTGTCGGTCGCGCAATTGCTGGCCGTCGGCGTCGACCCGGAGCGATCCACGATCTACGTGCAGTCGCACATCCCGGAGATCGCCGAACTGACCTGGGTGCTGCAGTGCATCACCGGTTTCGGTGAGGCCAGTCGCATGACCCAGTTCAAGGACAAGTCGGCCAAGCAGGGCGTCGACGCCGCGGGGGTCGGCCTGTTCACCTACCCGATCCTGATGGCCGCCGACATCCTGGCGTTTCAGGTCGACAAGGTGCCGGTCGGTGAGGACCAGCGTCAGCACCTCGAGCTGACCCGCGATCTCGCGCAGCGCTTCAACTCGCGGTTCGGCAAGACCTTCAAGGTCCCGCAGGCCCACATCGTCAAGGAATTCGCCAAGATCTACGACCTGCAGAACCCGACCGCCAAGATGAGCAAGTCGGCGGAGACGGACAAGGGCCTCATCAACCTGCTCGACGAGCCGAAGAAGTCGGCGAAGAAGATCCGGTCGGCCGTCACCGACACCGACACAGAGATCCGCTTCGATCCGGAGAACAAGCCCGGCGTCAGCAATCTGCTCACCATCCAGTCCGCGCTGAGCGGCACCCCGATCGACGTGCTCGTCGACAAGTACCAGGGCAAGGGATACGGCGACCTCAAGGTCGACACCGCCGACGTGCTCACCGAGTTCGTCACCCCGCTGCGCGGACGCGTCAACGAGTACATGGACGATCCCGCGCAACTCGACGCGATCCTGGCGGACGGCGCCGAACGCGCCCGGACGGTGGCCTCGGCCACCCTCAAGTCCGTCTATGACAAGGTGGGATTCCTGCCACCGCGGGCCTGATGCCGCGAGCCCGACTCGCCGCATCGACCTCCGCCCGCGGTGCCCGGCGGAGGAGGGGTGCGGTGAGTTCGGTGGTGGAGTCGGCGAAAGGCCTGATGGCCCGGGCGAAGTCGACGTACGAGGATCGTCGCGAACACTGGGTCTGGCTCGACCACCTGCTGCGGACCGTCGAGCGTTACAACGACCGTCGCGGCAACCTGTACGCCGCGAGCATCAGCTTCAACGGCATCCTGGCGCTGGTGCCGATCATCATGGTGGCGTTCGCCATCGCCGGTTTCGTGCTCGCTCGCCAACCGGAGGTCCTGGCCGACATCCAGGACACCGTGGTGCGGAAGATGCCCGGCCAGCTCGGCGACCAGGTGTCCGACATCATCACGTCGGCGATCGACTCCCGCACCACGGTGGGTGTGGTGGGTCTGCTCGGCGCGGCCTTCACCGGCATCGGGTGGATCTCCGGCGTCCGCGCGGGCATGACCGAGATGTGGGGCGGCCGCGTCCAGCGGAACGCGGTCATGT
Organism: Gordonia aurantiaca; assembly: GCF_039939235.1. NCBI lineage: Bacteria > Bacillati > Actinomycetota > Actinomycetes > Mycobacteriales > Gordoniaceae > Gordonia > Gordonia aurantiaca. The sequence goes on along the minus strand of NZ_JBDUUF010000004.1, from coordinate 179,315 downwards.
CGAAGGTGTGGGATCTCATCACCTTCGCGGGTCTCGGCGTCGCCTTCGCGTTGACGATGGCGATCACCGCGCTGGGCAACTCCGGGCTCACGAGGGCCGTGCTCGGATGGGTCGGGCTCGACGAGGCGTCGTGGGCACCGGTCCTGGTGCGACTGGTGTCCTTCGCGGTCTCGATATTGGCCACCTGGGGGCTGTTCACCTTTGTCATGGCGCGACTGCCGTTGGTGCGCCTGCCGTTTCGCAACACCCTGAAAGCCGGCCTGATCACCGCGGTCGCGTTCGAGATCGTCAAGGCCATCGGCGGGCTCTACCTCGAGTCGGTGTTGAGCAGCCCGGCAGGCGTCGCGTTCGGTCCGATCCTCGGCGTCATGGTGTTCGCCTATCTCGCGTCGCGGATCGTGCTGTACGCCGCCGCGTGGTGTGCGACCGATCCGATCAACGCCGAGTTCCAGGTCGTCGAGGAGTCCGATGCGGAGCTGCGTCGACCCGTGGTCGTCTCACCGACCGTCGACGTGAACCCGACGGCGCGTCCGGCCGCGCTTGCCGCCGCAGCCGGTGCCGGCGCCGCGGTCGCCGCGCTGGTGGGCGCGATCCTGCGGCGGTGAGGTGTCGCGGACAAAGCCCAGCAACACCGAACCGGGGCCTCCGGCCGCAGGTCCTTTCAGAGGCGGTGGGATCATCGCCGCTTGGACAACCGCACCCCGATCATCAGCAGGACGACCGCGACCAGCGCGGCGAGCAGGCCGATGAGCACGCGCACCGACACCGGGGACGCCGAGTCGGAGCCGGTGCTAGCCAGGTGGGTGACGTCCGACGACGCGGCGTTCGCCGCCTGCGACGGTGAACCCTCGTTCGCCGGTTCGACGAGCCGGCCGACCGAGACGTTCTCCGGCGCACGGAAACCGTACTCGAACAACGCCTTCGCCTGGTCCCAGTAGGGATTGCCCTCCATCGCCAGCCCGTACATCTGCACGATGAGGATCTTGCGGCCGTCGCGTTCGGCTGCGGCGACGTAGGTCTTGCGAGCGTCGTCGGTGTACCCGGTCTTGGCTCCCAACATGCCCGGATACCCGTCGAGCAGAAGGCGATTGCTGCTGTACATGTCGTAGGCCGGGTGGTCCGTGTCGCCGGGGACGTCGGGCCGCTTCGGGTAGCCGGGAAACCGGTAAGTCGGCATCGCGACGATCTCGCGGAAGGTCTCGTTCGCCATGGCGGCCCGGAAGATGAGCGCGAGATCGTAAGGCGACGAGGACATTCCGGGCGCGTCCAGGCCGGACGGGCTCGCGGCACGGGTGTCGGAGGCGCCGAGTTCGCGGGCGCGCGCGTTCATCTTCTCCAGCGCCGTGTCGACGCCACCCAGTTCGCGGCCGAGGGCGTTGGCGCAATCGTTGCCGGAGACCAGCAGAAGGCCGGTCAACAGGTCTCGCACCGTGTAGCGCCCGCCGGGACCCATGCCGCACGAATCGCCTTCGGCGCTCCAGTCCTCGGCGGACGGGACGACCGTCGAGTCGAGGTCCAGTTCGTCGAGTACGACGAGGGCCAGCAATACCTTGATCGTCGAGGCCGGGCGATACCGACCGTGCGGGTCCTTCGCGGCGATGACGCGACCGGAGTCGAGGTCGGCGACCAGCCAACCCGCCGACGTGAGCTTCGGCGGTATCGGTCCCGCGTCCGGATCGGCGACGACGCCGCAGAACGCGAGATCCTCCCCGCCGATCGCGGGCGTCGGGACCGGCAGAGGGGTGGGTGTCGGCGAACCCGCCGGGACGACCTCGGACTCGTCGACCGGCGGCGGAGGCCCGACCCGATGCGGACAGTGATCGGTGACCGGCGTGGTCGTCGCTGCCGGAGCACCGGTCGGCGCAACGGGATCGGCGACCGCGGACCCGGACATATCCGGCGAGGCCACACCGATGGTCAGCCCGGCGGCCGCTGCGGCGAGGCCGCATGCGGTTCGGCGAATCCACCCCGAGGTCACCGCCCGCACGTTACCAGCGCGGTCGTGCGGGTTCAGGGTGTGGCGGGGGTGTGTTCGGCTCAGAGCAGGTTGTAGGCCTCGCTCAGTACCGACCGCAGGATCTGCTCGATCTCGTCGAACTCGGCCTGGCCCGCGATCAGCGGCGGCGCGAGCTGCACGACCGGGTCGCCGCGGTCGTCGGCGCGGCAGTACAGCCCGGCATCGTACAGCGCGCCCGACAGGAAGCCGCGCAGGATGCGCTCGGCCTCGGCCGGGGTGAAGGTCTCCTTGGTGGACTTGTCCTTGACCAGTTCGATGCCGTAGAAGAAGCCCTCGCCGCGGACGTCGCCGACGATGGGCAGGTCGTACAGCTTCTCCAGCGTCGCCCGGAAGGCCGGCGCCTGGGTCTTGACGTGGTCGTTGAGACCCTCGCGTTCGAAGATGTCGAGGTTCGCCAGGGCGACCGCCGCGGACACCGGATGTCCGCCGAAGGTGTATCCGTGTGCGAACGTGGTCGTGCCGTCGGCGAACGGCTCGAACAGCCGGTCGCTGGCGATCATCGCGCCGATCGGTGAGTAGCCCGACGTCATGCCCTTGGCACACGTGATGATGTCTGGCACGTACCCGAAGTCGTCGCAGGCGAACATCGATCCGATCCGGCCGAACGCGCAGATAACCTCGTCGGAGACGAGCAGGACGTCGTACTCGTCGCAGATCTCGCGGACCCGTTCGAAGTAGCCGGGCGGCGGCGGGAAGCATCCGCCGGCGTTCTGCACGGGTTCGAGGAAGACGGCGGCGACGGTGTCCGGGCCCTCGAACTCGATCGCCTCGGCGATGCGGTCGGCGGCCCAACGGCCGAACTTCTTCGGGTCGTCGGCGAGATCCTCTGCGGCGCGGTAGATGTTGGTGTTCGGCACGCGGAAGGCGCCGGGCGTCAACGGTTCGTAGGGCGCCTTCATCGCCGGGATGCCGGTGATGGCGAGAGCGCCCTGCGGCGCGCCGTGGTAGGCGATCGAACGCGAGATCACCTTGTGCTTACCGGGTTTGCCGGTCAGCTTGTAGAACTGCTTGGCCAGTTTCCAAGCGCTCTCGACGGCCTCGCCGCCGCCGGTGGTGAAGAAGACCCGGTTGAGGTCGCCGGGTGCGTAGGCGGCCAGCCGCTCGGCGAGTTCGATCGCCGGCGGCGTGGCGTACGACCACAGCGGGAAGAACGCGAGATCCTTCGCCTGCTTCGCGGCCGCCTGCGCCAGTTCCTCGCGGCCGTGACCGACCTGGACGACGAAGAGGCCGGAGAGCCCGTCGAGGTAGCCGCGGCCGGCGTCGTCGAAGATCCGCAGACCCTCACCGCGGGTGATGACCGGCGGCCTGATGGCCCCGCCGTGGCGGGCGAAGTGTCCCCACAGGTGGGCTGCGCTGCGCGCACCCAGGGACCCGTCGTCCTGCGAAGGTGTCGAAGGTGCGGTCATTGTCATCGTGTTCCCCAGTTGTATTGCTGTTTGACGAGTTTCAGGTAGACGAGGGTCTCGGTGCCGACAACCTCGGGGTTCGACCGCACCTTCTTGTTGAGGATGTCCAGGAGATGATCGTCGTCCTCGCAGACGACCTCGATCAAGATGTCGAAAGACCCTGCGGTGAGGAGGACGTAGTCGATCTCCCTGTGCTCGGCCAGACGCTCGGCCAGGGCCTGGGTGTCGCCGATGCAACGGATTCCGATCATCGCCTGCCGTGCGAACCCGAGCTTGAGCGGGTCGGTGACCGCGACGATCTGCATCAGGCCGCTCTCGCTGAGCTTCTGTACCCGGTTCCGGACGGCCGCCTCGGACAGGCCCACGACCTTGCCGATCGAGGCATAGCTGCTCCGACCATCGGTCTGGAGGAGTTCGATGATCTTCTTCGCGGTGGCGTCGAGTTGTGTGGACGCAGGGTCAGCCACCCAACGATCGTGACGGATTCCGCAGCGGCACGCAACATTTTCGACGAAAACCGCAACCGAAACCGGTTTTCGGCGCGTGAATCCGCAAGGGCGGCGGTAGACTCCGGGGGTATGCCCTCCTCTGCCAACATCCCGTCCGGCTGGATCGACGGGAAGCCCCATCACGCGACCGGTGCCGACCGCATCGTCGTGAATCCTGCCACAGATCAACCGGTCGCAACCGTGAAACTCGCCGGTGGGAACGATGTCGATGCCGCGGTCGCGAGTGCCCGCGCGGCCCAACCGGAGTGGGGCCGGGCGACCCCGGCAGAGCGGTCCGCGGTCCTGCTCGCCCTCGCCCGTGCGATGGCCGCGGAGTCCGAGACCTTCGTCGCCGAGGAGGTCGCCCACACCGGCAAGCCGGTGCGCCTGGCCTCCGAATTCGACGTGCCCGGCTCGATCGACAACGTCGAGTTCTTCGCCGGGGTCGCACGCGATCTCGAGGGGAAGGCCACCGCCGAGTATTCCGGCGACCACACCTCGAGCATCCGGCGCGAGCCGGTCGGCGTGGTCGGGACCATCACCCCGTGGAACTACCCGCTGCAGATGGCGGTCTGGAAGGTCATCCCGGCGCTCGCCGCGGGCTGCGCGGTGGTCCTCAAACCCGCCGAGATCACCCCGCTCACCACGCTGACCCTCGCGCGCGTGGCGAGCGAGGCGGGATTGCCCGCCGGTGTCCTGAACATCGTGGTCGGGACCGGCCCGGAGGTCGGGGCGCGCCTGGCCGGTCATCCCGGCGTGGACATGGTCACCTTCACCGGCTCGTCGGCCGTGGGCCGGCAGGTGATGGCCCAGGCAGCCACGAACGGAGCCCGCATCCAGCTCGAACTCGGTGGCAAGGCGCCGTTCGTCGTCTTCGACGACGCGGACCTCGACGCGGCGATCCACGGCGCGGTCGCCGGCGCACTCATCAACGGCGGCCAGGACTGCACGGCCGCCACCCGCGCGATCGTCGCCCCCTCCCTCTACGACGATTTCGTCGACGGCGTCGCCGAGCTGATGGGCAAGGTCGTCATCGGCGACCCAGCGGACCCCGCAACCGATCTCGGGTCCCTCATCTCCCGCACCCATCGCGACAAGGTGGCCGGGATGGTCGACCGGGCCCGCGCGTCCGGCGCCCGGACCGTCACCGGCGGAACGGTTCCCGACGGGCCCGGCGCCTTCTACCCGCCGACCCTCGTCGCCGACGTCACCGAGGACTCGGAGATCTACCGTGACGAGGTGTTCGGGCCGGTTCTCACGGTCAGCAGGTTCACCGATGACGACGACGCGATCCGGCGCGCCAACGACACCGCCTACGGACTCGCGGCCTCGGCCTGGACACGTGATGTGTATCGGGCGCAACGGGCGTCGCGCGAGATCCATGCGGGTTGCGTGTGGATCAACGACCACATCCCGATCATCAGCGAGATGCCGCACGGCGGATTCAAGGCGTCGGGCTTCGGCAAGGACATGTCGACGTATTCGCTCGAGGAGTACCTCCTCGTCAAGCACGTGATGAGCGACCTGCGCGGAATCGTCGAAAAGCCTTGGCACCGGACGGTGTTCGGCCTGGGCGGTGAGCAGGGGTGACCGCCCGGCCGTGGGCGGAGCTGCCGACCGATCGCGGTGCCGATCTCGTCGCGCAGGCCGTCGCCCGGCCCTTCTGGCTCGACCGTGACCTGCGACCGGATCCCCGACCACGGCTCACCGGGGATGTGACCACCGACCTGCTCGTCATCGGCGGCGGTTTCACGGGCCTGTGGACGGCGGTGCAGGCCGCCGAACGCGACCCGTCCCGGTCGGTCGTCCTGGTGGAGCGCGACCGGATCGCCGAACACGCATCCGGACGCAACGGCGGTTTCTGCGCGGCCAGTCTCACCCACGGAATCCCCAACGGGATCGCGCGATTCGGCGACGAGATGCCCACGCTGTTGCGGATGGGACGCGAGACCCTCGCCGCGATCGCGGAAACCCTCGACCGGTTGGGCATCGACGCCGATGCCGAGCGCACCGGGGAACTCGACCTCGCCATCACCGACTGGCAGTTCGCCGATCTCGCCAAGACCTACGAGGCCGGCGCCGCGCTGGGGGCCCGCCTCGAGCTGCTCGACGAATCCGCCGCACGCGAGCGCGTGCACTCGCCGATGGTCCGCGGCGCCCTCTTCGACCCCGACGTCATGATCGTCGACCCGGCGAAACTCGCCTTCGGTCTCGCCGCGGCGGCGGAACGGCTCGGGGTGCGGATCTTCGAGGACACCGAGGTCCGGGAACTGACCTCGGACGACCGGTCCGTCCGGGCCCGCACGGATCTCGGGCACGTCCGCGCCGACCGGGTCGTCGTGGCGACGTCGGCGAGCCGTGCGCTGGTCCGCCGCCTGCGGTTGTACACGGTGCCGGTGTGGGACTACGCACTGATGACCGAACCGCTCACCGACGCCCAGCTCTCGGCGATCGGCTGGTCCGGGCGGGAGGGGCTCGCCGACAGCGGCCCCCGCTTCCACTACTTCCGGCTCACGGCCGACAACCGGATGCTGTGGGGTGGCTGGGACGCGCCGTATCACTTCGGGTCCGACGACGACCCGCGCCTCGAACGCCGGCCCACGGAGTGGGCACTGCTGGGCGAACACCTGCTGCAGATGTTCCCACAACTCGAGGGCATCCGTGCGACACACACCTGGGGCGGGGTCATCGACACCTGCTCGCGATTCTGCGCGTTCTGGGACACCTCGCACCGCGGCCGCGTGGTGACCTCGGTCGGGTTCACCGGATTGGGGGTCGGCGCTTCGCATTTCGCGGCGGCCACCGCTCTGGACCTCGTCGAGGGCCTGCACACCGAACGCACCCGACTGTCGATGGTGCGCCGCAAACCGCTGCCGTTCCCGCCCGAGCCGATCCGCTGGCTGGGCATCACCCTCACCCGGCGGGAGATCGCGCGCAGCGAGTTGCGTGACGGGCGGCGCGGGCCGTGGCTCACGCTGTTGGACAAGACCGGGCTGGGATTCGACAGCTGAGGCGCCGTCACCGCCGCTCGGCGAGCCCGCGGAGCCAGCGCTCCATCACGGTCCGCGCCAACGGCACGGTGACCTCCTCCGCGGCCGCGGCCTCCGACGCGAACCGGTCCGCGGCCTGCGCGCCGATGGTGTCACGCACCAGCGCATACGACTCGGGGGCACCCAGCCAGTCGTCGACCAGCGGCCCGCCGGCCTCGAGGTGGAACTGCACGCCGTAGGAATACCGGTGCCGGTAGAGCTGGTTGGGGCATCTCGGCGACGAGGCGAGCAGGGTCGCCTCGTCGGGCAGCGCGAAGGTGTCGAAATGCCATTGCACGACACCGAATTCCCGCGGCACCGCGTCGGGTGCGTCGGGCGACGTTCCCCAGACGGGATCGTCGGCGGCCGTGGTGTTCAGGGTGACGGTGTGGACGCCGATCTCGGGCGTGTCGCTGCGGCGCACCTCGGCGCCGAGCGCGGCCGCGAGCATCTGCGCTCCGAGACACACACCCCACACCGGCAGGTCGCGGTCGACGGCCCGGCGCAGCAGTCCGATCTCGTCGGTGATCCACGGGATGCGCGGTGCGTCCTCGACCCCCATCGCGCCGCCGAGTGTGACGATCGCGTCGAAGCCGGACAGATCGTCGGGGACGGGCTCGCGCCAGATGCGCAGCGTCGTCACCGCTGCGAGCTCGGCGAGGACGGGACCGTAGGAACCCGGCGGTTCGGACTCGGCGTGACGAATCTCGAGGACGCGCAGCGGTTCGTCGGTCAAAGCGGGTACGGCTCCGGGGATCTCGGTGGGACTCGCCGATCACGGTCCCTTGGGGACGACGATAACCGGAGACGTCGTCCACCGCAGGATTCGGGCCGCGGTGCTGCCCAGGAACACACGATGAGGCGGGGCGAGGTGGCCGGACCCGACCGCCACGATGTCGTCGTCACCCCAGGGCAGATTGGCGAGCGCCTCGTCGAGCGTGTCGCCGTCGGCGACGACGACGTCGACCTCGAGTTCCGGGGAGACCTCGGCGCGGGTCCTGTCCAGGAGTTCCCGGGCGACCGCGACCTGAGCCCGACGGGCGTCGCGCGACGATTCGTCGTCAAAAGGGGATTCGAGCGACACCAGCGACAGCAGCCGAAGATCCAACTTCGCACGCTCGACGAGTTTCTCGGCGAACGGGAGCGGGTTGTCTGCCTCGGGTTCGACGGGCACCGCGACCGTCACCGTGCCGAGGACGGTGTCGACGCGGTCGGCGTAGCCACGCGGCGCCAGGGCGACCGGAACCGGCGAGGAGTGCACGAGTTCGTTGCTGACGGTGCCGAGGGTGTGACGCCGCAGGAGTCCGTCACCGGTGCCGCCGACGACGATCATCCTCGCGCCGGTGTCGACGGCATGGGAGATGAGTCCATCGGCGAACGAATCGTTGACGGTGACGATGGTGCGGTACCGGAAGCCCGCCGGAATGAGCGCGGCACCCTCGCGAAGCCATTCGGCGGCCTGGTCTTCCAGGCGCCGCTGATACTGGGCGATGCCGGGTGTGCCGTCATAGGGGACCGGACGCACCACACAGACGAGGTCGAGATCGGCGCCGGTGACGCGGGCGAGCGCGACCCCCAGGGCCACGCCGTCGGCGCCGGACGGGGTCGCGAGATAGCCGACCGTGAGCCGGGGGACGGCAGCGTGGTCGACCGGGTCGTCGGGCGTGTCAGTAGACATCGGGAACCCTCACCTCGGTGTCGGCGGTCAGCGTCTTCCCACGGAAGAACTCGCTGTTGTGGGCGAAGCAGGCCAGCATCAGCGGGATGCCGAGCACCAGCATGCCCACGCCCATGACGAACACGCCGCCGATTCCACCGATCGAGGTCGCGCCGTAATCCGGGGAGATCATGTCGTATGCCGACCTGACGAAGGCGGCGGTCATGGCGACGCCGCCGATGAGCGGGAAGAGTCCGCGGAAGAAGAAGTTGCGCGCCGAGGCGAACAAGGTCGACCTGAAGTACCACACGCAAGCGAACGCGGTGATGCCGTAGTAGAACGCCACCGCCAGCCCGAGTGAGGCGATCGAGTCGGCGAGGGTGTCCTGACTGACCAGCGAGAGCACCAGGTAGAAGGTGAGTGCCGCACCGCCCATCACCGCGGTGCCGAACGCCGGCGTCATGTAGCGCGGGTGGATGGACGCGAACTTCTCCGGCAGGGCCTTGTACACCGCCATCGACAGGCTGCCGCGCGCCGTCGGCAGGATCGTGGACTGCGTCGACGACAGGGCCGAGACGCACACGGTGAGCAGCAGCGCCGACGACATCAGCGCACCCGCCACCGGTTCGCCGAGGATGGTCAGCACGTCCTCGTCGTTGGCGTCGTTGCCGAGTCCGATCCCGGTCTCGCCGAAGCCGGCGAACGATTGGATGGCGTAGGTGACGAGCACGTACGTCGCGACCAGGATGAGGCAGGTGAGCAGCGCCGCGCGTCCCGGGGTCTTCTCGGGATCCCTGGTCTCCTCGTTGACGGCCAGACACGCATCCCAACCCCAGTAGATGAAGATGCACAGGATGACCGCCGCGGCGATCTGCGATTGGTCGAGACCGCCGGGCCACAACCACGACCACTCGGGATCGATGGCCTGCGGTCCGGCGGAGTCGAGCCCCACCTTGGCCAGGGCGATCACGCTGGCGACGATCAGCACCGCGAACTGGATGAACATCAGGATCACCTGCATGCGTTCGCTGATGACGATGCCGCGGATGCTGATCCAGGTCATCGCGACGATAAAGAAGGTGCCGAGCAGGACCTTGGCCGCCATGCTGTCGGCGAGGGCGTCGAGCCCGAGGAACTGGAACAGGTAGAGCGCCGAGATCTCGGAGACGTTGGCCAGCACGATGATCGCCGAGACGGCCACACCCCATCCGCCGATCCATCCGATCCCCGGGCCGAATGCCTTTGTGCCCCAAGTGAAGGTCGTCCCGCAGTCGGGGGTGTCGGTGGACAGCTCGCGATAGGCGAACGCCACCAGCAGCATCGGCAGGAACGCGAGGACGAACATCGACGGCGACTTCTCGCCGACGCTGTCGACGACATACCCCAGCGTCGCGGCGAGACTGTACGCCGGCGCGACCGCGGCCAGTCCGATGACCACGTTGCCCATCAGGCCGATCGAGCCGATCCGGAGCCCCTTGTCGCCGGGGTCGTCCAGCATGCCGGACCCGTTGGTTCCGAAAGGGGTCGAGGCCCCGTGGTCGATGCGTTCCGACATGCTCGTCTCCGCTCATGCATTCATGACGAGAGACAGCGTACGATCGGCCGTCGCATTCCTCCCTGCAAGCGGAAAATCCGGCTCAGATTTCCGCGTCGGGCGTCTCCCTGCCGACCAGGCACGTGCTCGTCGGGCGATCCCCGCGCGCGGTGTCCTCGGCCACCACGGTCGAGTCGACGCGCACCTCGCAATGGGCGAATCGTCCGGCGGAGCGGAAGGTCGCGTGCAGCGGGCCGTCGGGGGACCGCCGCGTGAACACGAGCGAGGCAGACCAGAGCTCGGACGACGGATCATGCTGTGCCAGAGGGACTTCGAGCTGGGTGTGCAGCGAGCCGTGGGCGTCGGACCATGCCGCCGGACCGTTGAGGCGGCGGTCGGAGACGAAGGTGATGGTCACGCGCTCCGGTGCTGCCGTCGGTGACGCGGGGGTCGTGGAAGGTGTCGATCGCGCCGTGGCGGGCGCAGCGGCGGCGGGCGCAACGGTGGGCGGCGCGAAGGCGGTCAGGGCGCCGAGGCCGCTCACGGCGGCGGTCAGCAGCAGGCGGGAGAACAGGATCCGGGCCACGGGGTCTCCGTTCGACGGTGGGCTGATCTGGTGTGTCCTTCTTTGACGCACCCGGGCGCCGGTTCGGTTCCCTCGATCTCCTGCCGAGGATCAGCCGGGCCCGGTCAGGTTCAGTGTCGCGGGCGTCTCGACGAGAGCGAAATCGGTTGTGGCGGAGAGTAGCCGAGTGATCGCCAGGCGTGACTGCATGCGTGCGAGCCCGGCGCCCACGCACAGGTGAAGTCCCCGGCCGAAGGCGACGTGGGCGGCGCGAGCGGTACGCCGGCCGTCGGGACCGGCGACCGCACGGTCGAGATCGATGCGGTCCGGGTCGTCGAACTGCGCGGGATCGCGGTTGGCGGCCCGCCACATCAGGTACAGGTGCGAACCCGCAGGCAGGGGAGTGTCACCGAGGACGGTGTCGTCGACGACGTGCCGGAAGTGGCCACGGAACGGCGATTCCAGTCGCAGGGCCTCCTCGATGAATGCCGGGATGCGGTCGGGTTCGCGCCGCAATCGCGCGGTGACATCGGGATTCTCGGCGAGCAGACGTACGGCGCTGTGCAGGAGGCCGGTGGTCGATTCCGATCCCGCGGCGACGAGCTGCAACAGCATCATCACCGCGGTGGACCGGTCGAGGTCCGTTCGGATGATGGCCGCCGCGATGTCGGCGAGCACCCCGGTGGCGGCATCGATGTCCTGCAGGGCCCGGCCCAGGGCACCGTCGAGATACGAGGTGAGCTCACCGACCGCCGCGGTCGCCGCGGCGAGTCGGCCGGGAGCGACGATCCCGTCGATGAGTCCGGTGGTCGCGTGTGCCCACCGGGCGAGGTCGTCGACGTCGTCGGCGGGCAGGCCTAGGAGTTCGGTGACCACGGCGACCGGCACGCGGTGCGCCACCGCGGTGGACCAGTCGATGCGGTCACCGTCGATTCCCTCGGACCATGCGGTGTCCACGATCCCGGCCACGTGCGGTTCCAGTTCCCGGATGCGCACCGGGGTCAGCGACGGCATCACCAGGGACCGGTGCAGCCGGTGCCGGGGCCCGTCGGCGGTCGCGAGCACGTGCACCGCGTCGCCGAGGCCGGCGACCGGGAACTCGCTGATCGTGCCGTTCTCGTGGCAGATCATCGTGGCGGTCAGATTCGACGAGAACTCGGCCGGACGTCGCACCACGTCGGCGATGAGCTCCCAGGTCCCGACGGCGTAGAAGGGAGAATCGCCGATCTGCTGGACCGGCTGATCGGTGTGGAATCGGGTGATGAACGCGGGGTCGTCGAGGGTGAGCATGTGTCCAGGGTCGCCGAGCGACGGGCCGTGGTACAGGAGTTCGCCGGATATCGATACAGGGCCTCTCCGCAACGGGGGTCGGCGGTCTCGGCACATGCAGTTGACCTGGGCGAAAACGAGCCTTTCCGGTGGCCCCATGTCTCATGATGAGAATCGACGACCGAAGGGAAGGGTGACGATGGGCGACTGGCTGGTGGGCGGCGACCGTGTCGGGGTGGCGCGCGCACGCCTGATCTCCCAGGCCGCGACCATCATCGCGGCACGGGGACTCGACGGGTTCGGCATCGACGAACTCGCACGCCGCGCCCACTGCTCGCGCGCGACCGTCTACCGGCACGTGGGTGGGCGCACCGCCATCATCGAAGCCGTCCTGGTGGCCACCGCGACTCCGGTGCTCGAGTCGATCCGCGCCCGGGTCGCCGACACGACCGGCGAGGAGCGGGCCCGGATCGCCATCGGCGCCGCCCTGCGGGAACTGCGCGGCAACCGGGTGATCCGCCAGTTCCTCCGCCCCGCGAACCTCGTCGCGTCGACACCGACCGTCCTCGCCTCGCCCGCCGTCCGGGCGGTCGCGGCGGAACTCATCGGCTTCGATCCCGACGATGCCGTCGCCGCGGGCTTCGCCGTGAGGTCGGTTCTGGCGATGTTGTTGTGGGAGGCCGATCCAAACGAGGAGGATGCGCTGGTGGAGTCGATCGTCGCCGGGGTGCTGCACCGGGCCGGATGAGGCGGTGCGGCCACCGGCGCCCACGGCTCGCCGCCGGGCGCTGCGTGCATGAAAGAGCAGTTCGGTGCAGGAAATAGCAACTCGGTGAATCAAAGAGCAACGGCCCGCACCGAATCGGTGCGGGCCGTTGCCGGGCTGCAGAGAAAGCGTGTATCGCCTAGCGCGAGAACATGAGCGCGCGCTTGACCTCCGAGATCGCCTGCGTGACCTGGATGCCGCGGGGGCATGCGTCGGTGCAGTTGAAGGTGGTGCGGCAGCGCCACACACCGTCGACGTCGTTGAGGATGTCGAGACGCTCGACGGCGCCTTCGTCACGGCTGTCGAAGATGAATCGGTGCGCGTTGACGATCGCGGCCGGGCCGAAGTACGAACCCTCGGTCCAGAACACCGGGCAGCTCGTGGTGCAGCAGGCACACAGGATGCACTTGGTGGTGTCGTCGAAGCGGGCGCGGTCGGACTGGCTCTGGATGCGCTCGCGGGTCGGCTCGTTGCCCGAGGTGATCAGGAACGGCTTGATCGCACGGTACGCGTCGAAGAACGGCTCCATGTTGACCACGAGATCCTTCTCCACCGGCAGGCCTCGGATCGGCTCGACGGTGATGGTGATCTCCTTGGACTTGTCCTTGGGGAGCATGTCCTTCATGAGGAGCTTGCACGCCAGACGGTTGACACCGTTGATGCGCATCGCGTCCGATCCGCACACGCCATGTGCGCAGCTGCGGCGGAACGTGAGGGTGCCGTCGAGGTAGCCCTTCACGTACAGCAGCAGGTTGAGCAGGCGGTCGGTCGGCAGTGCCGGGACGCGGAAGCTCTCGAAACCGGCGGCGTCCGGGTTCTCCGGATTGAACCGGTAGATCTTCAGCGTCACCATGTGCGCCTCTTCGGGCACCGGGGGCAGTGGCGGCTCGTCAGAGGCAGGAGTGGACTTGTCCAGAACAGATGTCATCAGTACTTACGCTCCATCGGCTCGTAGCGGGTCTGCACCACGGGCTTGTAGTCCAGCTCGATGTCCGCGAGAAGGCCGGTGCCCTTCTTGTAGGCCATGGTGTGGCGCATGTAGTTCACGTCGTCACGATCGGGGTAGTCCTCGCGCGCATGGCCGCCGCGCGACTCCTTGCGGTTGAGGGCGCCGACGACGGTGACCTCGGCCATCTCGAGCAGGAAGCCGAGCTCGATGGCCTCGAGCAGGTCGCTGTTGTAGCGCTTGCCCTTGTCGTGGACGCGGATGTGGTTGTACCGCTCCTTCAGCGCGTGGATGTCGGTCAGCGCCTGCTTGAGGGTCTCCTCGGTGCGGAACACCGACGCGTTCGCGTCCATCGACGCCTGCAGCTCGGTGCGGATGTCGGCGACACGCTCGTGGCCGTGCTCGCTGAGCAGCTGCTCCAGCCAACCGTCGACCATCTCGGTCGGACGCTCCGGGAGCTCGACGAAGTCCGCGTTGTTGGCGTACTCCGCGGCGGCGATGCCGGCGCGACGGCCGAAGACGTTGATGTCGAGCAGCGAGTTGGTGCCGAGGCGGTTGGCGCCGTGCACCGACACGCAGGCGCACTCACCGGCGGCGTACAGGCCGTGCACGACCTCGGTGTTGTTGCGCAGCACCTGGCCGTTGACGTTGGTCGGGATGCCGCCCATGACGTAGTGGCAGGTCGGGAAGACCGGCACGTACTCCTTGACCGGGTCCACGCCGAGGTAGGTGCGGGCGAACTCGGTGATGTCCGGGAGTTTCTCGTTGAGGACGTCCTCGCCGAGGTGGGTCACGTCGATGTAGACGTAATCCTTGTTCGGTCCGGCGCCGCGGCCCTCGAGCACCTCGAGAACCATCGAGCGGGCGACGATGTCGCGGGGCGCGAGGTCCTTGATGGTGGGGGCGTAGCGCTCCATGAAGCGCTCACCGTCGGCGTTGCGGAGGATGCCGCCCTCGCCGCGCACGGCCTCCGAGATGAGGATGCCGAGGCCGGCCAGCCCCGTCGGATGGAACTGGTGGAACTCCATGTCCTCCAGCGGCAGGCCCTTGCGGAAGATGATGCCCATGCCGTCACCGGTGAGGGTGTGGGCGTTGGACGTCGTCTTGTACATGCGGCCCGAGCCGCCGGTCGCGAAGACGATCGACTTGGCGTGAAATACGTGGATCTCGCCGGTGGCCAGCTCGTAGGCGACCACACCGTTGGCGACGAGCTCGCCGTCCTCGTTCTCCGCGAGGCAGATGTCGAGCGCGTAGAACTCGTTGAAGAACTCGACGTCGTGCTTGACGCAGTTCTGGTAGAGGGTCTGCAGGATCATGTGACCGGTGCGGTCGGCGGCGTAGCACGCACGACGCACGGGCGACTTGCCGTGGTCGCGGGTGTGGCCACCGAAGCGACGCTGGTCGATCTTGCCCTCCGGCGTCCGGTTGAAGGGCAGACCCATCTTCTCCAGATCGAGCACCGCGTCGATGGCCTCCTTGGCCATGATCTCGACGGCGTCCTGATCGGCGAGGTAGTCACCGCCCTTGACGGTGTCGAAGGTGTGCCACTCCCAGTTGTCCTCCTCGACGTTGGCCAGCGCGGCACACATACCGCCCTGTGCCGCGCCGGTGTGGCTGCGGGTGGGGTAGAGCTTGGTCAGAACCGCGGTGCGGGCACGCGGGGCGGCCTCGATGGCCGCCCGCATTCCGGCGCCACCGGCGCCCACGATGACGACGTCGTAGCGGTGTTCCTGCATTGTTTCTGGTCTCCTTTAGCCGACGCTGTTGACGTCGAAGGTGAGGATCGCGTACGTGCCGAGCACGAGGGTCAGGATCATCGACACGGCCAGCAGGACGTTGAGCCAGAAGCGGGTCGAGTCCTTGCGCGAGTAGTCGGCGATGACGGTGCGCACGCCGTTGCCGCCGTGCAGCTGGGCCAGCCACAGCATGGTGAGGTCCCAGATCTGCCAGCCCGGCGAGCTCCAGCGGGCGGCGACGAACGAGGCGTCGATACGGTGCACGCCTCCGTCCCAGGCGAGCATGATGAACATGTGGCCGATCGTCAGGAAGACGAGGATCAGGCCGGAGAAGCGCATGAACATCCACGCGTTCTTCTCGAAGTTGCCGCCCTTGGGCTTGCGGGGCGAGCGCGGGTTGTCCAGGCTCGCGGGGCGGTCGTGCTGCGTGCCGAGGGTCTTGGCGACACCCGTGGCTTCCGAGGTGGTCATCTCTGGTGTCTCCTACGCGTGGTCGATCATGATCTGCAGCAGGCGGACCGCGCCGGCGGCGAAAACGATGACGAACAGGGTCATGGCCACCCACAGCATCTGCCGCTGGTACTTGGGGCCCTTGGACCAGAAGTCCACCAGGATCAGGCGCACGCCGTTGAAGGCGTGGAACAGGACGCAGGCGACCAGGGCGATCTCCATGAGACCGATGATCGGGGTCTTGTAGGTCTCGATGATCTGGTCGTACTGATTCGGATCCACGCGGATGACCGCGGTGTCCAGCACGTGCACGAACAGGAAGAAGAAGATGGTTACGCCGGTGATGCGGTGGAGGACCCAGGACCACATGCCTGGATCGCCGCGGTAAAGAGAACGTCGACGCACCGGGTCAGGTGCGACTTCGGTCGAGGTGCTCATCGGAAAAGTGGCCTCCAACATCGTCGATGGACGCGTCGAATCGGCATGCTCCGACTCGACCATGGACCCATGACAAGAGACTCTAAACCCATGCCCAATCCGGTGATAAATTGCCCGAACCGATTTGAGGCACAAGAGAATCCGACTTAGGTTTGCCTTACCCAAGCTCTGGGGCCGGTGAATTTCCGGTGTCCGGCTGTTACAGCTTCAGCGAGGAGGTGGGCGTGAATACGGAGATCGACTGGAATGTCCTGCGCCACAAAGCAAATGAAATGGTGTTGCGCGCCTACGCCCCGTATTCGCGCTATCCGGTGGGGGCGGCCGGGATCACCTCCGAGGGCGAGATCCTCGGAGGTTGCAATGTGGAAAATGTCTCATACGGACTCGGGATCTGCGCCGAGGTCTCGTTGATCGCACACCTGGTCTCCCAAGGTCAGCGCTCGGTTCGTGCGGTTTCCGTCGCCGATGCGAACGGAAAGGTCCTGATGCCGTGCGGGCGGTGCCGGCAGGTGCTCCTCGAGCACGGGGGACGTGAACTCCTCGTCGACCACCCGGCCGGGCCCCGCAGGCTGGCCGACCTCCTACCCGACGCCTTCGGGCCCGACGACATCGCCGAGGTGGTCCCGTGAGCGCCGACGCCACCGCCGAAGAGGTCATCCACGCCGTTGCGGTGATCGCCACCAAGCGGGGCGGGCACGAGCTCAGCGACGCGCAGATCGCCTGGATGGTCGACGGCTACACCCGCGGCGAGGTGGCCCCCGAGCAGATGTCCGCGCTGCTCATGGCGATCTGTCTCCGCGGGATGAACCGGCGTGAGATCGCGACGTGGACGCAGGCGATGATCGACAGCGGCCGCCGGCTGGACCTCTCCGGCCTGCGGCGGGACGGAAAGCCGTTGACCACGGTGGACAAGCACTCCACCGGGGGCGTCGGGGACAAGATCACGCTACCGCTCACCCCGCTCGTCGCGTCGTTCGGCGTCGCGGTTCCGCAACTGTCCGGTCGCGGCCTCGGCCACACCGGTGGCACACTCGACAAGCTGGAGTCGATCCGGGGGTGGCGCGCCGAGCTGACCACAGAGGAGATGTTCGCCCGGCTCGAGGAGGTGGGCGCGGTCATCTGCGCCGCCGGTGCCGACCTCGCGCCCGCCGACCGCAAGCTCTACGCGCTGCGCGACGTCACCGGAACCGTCGAGTCCATCCCGCTCCTGGCCAGTTCGATCATGAGCAAGAAGATCGCCGAGGGCACCGCGGCGCTCGTCCTCGACGTCAAGACCGGCTCGGGCGCCTTCCTGCCGAACGAGGACGACGCGCGCGAGCTGGCGTCGACGATGGTCGAGCTCGGCCTCGACGCCGGCGTGGACACCCGCGCGCTCATAACCGACATGAGCGTGCCGTTGGGACGGGCCGTCGGCAATGCCGTCGAGGTCGCCGAATCCCTCGAGGTCCTCGCCGGTGGCGGGCCTGCCGATGTCGTCGAGCTCACCCTGGCGCTCGCCCGTGAGATGCTCGACGCCGCGGGGCTGACCGACGCGGACCCGGCCGAGCACCTGGCGAACGGCCGGGCGATGGATGTGTGGCGGGCGATGATCTCCGCCCAGGGCGGCGACCCCGATGCACCGCTGCCGGTCGCGCGGCTTCGGGACGATCTCACCGCCGACACCGACGGTGTCGTGACCGAGGTCGACGCCCGCGCGGTCGGGGACGCCGCGTGGCAGGCCGGCGGCGGACGGTCGAAGCCCGGGGAATCGGTGGCCGCCGAAGCGGGCGTCATCGTCCACGTGCGGCCCGGCGACCGGGTTCGCGCCGGACAACCGCTGTTCACGCTGCACACGCAGGATGAGCACCGCATCCCCGGCGCACGGGCGTGCCTGCGACGCGCGGTGCGGATCGAGCCCGGCACGGAGGCGCCCGACGCGGTCGATTCCGACACGGGGGCCTCCGCCACCCGGCCGTTGATCATCGACCGCGTTAGGTTCACCAGATGACGACGCTCGATGCCGCACACCTCAAGCTCGCACCAAAGGTCCTCTTGCACGATCACCTCGACGGCGGCCTGCGCCCGGCGACGGTACTCGAACTCGCGCACGAGATCGGGTACGACCGGCTGCCCGCCGAGGACGTCGAGGGTCTGGCGCGGTGGTTCCGCGAGGCCGCTGACAGCGGCTCGCTGGAGCGGTATCTGGAGACCTTCGAACACACCGTCGCCGTGATGCAGACCGTCGGCGCGCTCGAACGGGTGGCGCGCGAATGCGTCGAGGACCTCGCGGACGACAACGTCGTCTACGCCGAGGTGCGCTACGCACCCGAACAGCATCTCGAGCAGGGTTTGACCCTCGACGAGGTGGTCGAGGCCGTGCTGCGCGGTTTCGCGGACGGGGAGCGGATCGCCGCCGCCCGGGGCAAGAACATCACCGTGCGCTGCCTGGTGACCGCGATGCGCCACGCGGCGCGGTCACGCGAGATCGCCGAGCTGGCCGTGCGCTACCGCGACCGTGGCGTCGTCGGATTCGACATCGCCGGCGCCGAGGCAGGCCATCCGCCGACGCGGCACCTCGACGCGTTCGAGTACATGCGTGCCAACTCGGCGCCGTTCACCATCCACGCCGGCGAGGCGTTCGGACTGCCGTCCATCCACGAGGCCATCGGCTTCTGCGGCACCGACCGGCTCGGTCACGGGGTGCGCGTCTTCGACGACATCGAACTGCCCGAGGGGGCCGATCTCGCCGCGCGGTCGTTCGCGGGCGCGAAACTCGGGCTCATCGCGAACGTGGTGCGCGACAAGCGGATTCCGCTGGAGTTGTGCCCGAGTTCGAACGTGCAGACCGGTGCGGTCGCCTCCCTCGCGGAGCATCCCTTCAACGTGCTGGCGCGACTCCGGTTCCGGGTCACGGTGAACACCGACAACAGGCTCATGAGCGACACCTCGATGACCAAGGAGTTCTCGCTGCTCGCCGACCAGTTCGGCTACGGCTGGGCCGATTTCGAACGCTTCACCGTAAACGCCATGAAGTCGGCGTTCATCCACTTCGACGAACGGCTGCAGTTCATCGACGACGTTATCAAGCCGGGTTACGCCGTGCTCATGGGCTAGCCGGGCTAGCCCTTCTTGACCAGCCGTGCCTCGAAGTCGTGTTCGAGAGCGCGCCATGCCTCGGCCTCGTTGTCGAACGGCCCGCTCGGGGCCATCCGCTTCGGGTCGGGGTTGAGGGCGTAGTCGATGAACCAGCCGAGGGGCGTGGTCGAGCCGAGGGTCTCGGCGACCGTGTCGTCACCGGCGTAGTCGGCGGCGTCGGTCAGCAGCTCGACGGCGAGGTCGAGCTGATCGCGATCCATACGGCGCGGGCCGTCGGCGATGTCCTCGGAGATGCCGGGCAGGACGTACACGTTGTCGTCGATGACGTCGAACTCCAGCGAACCGTTGGTCGCCTCGGCGCGGATGTCCTCGAAGGTCGACAGGTCGGCGAGATCGTGATCGTTCTCGTCGGCGAGGAACCGTGACAGGGCGCGGGGCGAGGTGAACACGAAGATCTTGCCATCGGCGCCGAGGAAGACCGGGTCGTCGCCGAGGTAGCAGCGCAGGGTCCAGAACTCGTCGCCACGGGTGACGATCTTGATCGGGTCGATGCCGACCGACGCCCAGAAATCGTCTTCGTCGTCCTCGTCGTCGTACTCGTCTTCGTCGTCCTCGTCGTCGTCCTCGTCCTCGTCCTCGGCGGGCTCGACGATCTCGATGTCCTCGTCCTCGGCCGGCTCGTCCTCGTCCTCGGCGGATGCGGCGGCCTCGAGTTCGGCCTCGGCGGTCTCGACGACCTTCGGGTCGACCTCGGGGACGGTGATGACCTCGTCGATGGCGTCGAGGACGTCGTCCCAGTGCTTGGCGATGAGCCGGCCGATGCGGACCCAGAGGTCGAGGCCCTCGCGGCCCTCGAAGTTGCGGGTACCGGTGGTGACGGCGCCCAGGATCGGGTTGCCGTTGAAGAACTTGGTGATCGGCGTCAGCTCGCAGACCTCGCCCAGGATGCGCACGATCTCGAGCGCGTCCTCGAGTTCGGCGATGACCTCGGGGGTCGGGTCCTCGGCCGCGAGCTCGGGAACGCCGACGAGGTCGTACGTGTGCCGCTCGTCGGGGATCAGCTCCTCGGCCCGCACCTGGACCAGGGTCGGCCAGGCCGGGTGCTCGATGAGGTCGTTGTCGGAGTTGGTGCGCACGAACGCGGCGAGTTCGGCGACGCCGGGGAGGACGTAGAGATCCTCGTCGAGTCCGAGGAACGCCTCCCACTCGTCGTCACCCTCGCGCCAGCGGGGTGCCCACAGGGTGAAGCTGTTTCCGTCGGTGAGTCCGAGCTCAATCGGGACGATGTCTCCGGCCATGGGGACACAGCCTAGCGATAGATGACCGCGGATCCAGTAGTGGGCCACACATAGGGCAGATGCCTCTTCACGGCCCGCGCACAAGGGTCGTCACCTGGGCCGTCGCAGGGCTTGCTCCGCGAGTGTCTCATCGCGGCCGGAAGAAGCCCTCGAAGGTCTGGTCCAGATTGGTGGTCCGCAGCGGCGACACACCGACGGGATCCCCGGCCTCGATGAGCTGGCCGTTGCCGATGTACATGGCGACATGCCCCGACCACACCGCGAGATC
Organism: Gordonia aurantiaca; assembly: GCF_039939235.1. Taxonomy (NCBI): domain Bacteria; kingdom Bacillati; phylum Actinomycetota; class Actinomycetes; order Mycobacteriales; family Gordoniaceae; genus Gordonia; species Gordonia aurantiaca. Next base: position 158,373 of record NZ_JBDUUF010000004.1, on the reverse strand, counting down.
GCCGGGTTGCAGCTCCGCCTGCGACACCCGGTACCCGGCCGTGTCCTGGTCCTGCGCGAGCCGCGGGAGTTCCAGTCCTGCCTGGCGGTAGGCCCACTGGGTGAAGCCGCTGCAGTCGAAACCGGCGGGGGTGGTGCCGCCCCATACATACGGAACGCCGCGCTGGCCGAGCGCGGCCCGCACCGCCGTGGCGGCCCGCTCGTCGGGTGCATATGCCACCGATCCATCGGGCAGCGTCACCGGGACGCCGCCCGGCACCGGCGTCGTGGACGCCTGCGCGATCTCGGCGCCGGGCGCCGCAGCCGTGTCCGGAGCGAGACGTCGGGCGAGTTCGGTCATCGCCGCGGTGTCGCCGCGCAGGTCCTCGCGGGTGCGGGCGACGATCTCGATTCCGCGCCCGAGATGCTCGGCGGCCACCGGGACCATGGCCATCAGCCCGGCGGGGCTGAACAACTGGTCGCCGAGTGCTCGCGAGTGGCGTTCCAGCGAATCCACCAGCTCGTCGATCATGGTTGCCGCCGCATGCACCTTGCGGCCGGCGCTCTCGACGAGCCGCGCGAACTCGTCGGCATCCTCGATCAGAAGCGTCATCCCGCGCTGCACGGATCGGGCAGCGGCGAAGGCGGCGCTCCCGCCGGCGCCCACCCATCCGGCGCGTGCCGCGTCGGTCGCGGCCTCCGAGCCGCGGCGCGCCGTGGCGACCGCGGATGCGGCGACCCGGAGACGGTCGGCGGGATTGCCCGGCGCGAGCACGCCGGTGCCCAGCGCGGTGAGCAGTGCGCGCAGCGGTTCGACGAAGACCTCGGCACCCGCCATCAGAGGCTCAGCTCCTTCGCGGCGGCGCGGTCACAGTCGCAGTGGTCCGCGTCCGCGCGCTGCGTCGTGTCGGCGAGCCGCTCCTGGCGGCGTGCGGTGGAGGACAGATTCTCCCGATGGAGACGAAGGAACTCGACGACGGCGGCGAGGAACTCCGCGCCGATCAACCCGAAGGTGATCGCGAGATCGACGATGGCGGCCTCGTCGTCGCGCACCTGGTCTCCCACGATCGCGGACGTGCTGCGGTGCGCTGAGGAGAAGCCTTGCAGCGCAGTGGAATCGACCAGGATGCGACCGTGGTCGGTGGGGTGGAGGGGGGTGGTGGCGGATCGGGAACCGAGGGTGTGCGGGCTCATGGGATTTCGACGTGCCGCGCGTCGATCCGGTTCCATCGGATTGCGTCCGCGGCCCGCGCGGCGTGGTCCGGTGCGCACATCCGCCCCAACCCGCGCGGCCGGCTCGGCCAGGAAATAGGGTGGTCGCCATGGAACGCCTGATCGTCGATCACCCTCTCGCCGCCGCCCGACTCACCACCATGCGCGACGAGACCACCGACAACGCCGGCTTCCGCGCGGCGCTCTCGGATCTCACCCAGATGCTGGTGTACGAGGCGCTGGTGGGCGCGCCGTCGACGGAGGTGCAGATCAGGACCCCGCTCACCGAGTTCACCGGGTCGCGGCTGGCCGAGCCCCCGCTGCTGGTGCCGGTGCTGCGTGCGGGTCTGGGCATGGTCGAGCAGGCGCACGCGATGGTGCCCGAGGCGCAGGTGGGCTTTGTCGGGATCGCCCGCGACGAGGAGACCGCGCAGCCCGTGCCGTACCTCGAGTCGCTGCCCGACGACCTGGCGGGACACCCCGTCTTCGTGCTCGATCCGATGCTCGCCACCGGCGGCTCGATGCTGCACACCATCGACCTGCTGGTCGCGCGCAACGCCACCGACATCACCGCGATCTGCGTCGTCGCCGCCCCGCAGGGCGTGGAGGCGCTGGAGAAGTCCGGCCACCCGTGCCGTCTTGTCGTCGCCGCGATCGACGAGGGTCTCGACGAAGCGAACTACATCGTGCCCGGTCTCGGGGACGCCGGTGACCGTCAGTTCGGCCCGCGATGGACCTCCGCCTCACGGTGAGTGAGGTGCCCGTCGGCCCGGTCGAGGCCGACGGCGGTCGAGTCCGGCCGATGGCCGTGCCGGTGAGTCAGCCGAGCGGGCTCCAATAGGCGATCATCGGCTCGTCGGACAGCACCGAGTCACCGTCGACGATCGTCAGCCGCGACGGCGACACCAGATAGCGCACCGACCCGTTGGTGGCCTCGAACGTGTTGCCGACCCGGGTCGGGTACTGCAGTTCGATCGACCCGTTGGGCGCCGCGCCCTTGTAGTACCAGCGTCCGCTCTGGTTGCCGACCTGGCAGATGACCACGCGTGAGCGGGCGGTCATCCCGATCGCGACGGCCGGGTCGTCGGCGGCATTGCAGCGCGGCCCGCTCGTGAAGCCCTGCCAGTCGGCGCCGGGCACCGTCGGCAGCGGCCGGCCCGGGACCGTGGTCGTCGTGGTGGTCGTGGTCGGGTTCGCGCCCGCCGCCGGGGACTGCGTCACCGTGCTCGTCACGGTCTGCGGCGCGGCGGTCGTGGTGGTGCTCGCCGCCACCTCGTCGTCGGGGTCGTCGGCGGGGATCAGCAGGAACGCCGCCAGTGCGCCGACGACCACCAGCAGGACGCCCGCGACGATCGCCACGAGCACTGCGGGCGACGACCACGGCGATCGTGGTGGCTCCGGCGGCGGACCCTGCGGATACCCGGCCGGTCCGTACCCGCCCGGGTAACCGCCCTGCCCGTAGGGGTCGGAGTTCTGGGGATATCCGCCCGGACCGTCCGGTGGGTACGTCATCGTCCTCCTCGGGAAGTGGCGCTCCGGCTGCTGGAGACGGTTCTACAGTTCGGCGATGATCTGGGCCAGCAATTCACCCATTCGTGTCGCAGACGCACGGCCCACCTCGAGCACCTCGGTGTGGCTCAGGTGCTCGCCGGTCATGCCGGCGGCGAGGTTGGTGACCAGGGAGACGCCGAGGACCTCGAGGCCGGCCGCGCGGGCCGCGATCGTCTCGTGCACGGTCGACATGCCGACGAGATCGGCGCCGAGGGTGCGCAGCATGCGGACCTCGGCCGGGGTCTCGTAATGCGGGCCGGGCAGGCCCGCGTAGACGCCCTCGGCGAAGGACGGATCGACCCTGCGCGCGATCTCGCGCAGGCGCGGCGAGTAGGCGTCGACGAGATCCACGAACTGCGCGCCGACGAGCGGGGAGCGCGCCGTCAGGTTGAGGTGATCGGAGATGAGCACCGGCTGACCCACCGACATGTCCTCGCGCAGGCCGCCGGCCGCGTTCGTGAGGATCACGGTGTGCGCGCCGGCCGCCGCCGCGGTCCGCACCGGATGCACCACACGGGCGAGGTCGTGACCTTCGTAGGCGTGAATCCGGCCCAGCATCAGCAGAACCCGGCGGTCGCCGATGTGGACCGAGTGGATCACCCCGCCGTGGCCGGCGGCCCTGGGTGGGGTGAAGCCGGGGATCGACGACATCGGCAGCGACCGGATCGGGGTGCCGAAGGCGTCGGCCGCGGGGGCCCAGCCCGACCCGAGGATGACGGCGACATCGTGTGCGGCGGCGTCGGTCTCGGCGGCGATGGTGGCGGCAGCGGTGATGGCCGCGGCGTCGGCGTCAACGGTCGGATCCATGCGCCAACCCTAAACAATCGACCGTGCCGCGGTGCGGTATGGCGGCGGTCGTGCCGATTGCAGGTCACGCGGAGCGATAAGGTCAGGTCATGCCATATCTCAACGAGGCCGCCGACGTCGTCGAACTCCATCTCGGCGCGCCGGGAGTCGAACTCGACGAGTCGAATCCGGAGAACCGATTCCGCCTGGAGTGGCTCGACGAGGTGGAACGGCTGCTCGCTGAGGTGAGTGCGAACCCGAAGCCGCTCGTGCTGACCGCGACCGGGAAGTACTTCACCAACGGTCTGGACACCGACCACATCTTCGCCGCGCCGGATCAGCTCCCCGCCTACCTCGACCGTGTGCACGCACTGTACTCGACGATCCTCACGCTGCCGGTTCCGACGGTCGCCGCGATCAACGGTCACGCCTTCGGCGCCGGGGCGATGCTCGCACTCTGCGCCGACCAGGTGATCATGCGCACCGAGCGCGGGTTCTGGTCTCTGCCCGAGGCGGCGCTGAACATGCCGTTCACCCGCGGGATGGCGACCCTGCTGCGAACCCGCCTGACAGATCGCACCGCCACCGAGGCGATGTACAGCAGCCGCCGCTACGGCGCCGACGACGCGGTGGCGGCCGGCATCGTCGACGAGGCGGTGCCGGTCGAGCGGCTCGCCGCCCGCGCCGCCGAACTGGCCGCGGCGCGCGCCGGCACGGTCGGCCCCAACCTGGCCGTCATCAAGCGCGGGCTGCGCGGGCCGTTGCTCGCCGACCTCGCGCTCCCGACACCGGCCGGGGTGCTGGCATGACCGGCATGGAGTCGGTGATCGCCGTCGAGGGCGGTGGTCCGATCGACGAGTGGCTCGCCGCCCACTGGGACGAGCTGGTCGGCTGGCGCCGGGACATCCACGCGCATCCCGAGCTGTCACGTCAGGAGATCCGCACCACCGAATTGGTGATGCGCGAGCTGACCGCCGCCGGTCTGCGGCCACGTCGCCTGCCGCTGGGCACCGGCGTCGTCTGCGACCTCGGTCCGGAGGGGGAACCGCGCATCGGTCTGCGCGCCGACATGGACGCGCTGCCGGTCACCGAACACACCGGTCTCGCGTTCACCTCGAAGGTCGAGGGCGTGTCGCACTCCTGCGGCCATGACGCGCACACCGCGATCCTGATCGGCGTCGCCAAGCTTCTCGCCGAGGCCGAACCGCTCCCGGTCGGCGTGCGGCTCATCTTCCAGGCCGCCGAGGAGGTCATGCCGGGTGGCGCGCTCGACGCCATCGACGCCGGGGTCACGCGCGGTCTCGGACGGATCTTCGCACTCCACTGCGACCCCCGGCTGCCGGTCGGCACCGTCGGCCTGCGACAGGGCCCGCTCACCTCTGCGGCCGACCACATCGACCTCCAGCTCCACTCGGCGGGCGGCCACACGTCCCGGCCGCACCTCACCGGCGACCTCGTCTACGCGATGGGCACCGTGATCACCGGTCTCCCCGGCGTGCTGTCACGCCGTGTCGACCCGAGATCGGGGACGGTCATGGTGTGGGGCGCGGCCAACGCCGGCAGCGCCCCCAACGCGATCCCACAGGAGGGGCGTCTGCGCGGGACCGTGCGCACCGGCGACCACGGCACCTGGGCGACGCTGGAACCCCTCGTCCGCAGCATCGTCGGCGAACTCGTCGCACCCCTCGGGGTCCGCTACGACCTGTCCTATATCCGCGGGGTGCCGCCGGTGGTCAACGACGAGGTGGCGTTCCGGATGCTCGAACGGTCGGTCGCCGCGATCGGTCCCGACGCGGTCGCCGACACGCCTCAGTCGCCCGGCGGCGAGGACTTCTCCTGGTACCTCGAACAGGTGCCCGGCGCGATGGCGCGGCTCGGGGTGTGGGACGGCAAGGGGCCGCAGGTCGATCTGCACGCACCCAACTTCGACCTCGACGAACGCGCACTGGCCATCGGCGTGCGCACCCTCGCGGGTGTGGTGCTCAACGCGCGCAACACCGCCGAGACCATCTAGCGGGACGACCGCGCTCAGGGCTCGATCGGGCCGGGGCCGGGCCCCACGTTGCGCGCCTCACGCAGCCGCAGATCCTGCACGTATTCGGCAGGCGCGCCGGCGACCTCCGCGGCGTCGGCCATGACACCCAGATAGCGGGCCGAGGGGAGTCCGCCCTCGTAGGCGTCGAGCACATACAGCCACGCCAGCACGGGTCCGTCGGCGGTGTCGACGCGTGCCCGGATCTTCCGGTGGAAGCCGAGTTCGGAGCCCTCCCACCGGTCGAGGAGCTGCTCGTCCTCCGGCGGGACGTCGTACAGCACGACGAAGACACGGGCGTTCGGGTCCTCGCGGTCCTCGGTGACCGTGGCCAGGGAACCCTCCCAGCCGATGTCCTCGCCACCGAAGGTCAGCCGCCATCCGTTGAGCCATCCCGTACCCGCCATCGGTGAGTGGGGCGCGCGCTGCGCCATCTGCTCGGGGTCCATGTTGGAGCCGTAGGCTGCATAAATCGGCACGGGTGGAGCCTAGTGTGTCGACGCCCTCGTCGGGAAGATGACCCGCGCGCCGTCGACAGTGGCGTACGCCGCATGTGGGACCATCCGCATGGAGTCCCGCAACCCGACAGGACTAGCTTGGTAGGAGGTGCGACCCCATGCGACGGTCGCCCAGGAGAGCACGCACCACCCCGCGCGGCTCGACCCCGGACCGGTGGTCCGGCACGAGGGTGCCGTCAACCACCCGGTCCGACAGCCCAGTTCGCCCACCGACCAACACGCACGCCGGGCGCACGACTTCTCACGAGGACGTCGCGGCGAGACCCGTGCAGGACAGGAGTGCACAGTGACCAGGATCGTCATCATCGGCGGCGGACCGGCGGGATACGAGGCGGCACTGGCGGCAGCCGCATACGGCGCCGACATCACGGTGATCGATTCGGACGGCATCGGCGGCGCCTGCGTGCTCTGGGACTGCGTCCCGTCGAAGACCTTCATCGCCTCCACGGGCATCCGCACCGAGGTTCGCAAGGCCGTCGACCTCGGCATCAACATCAAGACCGGTGACGCCCTGGTCAGTCTCCCGCAGATCCACCAGCGCGTGCGCGACCTCGCGTTCGCCCAGTCCGCAGACATCCGTTCGCGCCTCGTCAGCGAGGGCGTGACGCTGGTGAACGGTACCGCCGTCCTCGCCGAGACCCAGCTCGGTGTCGCGACCCACGGCGTCATCGCCACCCTGGAGGACGGAAGCACCCAGCGCTTCGAGGGCGACGTGGTGCTGATCGCCACCGGCGCGTCGCCACGCATCCTGCCCGACGCCCGGCCCGACGGCGAGCGGATCCTCACCTGGCGTCAGCTCTACGACCTCGAAGAACTGCCCGAGCACCTCGTCGTCGTCGGCTCCGGTGTCACCGGTGCCGAATTCGTGCACGCCTACACCGAACTCGGCGTGAAGGTGACCCTCGTGTCCAGCCGCGACCGCATGCTGCCGCATGAGGACGAGGACGCCGCCCTGGTCCTGGAGGACGCGCTCGCCGAGCGCGGTGTGGAACTGGTCAAGCACGCCCGGGCCGACAAGGTCGTGCGCGAGGGCGACGCGGTCACCGTGCACCTCGCCGACGGCCGCTCGGTCACCGGCAGCCACGTGCTCATGACCGTCGGCTCGGTTCCCAACACCGCCGACCTGGAGCTCGAGCGGGCGGGCGTCGAGGTCGACAGGGGCGGCTACATCCGCGTCGACCGTGTCTCGCGCACGTCCGTCCCCGGCATCTACGCGGCGGGCGACTGCACCGGCCTCCTGCCGCTCGCGTCGGTCGCGGCCATGCAGGGCCGCATCGCCGTGTACCACGCGCTCGGCGAGGGTGTCAGCCCGATCAAACTGAAAACCGTTGCGTCGGCGATCTTCACGCGTCCGGAGATTGCGAGCGTCGGTGTCTCGCAGAACGCGATCGACGCCGGCGAGTACCCGGCCCGGACCGTGATGCTGCCGCTGGCGACCAACCCGCGCGCCAAGATGAGCGGCCTGCGCCGCGGTTTCGTCAAGATCTTCTGCCGCCCGGCGACCGGCGTGGTCATCGGCGGTGTGGCGGTGGCGCCCAACGCCTCCGAGCTGATCCTGCCGATCGCGCTGGCGGTGCAGAACAAGCTCACCGTCAGCGACCTCGCGCAGACGTTCTCGGTGTATCCGTCGCTGTCCGGGTCGATCACCGAGGCGGCCCGCCAGCTCGTCCGGCACGACGACCTGGACTGAATCTCCCGGCCGGATCTCCCTGCCGGCTGCCGCCGTGCACAGCCCCGGCACGGGCTTCGGATGCGGCCGCGGACCGCGGTAGGGTCATGAGCATTCTGTCCGGTGACGGGGTCGTGCCGGGCATCCGCACCGCGACTTCGGGGGAGGCGTCGTGACGAACGATGCGGCCGGCGGCACGGAGGAGGGCCTGTTCGGTCCGGCGTCCCTCTCCGGCGGCGCCCGCACGGACTGGCTGACGCTGGGTATCGACGAGATCATCGACATCCTGCACACCATGGACCCCGGCAGCGCGCAGGGCGACGTCAACACGATCCTTCAGGCGATCGATGCGGTCCGGCGCGCCGCCGCCCGGCTGGACGGGCTCTTCCCCGACGACGGCTTGCGTGGTCTCTCCGCCGACGCCGCGGTGCAGGCCGGACGAGACCTGGCCGCCGCGATGCAGTCGACGCTGGCGACCGCGAGCGTAGTCGGCGACATGCTGGGCCAGGCCGCCGGGATCGTCGGGTCGGCGCGCGGGCAGGAGGGTCGGCTGCAGGATCTTCGCCGACGGCTCCGGGAGAAGCCGGAGGGCGCGCCACAGGTCCGCTACGAGGCCGATGAGCTCATGGGGTCCACCTACTCGACGCCGATGCAGGGCGTGCAGCGCAGACTTCCCGTGGAGTCGACGTTTCCGGCCGCGGTCGTCCAGGGCGTGGGCGGCATGACGGGTGCGTCGTCAGGGGGGTCGTCGGGCGACTCCACGCGCGGGCAGGCCGCCAACGCCGTCGACGCCGGCGACTTCGGGCGACGCACCGCCCCGTCGGTACCGGCCACCGCGCCACCGGTCGCAACCGCGCCGGGCGGCGCCGGGCCCGCCCCGTCGGGCATCGTCTCCTCGACCCCGGCGGGATCGTCGACCTCCGGCGGTCGTGGACTCGGCGACGACCCCGACGGTCTGCGTCGGGGAGCGCGCGGCCTGCCGGAGCGAGCCGGGGAGCGGGCCGTCTCCGGTGACCCGCGTGGCACAGATGGGCACGGCACCCACGGCGCAGGTCACGCCGGGGCCGGAGCCGGTGGGACGCCCGAGTTCGTCACCCCGATGCCGATGGCGCCGCCATGGTCGTCGCCGGGTGCCGCCTCGGCGTCGGCGACGCCGAGCGTGCCGGGGCCACGGGCGATCGCGCCGTCGGCAGGCCCGCTCGGGGCGACCCCGATCGGTCGTCGCAGCGGCAACGACGACGAACGCCACAAGACCGCGCCGTACCTGCACAACCGCGAGCACGGCGCCGAGATCGTCGGCGCGCTGCCGCTGGTGGGGCCGCCCGTCGTCGGCGACTGGACCCCGCATGCGCCTGCGGTGCCACCGAGTCAGCATCCGGCCCCGGCGACATCGGAACCCGCTCCGGAACAACATGTTCCGTCCGGGACCACGGGGCGTTCCGCCGAGCGGGTCGAGTCCCGGACGGAGCCCGGCGGCGAGGGCGTCGCGAACGAACGGCGGGGTAACACATGACCGCGCTCACCGCGGCCGAATGCGGGAGGTCTCGATGCTGAACCGCGTGGACCGGCTGCCGGGCGGGGTCGCCCGCCTGGTCGCCGAGGTGTCCGACGACGACGTCATGCGATGTCTGCACCTGCTGGTGGCCACGGTCATGGACGTGACCGGCGCGGCGACCGGAGAGGTGCGTGATGTGATCCGGCAATGGCGGCAGCAGGGGAGTGCCGACGTGGCCGGCGTCGCGGCATTGAGAGCCGTTGCGGCACAACACGATTTCGATGGGTTCGCGCATCAGTGGCGCGGCGACGTCGAGCGGCAGCGGGACAGCTTCCGGCGCGCCCGGGCGATCGACTGCATCCTGGCCGCCATCTCCGTCACCACGGCCGGCCAACCGCCGCGGGCCGCGCTCTCCGAGGCCGCCTACGAAGCGTCCGCGGCCCTCGGCGGGACCGCGGGTGTCGTGGGCGTCCTCGCCGACTTCGTGGTCTGAATCCGTTGCGGCGCAGGACGGATGCCCGCCGTGCGGATGGGGATCGTCAGGCGAGTCCGAAGCTGTGCTCGACCGCCCGGTTCCACTCCGCGTAGAGCCGTTCGCGCTCACCGGCGTCCATCGCGGGATTCCAGCGCTTGTCCTCGGCCCAGTTCGCGCGGATCTCGTCCTCGCTCTCCCAATACCCGACGGCCAGCCCGGCGGCGTAGGCCGCGCCCAGCGCGGTGGTCTCGTTGACCACCGGACGGACCACCGGGACGTCCAGGATGTCGGCCTGGAACTGCATGAGCATCTCGTTGACGACCATCCCGCCGTCGACCTTGAGCGTCGACAGTGCCATGCCGGAGTCGGCCTGCATCGCCTCGATGACCTCCCGGGTCTGGAATGCGCTGGCCTCCAGCGCCGCTCGCGCGAGATGCCCCTTGTTGACGAATCGGGTCAGGCCGACGATCACCCCGCGGGCGTCCGACCGCCAGCGCGGCGCGAACAGTCCGGAGAACGCGGGCACGAAGTAGGCGCCGCCGTTGTCGTCGACCTCGGCGGCGAGGCGCTCCACCTCGGCGGCGGTGTGGATGATCCCGAGGTTGTCGCGCAGCCACTGGATGAGCGAGCCGGTGACCGCGATCGATCCCTCGAGCGCGTAACGGGCGGGCTGATCGCCGATGCGGTAGCAGACCGTCGTGAGCAGGCCGTGATCGCTGAACACCGGTTCGGTCCCGGTGTTGAGCAGCAGGAAGTTTCCGGTGCCGTAGGTGTTCTTCGCCTCACCCGGCGACAGGCACGCCTGACCGAAGGTCGCGGCCTGCTGGTCGCCGAGGATGCCGGTGAGCGGGACGCCGGGCAGCGGGCCCTGACCGCGCAGCGAACCGAAAGGGCCGGAGGAGCTGCGGATCTCGGGCAGCATCGACATCGGGATGCCCATCTCCGCGCAGATCTCTTCGTCCCAGTCCAAGGTGCGCAGATTCATGAGCATGGTGCGCGAGGCGTTGGTGACGTCGGTGACGTGGACACCGCCGTCGACCCCGCCGGTCATGTTCCAGGCGAGCCAGGAATCCATTGTGCCGAAACACAACCGGCCCGCCTCGGCCTTTTCGCGCAGTCCGTCGACGTGATCGAGCAGCCAGCGGATCTTCGGCCCGGCGAAGTAGGTGGACAGCGGCAGCCCGGTGCGTGAGCGGTAGCGGTCGACGCCTGCGTCCCCGGCGAGATCGTTGCACAGGTCGTTGGTGCGGGTGTCCTGCCAGACGATCGCGTTGTAGACGGGCGCGCCGGTCTCGCGGTCCCAGATCACCGTCGTCTCGCGCTGATTGGTGATGCCGCAGGCGACGATGTCCTTGGCGGTCAGCTCGGCCGATGCCAGGGCCGCGGCGCCGACGCGGCGCGTGTTGCGCCAGATCTCGGCGGCATCGTGCTCGACCCACCCGGCGCGGGGGAAGATCTGCTCGTGTTCGATCTGCTCGACGCCGACCACGCGTCCGGCGTGGTCGAAGATCATCGCCCGGGTGGAGGTGGTGCCCTGGTCGATGGCCGCCACATATTTGCCTGAACTACCCACGCCCGTCAGTGTCGCACGCTGTGAGGTGGGCGCAGATCAATTAGGCTCGGCGAGTATGAACACCGAGTTCAACCCGGACCGGCCTGCGGACATGGGTCCGCTCTACCGCGCCGAGGCGTGGCGCCGACTCGGTGAGGAACAGTTCGACATCGTGGTGATCGGCGGCGGGGTGGTCGGTGTCGGATGCGCACTCGACGCGGCGACCCGTGGCCTGCGGGTGGCGCTGGTGGAGGCCCGCGACATCGCGTCGGGTACCTCGAGCCGGTCGTCGAAGATGTTCCACGGCGGACTCCGCTACCTCGAGCAGCTCGAGTTCGGGCTCGTCCGTGAGGCCCTGCGGGAACGCGAGCTCTCCCTGCGATTCCTGGCGCCGCACCTGGTCAAACCGCTGCCCTTCCTCTATCCGCTGACGCAACGGGTCTGGGAGCGGCCGTATGTCGCCGCCGGCCTGTTCCTCTACGACCGCATGGGTGGTGCCAAATCGGTTCCCGGCCAGCGGCACGTCACCCGGTCGGGTGCGCTGCGGGTCGCTCCGGCGCTCAAACGGGATTCGCTCATCGGTGGAATCCGCTACTACGACACCGTCGTCGACGACGCGCGGCACAGCCTCACCGTGGCGCGGACCGCGGCGCAGTACGGCGCGGTGATCCGGACATCCACACAGGTGGTCGGCTTCCTCCGCGAGGCCGACCGCGTCCTCGGGGTGCGAGTGCGCGACACCGAGAACGGCGAGATCGCCGAGGTTCGCGGGCATTGCGTCATCAACGCGGCCGGGGTGTGGACAGACGAGGTCCAGGCGCTGTCGAAGCAGCGCGGCCACTTCCGGGTCCGCGCTTCCAAGGGCGTCCACATCGTGGTCCCGCGCGACCGCATCGTGAGCGAGACGGCGATCATCCTGCGCACCGACAAGTCGGTGCTCTTCGTGATCCCGTGGGAGACGCACTGGATCATCGGCACCACCGACACCGACTGGAACCTCGACCTCGCCCACCCGGCGGCGACCCGCGCCGACATCGACTACATCCTGGAGCGGGTCAACGAAGTGCTGGTGACGCCGCTGACGCACGACGACATCGAGGGAGTGTACGCGGGACTGCGTCCGCTGCTGGCCGGCGAGGACGACGAGACGTCCAAGCTCTCGCGCGAGCACGCGGTCGCGACCGTCGCCCCGGGCCTGGTCTCCATCGCGGGCGGCAAGTACACCACCTACCGGGTGATGGCCGCGGATGCGGTGGACGCCTGCAACGACTTCATCCCGACCCGTGTGGCGCCGTCGATCACCGAACGCGTCCCGCTGCTCGGCGCCGACGGCTACTTCGCGCTGATCAACCAGTGCGAGCATCTGGGACAGCGATATGGCCTGCACCCGTACCGGATCCGGCGTCTGCTCAACCGATACGGCTCGCTCATCGACGATGTCCTCTACTACGCGCAGGAGGACCGGTCGTTGCTCGCCCCGCTGGCGGCCGCACCCCAGTACCTGCGCGTCGAGATCGTGTACGCGGCCATCGACGAGGCGGCGCTGCATCTCGAGGACGTGCTGGCCCGCCGCACCCGGATCGCCATCGAGTACTCGCACCGCGGCGTCGACTGCGCCGAGGAGGTCGCCGACCTGCTCGCGCCGATCCTGTCCTGGTCACCCGAGCAGCGCGACTTCGAGATCGCCAACTACAAGGCGCGGGTCGAGGCGGAGATCGCGTCGCAGCAGCAACCCGACGACGACTCCGCCGACGCACTGCGGGCCGCCGCTCCGGAGGCGCGCAAGGAGAACCTAGAGCCGGTTCCCGTCCCCGACTGAATCCCGCCGCGAGCGGGACCTAGGTCCCTGTTACCCTCACCCGACAGCGGGGCAGTATCGGGATCAGGGGGACCAGAGAAGGGACGGATCATGACAGAGACTCCGGTTCAGGTGCTCGGCCCCGAAGAGGCCTGGGAACTTCTCGGCTCGGGCGAAGTGGGCCGCCTGGCAACGTGTGTCGGCGGTGTGCCGGATGTCTACCCGGTGAATTATCACGCCGCGGACGGCAAGATCATCCTCCGCACCGGCGAGGGCACCAAGCTCTCGGAGCTCGCGGTCAACGACCGGGTCGCCTTCGAGACCGACTCCTACACCGACGACGGCGGCTGGAGCGTGATCGTCAAGGGACAGGCGCGGATCCTGACCGGCGTGCGCGAGATCGAGGAGGCCGACAAGCTCCCGCTGCACCCCTGGATTCCGACGCTCAAGTACAACTACGTCGAGATCGCCGTCGACGAGATCACCGCTCGCCGTTTCGAATTCGGTCCGGAGCCGGAGCGCTATCCGGTGTAGGGCCGTGCTCAGGTCTGGCACCTCGGGCACCAGTAGATCGACCGCTCGCCGCCGGTCGATACCAGTTCTCCGCGTCTGATGACGGTCGCGCACCGGCGGCACAGTTGTCCCTGGCGGCCGTACACCCACATGCGTCCGTTGGGAGAGGTGTTGCCGGTGGTCGTCCGGGCTGCGCGTAATCGGTTGGCCCACAGGAGCCGTCGGCTCAGGTCGACCATCGGGCCCAGGTCGACCGCGCCCGCCGGCCGGGTGGGCAGCACCTTGCGCAGGTAGCAGATCTCGCTGCGGAACACGTTGCCCACCCCGGCCATGAGTCGCTGGTCGAGCAGTGCTGCACCGATCGGCTGGTCGGGGTCGGCGGCGAGTCGTCGTATCGCCTCCTCGCGATCGAAGTCCTCGGCGAGCAGGTCCGGCCCCAGATACGACAGTGCGGCGTCGGGATCGGCGAGCAGTTCGAGGGTGCCGAGGTCGAAGCCGACCGCCTCGTGGGTCTCGGTGCGCAGCACCACGCGCGCCTGGAAGGCGGGACGACGCCAGCGACGTCCGATCGGATGGACATGCCACACGCCCTCCATCTTCAGGTGCGTGTGGATGCTCAACCTGTCGCCGGCGCCCGGTGCGCTCTCCGCGACGTCGATGAGCAGATGCTTGCCCTTCGACCGCACCGACTCGACGGTGCGGCCGGTGAGATCCGCGGTCGCCAGCGACGGGATGCGGAACTGGGTGAACGCCAGCCTCCGGCCGTCGAGCGCTCTCCGCAATCGGTCCGCCGCGGCGTAGACGGTGTCGCCCTCAGGCATGGGTGCCGTACCTCAGCCGGATGCCGCGTGGGGTGGTCGCGAACCCCGCCTCGACGAGGACCTTGCCGAAGTCGGTGGCACGCACCGGCTCCGAATCGATCTGGTCGATGGTCAACCGCGAGACCCGGCCCGCCTTCACGAGGGCGACCAGGGCGCCGGCCGCCGACTCCAGAGCCGGGATCGAGTCGGTGAACGTCAGCAGTGTCTTGCCGCCGCGCTCGACGAAGCACACGAGTTCTCCGTCGACCATCACCACCAGCGCACCGGGTTTGCGGCCGGGGCGATGCCCCGCCTCGGCGTCGCGGGACCGCGGCCACTCCAATGCGGCGCCGAACGGATTGGCCGGGTCGGTGGCCGCGAGCACCACCGCCTCCCGCGGCGGCTTGCGGTCGGGGAGCGCATGGCGTCGCAATTCGTCGACGGTCGCGGGGGAGGCGAACTGCGCGCCGCCGAGTCCCTCGACGTAGTAGCCGCGCCGGACCTGTCCGCTGTCCTCGAAGACGTTGAGCGCCTTGTAGACCCGAGCGAACCCGCCGGTGACCTCCTCGGTGGTGACACTGCCGCGGGTGATCACGCCGTAACGGGCGAGCAATTGGTCGCACAGCGCCTGCGTCGCGACCGTCGGGTCGATCTCGGGCCGGTCGAGGGCGAACCAGCGTCCGGCCGCGGTGGGGGACACAGACGGGGTCTCGGTGTGCCCGGCGAGGTAGCGCGCGGACAGTCGCCCGGCGCGCAATCGTGGCGCGTGCCCTCGGGCGCGGTGCGCGGGCGCCGACCGCGGCGACGACGGGCTGCGCCGGGGGTGGAGCAGCGCGCGGACCGGCGCGAAGGTGTCGTTGCTGACCTGACCGGCCCACACCAGATCCCACAGGGCATCCTCCACCTCGGCCGACGGTGCGGTGGTGCCGGTGGAGATGCCGGCGGTGATCTGCGGGAACCGCAGCGCGCCACCGGGCTCGAGCGCCGCGGTGATGGCGTCGTGGATCGCGGTGGTGTCGATGGGATCGGGATCGGGCAGGGTGAACGCCGCGACGTCGGCGGGATGCAGGGCGATCCACCCGTCGGCGTTGCCGATGCGGCCGTGGCCGGACCACACCACCTCGCCGGTGCTCAACAGTTCGTCGAGCATCGACGGCGCATAGTCGGAGACCCGCGCGGGCAGGATCAGCGACTCCCACGCCGACGCGGGCAGCGGATGGCCGGCGAGCTGGTCGATCACCGTCGCGACCCCGTCCACGCCGCGCAGCACGGTGTCCGGGGAGGCGTGCTGCCAGTCGAGCAGGAACCGCGTGAGGACCTCGGGGCCGACCGGCGCCACCTCGGCCCGGCTGGCGGCGAGCGATCCGCGCCGGATCTGACCCAGCACGTCGGTGTGACACCACTGTGTGGTCGACGGAGTTCCGGAATCCGTTGTCGCGTCGCCGGTTCCGGAGTCGGGCAGGAAGTCTCCCTCGACCACGCGCCGCTCGGAGGCAAGGCGGGTGAGGGTGTCCCGGACGACGGCCGTCGCCAGCCCCAGCGCCTGCGCGGCCTCGGGGATGGTGAACGGTCCGTGGGTGCGGGCATAACGGCCCACGAGGTCGCCGACGGGATCGGGCACGGGTTCGAGGTAGGCGGCGGGGACCCCCATCGGCGCCGGCACACCGAGTGCGTCGCGGAGTCGGGCGGTGTCGTCGATCGAGGCCCACAGTGGCCGGCCGTTGTGGTTGATCGAGATGATCTGACCACCCCGGTGGAGGTCGGCGAGCACGCCGGCGACCGATTCCTCGCCGCGGTAGCGGGCCTGCACCTCCTCGGTGGTCAGCGGGCCCAACCAGCGCAGCAGGTCGACGACGTCCTCGGCGTCGCGGGCCTGCCGCTCGGGCGCCAGGCGCTGCAGCCGGGCGATGACCTCGGCGATGACGCCGGGGTCGAGCAGTTCGCGCAGGTCGACCCGGCCGAGCAGCTGGGCGAGCAGGCTCGTGTCCAGCGACAGCGCGGCCGCGCGGCGCTCGGCGAGTGGGGCGTCGTCGGCGTACATGAAGGCGCCCGCGTAGTTGAACAGCATCGACGCCGCGAACGGCGAAGGGCTGGGTGTCTCGGTCTCGACGATCCGGATGCGCCGGGCGCGGATGCGGGTGAGCAGATCGAGCAGGGCCGGGAGATCGTAGACGTCCTGCAGACATTCCCGCACCGCCTCCAGCACGATCGGGAAGTCCGGGAATTTCGACGCGACCGCAAGGAGGTTCGCGCTGCGCAGCCGTTGCTGCCACAGGGGCGCCCGGCGGCCGGGATCGCGGCGCGGCAGGAGCAGTGCGCGGGCGGCGCATTCGCGGAACCGGGAGGCGAACAACGACGAGTCGGCCAGCCCGTCGGTCACCAGCTGTTCCAGCTCCTCGGGGTCGAGCAGGAACATGCCCGCGCCGGGCGGGTCGTCGTCGGTGTCGGGAAGACGCAGGATGATCCCGTCATCGGTTGCGGTGGTGGCGTTCTCGAGTCCGAGCGTCGCGACGAGCCGCTGTGAGATCGCGCTCGCCCACGGCGCGTGGACCCGCAGGCCGTAGGGGGAGTGCAGGATGACCCGCCAGTCGCCGAGCTCGTCGCGGAACCGTTCGACGACCAGCGTCTTGTCGGTGGGCAGGTGTCCGGTGGCCTCGCGCTGCTCGGCGATCAGGTTCGCGAGATTGGTGCGGGCGTTCTCGGTGAGCCCGAGGCGTTCCACGTGGGCGTCGAGCTTCTCGGCGTCGGCGATGGTCCCGGTGAACGCGCCGATGGCGGCGCCGAGCTCGGCGGGCCGGCCCACCGCGTCGCCGATCCAGAACGGCAGTCGGCCCGGTTGTCCGAACGCCGGGGAGACCAGGACCCGGTCGTGGGTGATGTCCTCGATGCGCCAGCTCGTCGCGCCGAGCGCGAAGACGTCGCCGACGCGGGACTCGTAGACCATCTCCTCGTCGAGTTCGCCCACGCGCGTGGCCTTTTCGCCGACCATGAACACGCCGAACAGGCCGCGGTCGGGGATCGACCCGCCGGAGGTGACCGCAAGTCGTTGGGCGCCGCGGCGTCCGGTGAGCACCCCGGCGTCGCGGTCCCAGTTCACCCGCGGCCGCAGCTCGGCGAACTCGTCGGACGGGAACCGGCCGGACACGAGGTCGAGGGTCGCCTCGTAGACGCCACGCCCGAGCTCCCGGTACGGCGCGGCCCGGCGCACCACCTCGTACCAGTGGTCGACGTCGAGGTCGTCGACCGCGGCGGCAGCGATGGTGTGCTGCGCCAGGATGTCCAGGGGATTCTTCGGGACCCTGATCTCCTCGATCTTCCCGTCGAGCATCCGCTCGACGGTCACCGTGCAGTGCAGCAGGTCGGTGCGGTGCTTGGGATACAGCACGCCCTGGCTGACCTCGCCGACCCGGTGTCCGGCGCGACCGATGCGCTGCAGGCCGCTGGCCACCGACGGCGGCGCCTCCACCTGGATGACGAGGTCCACCGCGCCCATGTCGATGCCGAGTTCGAGCGAGCTGGTCGCGACCACACACTTCAGGCGTCCGGTCTTCAGGTCGTCCTCGATCTGGGCGCGCTGCTCCTTGCTGACCGAACCGTGATGCGCACGCGCGAGCAGGGGCTCGGCACCCGCGGTCCCGCCGCTGCCCATGATGGTGGCCGGGGCGCCGCCGGGCACGGTCGGATTCGCCTTGGCGTCGAGTTCCACGCCCTGTCGCTGTGCGTGGATCTCGTTGAGCCGGGCGGTCAACCGTTCGGCCAGGCGTCGCGAGTTGGCGAACACGATCGTCGCCCGGTTGGCCTCGATCTGGTCGACGATCGACGCCTCCACGTACGGCCACAGCGATCCGGCGGTCGGGGAGAACGCGTCGTCGAGCTCGGCGTCTGCGCCCTCGGGTCCCGGAGGCGGCGGGATGTTCGCCATGTCCTCGACCGGCACATCGACGCGCAGGTCGAAGGTCTTGGCCGCTCTCGGTTTCACGACGGTGCACGGCGCCGCCCCGGAGAGGAACCCGGCGACGACGTCGGGGGGCCGGACGGTGGCCGACAACCCGATGCGTTGTGCGGGTTTCTCGAGTAGTTCGTCGAGACGCTCCAGGGACAGCGCGAGGTGTGTGCCGCGCTTGGTCGACGCGACCGCGTGCACCTCGTCGACGATGACCGCCTCGACGTCGGCGAGGGTGTCGCGCGCCGCCGACGTCAGCATGAGGTACAGCGACTCGGGTGTGGTGATCAGGATGTCGGGCGGGGCCTTGATCAGGCTGCGACGCTCGGCCGCCGAGGTGTCGCCGGACCGGACGCCGACGGTGATGTTCGGCTCCGGCAGGTTCAGTTCCTGGGCGGCGCGGGTGATGCCGGTCAGCGGCGCGCGCAGGTTGCGCTCGACGTCGACCGCGAGCGCCTTCAGCGGCGAGATGTAGACGACGCGGGTGCCGGTGCGTCTCGGCTCGGCGCCGCGTTCGGCGGCCTCGGCGGCGAGCCGGTCGAGCGCCCACAGGAACGCCGCGAGGGTCTTGCCGGAGCCGGTCGGAGCTATGACCAGGGTGTTCGCCCCGTCGGCGATGGAGGTCCAAGCGCCCGTCTGGGCGGCGGTGGGCGTGGTGAAGGCACTGGTGAACCATCGCCGCGTGGGAGCGGTGAAGCGGTCGAGCACCGATGGGCGGGGCATTCCTCCACTATGTCTCACGGGTGCGACACCCGGCGGTATACAATCGTCTCACGCCTGTACGGGGAATCCGGTGGGAATCCGGAGCGGTCGCGCCACTGTGAACGACGACATCCGACGCGGTCGAGGGATTCGACGGTGTCTGTACGTCGACGTGAGTCAGGATGCCGTGCCGGCGTGACGTTCCACAACTCTCCGACGCGAGATCGGCGAAAGGACACCCACAGATGAACACCGGTACCCCTGCTCCCGGTATCCCGACGGCGAACGTCGCGCCACGCGCACTCGCCGTTCCGAACCTCTCCGCGGCCCGGGCGGCCGTCTGGCTGAGCCTGACCGTGCTCTTCGCGGCGCTGGCCTACTACTTCCTCGGGTACGACCAAGGGGTCGTGTCGGTGTTCGGCGAGAACACCTACGTGCACGAGTTCGTGCACGACGCCCGCCATTTCCTGGGCTTCCCCTGCCACTGAGTGGCCCGACGAGGGACAAGTCCACATGGAGAAGAAACTCATCGGCGCAGGACTGTTCGCGGGCCTGATCGCCGGGATCGTGTCGTTCGTGTTCGCCCGGTTCTACCTCGAACCGGTCGTGTCGAGGGCCGTCGACTACGAAGGTGAGCGCTCGGCGGCCGAGGAGGCGCTCGCGCACGCCGCGGGCGGGCATCATCACGGCGAGGGCGGCGAGGTCTTCACCCGCGCCATGCAGGAGAACCTCGGTGCCGGGATCGGCAACCTCGTGTTCGCGCTGTGCATGGGCGCGTTCTTCGCGGTCGCGTTCACCGTGCTGTGGGCCCACCTCGGCAGCCGTCACCCGGCCACCGATCCGCGTGCCGTCGCAGGCGCGCTGGGCGTCATCGGTTTCGTCGCGGTCTTCGGCGTGCCGTTCTTCGCCTACCCGGCCAATCCGCCGGCGGTCGGTGACGACGACACCATTGGCGACCGCACCGGGGCGTTCCTGACGATCAGTGTCGCGTCGGTGGTGCTCGCGATCGCCGCGGTGGTGTTGGCGCTGTGGCTGCGCCCGCGGATCGGCGGGTTGGTCTCGGGCGTCGTCGGAGGCGCCGCCTACCTGATCGCGGTCGGCATCACCATCGCCCTGCTGCCGTCGTTCCACGAGGTCCCCGGACCGGTGCGCGACGATGCGGGCCAGATCGTCTTCCCGGGTTTCCCGGCAGACGTGGTGGGCGATTTCCGCGTGTACGCGATCACCAACCAGGTCATCCTCTGGACGGTGCTGACGCTGACCTTCGCGGTCGTGCTGGGTGCGATGACGCGGTCGAAGAGCGCTTCGCGCGTCACGGTCGGCGCCGGCCGGGGCTGATCCGGGTCGCTGACCCGTGCCAGGACCGACACGGCAACCACGGATGCAGATCATCACCGCAGGGCGCACCGGTCCGAACCGATCGGTGCGCTTCGGCGATGATGCGCCGCTGGACGACCGCGGACGCCGCGACATCCTCGCGCTCGGGGCGACCGACGAGGTCGAAGCCGTCCTCGCCTGCGGCCCCGAACCCGCGACCCTCGAGAGCGCCCGGTTGCTCGGCGCGCCGATCGAGCAGATCGCCGACCATGCGCTGCGCACCCTCGACGTCGGGGCGTGGGCCGGTCTGACCCCCGAACAGGTCCCGCCGCACGAGCTCGCCGCCTGGTTCACCGACCCGTCCTCGGCACCGCACGGCGGGGAGAGCGTCGCGGGCTTCGTCGCCCGTGTCCACGCGTGGCGGGACCGGATGCTCGACGACCTCGCCGGGCGGGCCGTCGTCGTCGCGATGCCCGTCGCCCAGGCCCTGTTGTGCGTCGACGCCGCGGAGTACTTCCGCGCCGAGGTCCGGCCCGCATCCGTCTGTCGGTGGCCGTACGCGAGCGCCGAAGAGACGGATTCGTCGCAACGTACCTAGACATCGCGGGTGACTCCTGACACAGTTATGTCGACAAACTGAAACGTGTTCCACCTCGGTGGCACTGGTCTGGGAGAGTGACGATGTTCGAGTGGTCCGAAGAAGATCTGATGGTTCGGGACGCGCTGCGCGCGTTCATCGACAAGGAGATCCGGCCACATGTCGACGAGCTCGAGTCCGGCGAGCTCCCGCCCTATGACATCACCCGGAAGCTGCTGCGGACCTTCGGCGTCGACCAGATGGCCAAGGACTCGTTGGAGCAGGAACTCGCGGCCGAGGCCGCCGGCGAGAAGAAGGAGTCCTCCGGCGGCAGTGGCGGCGCCATGGGCGGCTCGATGTTCATGATGGTCAATATCGAACTCGCCGGTGTCTGCCTCGGCCTCGTCGCCTCGCTCGGCGTGAGCATGGGGCTGACCGCCTCGACCATCCGCAGCCGTGGCACGCTCGCGCAGAAGAAGCGCTGGCTCCCCGAACTGGTGACGATGGAGAAGGTCGGCGCCTGGGCCATCACCGAACCCGACTCGGGCTCGGATGCGCTGGGCGGCATGAAGACCACCGTGCGCCGCGACGGCGACGACTACATCCTCAACGGTCAGAAGACCTTCATCACCAACGGCCCGTACGCCGACACGATCGTCGTGTTCGCCAAGCTCGACGACGGCAGCGACACCCCGATCCGCGATCGCAAGGTGCTCACCTTCGTCCTCGACAAGGGCATGCCCGGTCTCACGCAGGGCAAGCCGTTCAAGAAGATGGGCATGATGAGCTCGCCGACCGGTGAGCTCTTCTTCGACAACGTCCGGCTGGGCAAGGACCGGTTGCTCGGCGAGACCGAGGACACCGGCTCCGACGCCCGCGGCGCCGAGGGCGCCAAGGCCGGGTTCGTCGCCGAGCGCATCGGCATCGCCGCGCTGTCGCTGGGCATCATCAACGAGGCACAGCGCCTGTCGGTCGACTACGCCCGGAACCGCAAGCTGTGGGGCCGGCCGATCGGCGACTTCCAGCTCATCCAGCTCAAGCTCGCCGAGATGGAGATCGCGCGGATCAACGTGCAGAACATGCTGTTCAACGCGATCGAGCGCGCCAAGGCCGGCAAGCCGTTGAGCCTGGCCGAGGCGTCGGCGATGAAGCTGTACTCGTCGCGGGCGGCGACCGATGTCGCCATGGAGGCGGTCCAGCTGTTCGGCGGCAACGGCTACATGGCGGAGTACCGGGTCGAGCAGCTCGCCCGGGATGCGAAGTCGCTCATGATCTACGCGGGCAGCAACGAGATCCAGGTAACCCACGTCGCCAAGGGCCTGCTGCGCGGATAGCGGTGCGCCAGAGAATCCGAACACCGTCTCGGTTTCGTCATTGACCTGCTCTCCGAACCGCTGACGCTCGGATGCCTCAACGTTCTCGCGCTGATCGTGGCGGTGGGCCGGTTTCCGGCGCTCTTCGGCATCTCGGGTCGAAGCAGCGGTGACGACCTCGCCGAGATCGGCGAGGTCGTCACCGCGGTCGCCGGGGGGAGACACCGCCCACGTCGCCGGCGGCCTGTTCGGCGGATTCCCGTTCTCGGCGAGCGCATCTCGCGCCCCGGTGGCCGAACGAGCGGGCGTGCGAAAGCAATCGATTCGTCCGGCTGAAGTAAGCGTTCTGCCGTCGGAGAACCCGATGCTGGTGGAACCGCCCTCATCCGGGCCGGTTCTTTCCCTCGATCGACGCGGCCGTCGCGGCGTTTCGCAACCGCTGACCGGCCCCGGGTCGCCGGGGTTCAGGACTCCGAGGTCTCGCCGGTGGCCCCGCCGTGCGCGAGCCGCCAGACCCGATCCCGCGACATCGGGGTCTCGAGAGGCCGCACCCCGATCGCGCGGCGGATGGCATTGGCCAGCGCGGGCGCGACCGGGTTGAACGGCGACTCCGACATCGACTTGGCACCGAACGGCCCGAGCTCGTCGGCGGTGTCGGCGAAATAGACCTCGGTGTAGGGGATGTCGGCCATCTGCGGCACCCGGTACGTGCGGAAGACCTTGGTCACGGGCACCCCCTCGTCGAGCATGATCTCCTCGTAGAGCGCAGACCCGATACCTTGCGCCACACCGCCTTCCACCTGTCCCCGACACTGCTCGGGATTCATCACGGTGCCCGCGTCGGCGGCGTGGACCGACTGCAGGATCACGACCTTGCCGGTATCGGTGTCCACGGCGACGCGGAATGCCTGCACGTTGAACGCGATCGAGCGCATCTCGCCGCGTTCCTCGCCGGCGGCGTAGGCGCGGGCGCCGTCGGGCAGGTCGAGGCGGTGGCGGTTGTCCACGGCGGCGATGAGGTCGCCGAAGCCGACGAGACCCTCGCCGACGATCGCCCCGTCCGGGCCCAGTCGGATCTCCGCGGGATCGGCTCCGGTGAGCCGGCCGGCCGCATCGACGAGGGCGTCGCGCAGCGCGAGGCTCGCGGCATGCACCGCCTTGCCCGCGACGGTGGTCCCGGCCGACGCGAACGCACCGGTGTCATATGCCGCGGCGTCGGTGTCGCCGTGGTGCAGGGACACCCGCGAGACGTCCGTCGACAGTGCGGTCGCGACGATCTGGGTGTGCACCGTGGTGGTGCCGTTGCCGAACTCACACGTCCCGACGCCGACGTGGTAGGTCCCCCCGGTATCGACGGAGACGGTGACCTCGGAGACGTGCCCGCGCGGCGCCATGGTGGCGATCGCGGCGATGGCCATGCCCTCACCGACGCGCCACCGCGGCCCGGGCGGCGGGGCCATCCCGTTGCCGCGCCGCAGCGCTGCCTCGGCGGCGTCGAGGCACTGGTCGAGTCCGTAACTGCCATACACCAGGTCGACCTCGGGTTCGGGCCGGGCGATCAGCAGCGGGTCGCCGTCGGCGACGGCGTTGCGGCGGCGCAGCTCGAAGGGGTCGATGCCGAGGCGGAGGGCGAGCTCGTCCATCGCGGACTCGACCGCGAAGATCACCTGGCCGAGGCCGTATCCGCGAAAGGCGCCCGACGGCGGGTTGTTGGTGTAGACGGCCTCGGCGTCGATCCGCTTGACGGGGCAGTTGTAGATCGACACCGACTCCGCGCACGCGTGGAACATGACGCCGATCGCATGGTTGCCGTAGGCGCCGGTGTCGGACAGGACCTCGACGCGCAGCCCGGTGAGCCGTCCGTCGTCGTCGGCGCCGAGCTCCACCGTCACCCGCATGGGGTGCCGGTACGTCGTGCGGGTCATCTCGTCGGTGCGGGTCATCTCGTAGATGCAGGGCCTGCCGGTGCGCAGTGCGGCGACCGCTGCGAGATCCTCGGTCAACAACTCCTGCTTGCCACCGAAACCGCCACCGACGCGACCGCTGAACACCCGCACCCTCTCGACCGGGAGGTCGAGGATGCGGGCCAGTTCGTCGCGCACCAGGAACGGCACCTGGGTGGACGTGCGCACCACCAGGCGGCCCTGGGCGTCCAGCCATGCCACCGAGCCGTGGGTTTCCAGCTGCGCGTGGGACACCCGCTGGGTCTGCCAGGTTCCGCGGACGGTGGTCGACGACGCGGAGAGTGCCTCGTCGATGTCGCCGCCGAAGCCCTCGTGGAAGGTCGCGACGACGTTGCGGTCGGGTTCGGCGACGCGGTCGTCGGGGGTGAGGTCGGGATGCAGCAGCGGCGCGCCGGGGCTGCGGGCCTCCTCGGGATCGAAGACCGCGGGCAGTTCCTCATAGGTGACTCGGATGAGCCGGGCGGCCTGTTCGGCGATCCCGGGCGAGCTCGCGACCACCGCGGCGACCCGCTGGCCGACGAACCGCACGACCGGGTCGAAGATCAGCGTGTCGTCCGGGTCCTCGAGACGGTTCTCGTGTCGTGCGGTGGAAAACCGCGGCGTCGAGACGTTTTCGTGCGTGAGGATGAGTTCGACGCCGGGCAGGGCGGCTGCGTCGGTGGTGTCGATCGAGAGGATCCGGGCGTGCGGATGCGGCGACCCGAGGACGTGGATGTGGAGCGCGTCGGTGAGCGGGACGTCGAAGGTGTACGGCTCCGTGCCGGTCACCACGCGACGAGCGGCGGGCGGGGTCACCGAGGTACCGACCGCCGGGCGGGGGTCGGGTGACCCGGGAGCGCGTGGGCCGGCGTTGGTCTCGCCGGCGACGGCGCCGGTGATCGCCTCGCGGATGGAGCGATATCCGGTGCAGCGGCACAGGTTTCCCTTCATCAGCCGCGGCAGGTCGTCGAGGTCTTCCGGGGTGAGCGCCGAGGTGGTGACGATCATGCCGGCGCTGCAGAAGCCGCACTGGAACCCGAAGTGGTCGACGAAGGACTGCTGGACGGGGTGGAGGTCGTCGGGGGTGCCGAGTCCGGCGACCGTGGTCACCGACCTCCCGGCGACCCGTTGCGCCGGGAAGATGCACGAGTGCACGGGCTTTCCGTCGACGAGCACCGAGCAGGCGCCGCAGTCTCCGGCGTCGCAGCCCTTCTTGACCTCGAAGTGGGCGTGCCGGCGCAGCAGCGTCCGAAGGCACTGCCCCGCGGCGGGTTCGGCGTCGATGCGTTCGCCGTTGACCTCGAACTCCACGACTACACCGACCCTTCGAGTTCGACGCGGATCTCCTCGGCCAGGACCGCGGAGACGGCCCGCCGCCAGTCCGCCGAGCCGAGCGGGTCGGTGTAGTAGCCGGGCGCGGAGGTGATGTCGTGCCGCAACCGGTCCGCCGTCGGGGGGATCGGATACCGCAGCACGGTGGGCCACTCGGTGGCCGCGGTGATCCCGTACACGGTGGTCCCGTCCGGGTCGACGCGCCCGGTCACCACCGCGCCGGACCGGCCGAGTTCGGCCAGGGCGATCTTGCGGAACCCCGTGCGTGCGGCCAGTGCGTGGCCGGGGAAGTCGACGGCGCGCAGCACCTCGCCGGGAGCGAGGATGTTGATGCCGTTTCCGATCACCAGATCCGACACGGGCACGTCGCGATCGGCGCCGTCGGGATGCCAGATGTGCGCGGTCGCGTCGAGGCCGGCGGCCAGCGAAACCATCGACGCCGCGGCGAACGACCGGCAGATGTTGCCGCCGACCGTCGCCATGTTCCAGATCTTGAACGACGCCAGCAGGGCGTTGGCGCACTGCGCGAACAGCGGGTGGGCGCGGAAGCCGGGGCGCGGCGGCAGCGCGGCGAGCTCGGCGATCGTGCAGGTGGCGGCGATCCGGAGTCCGCCGCCGGGAAGATCTTCGATTGACGGCCAACGCATCTCGCTGAGATCGACGATCCCGGTGGTGGCCGGTTGGGGCTCGGAGAACACCCACGTGCCGCCGGCGACGATCTGTTCGCCGGGCTGGGGGAACGCCTCCTCGCGCGAGCGGGCGAAACGGTACCGGGTGACGGCGGTGAGATCCATCAGCGTGCCTTGTCCAGCAGGCGTCGGTGCGCGGCCGCAACGGCGTCGGTCATCGTCTCGGTGTCGATGGTGAGCATCTCGCCATCGGCGACCACCTGCCGCCCGTGCACCCATGACGCCTTGATCGGCGGGATCGCCCCGAGGACGAGGGCCGCGACCGGGTCGTCGATGTCGCGGTGGGCGACGGTGGACAGGTCCCACAGTACGAGGTCGGCGAACTTGCCGGGTTCGATCGACCCGATCTCGTCCTCCCGGCCGAGCACCCGTGCGCCGCCGAGAGTGGCGAGTTCGAGGGCGGTACGGGTGGTCAGGGCGGTGGGTCCGCCGCGGGCACGCGCCATCAGGACGGCCTGGTGGGCCTCCTCGAGCAGGCGGGCGGATTCGTTCGACGCGGCACCGTCGACCCCGAGCCCCACCGGCACGCCTGCGTCGACGAGGTCGCGGGTGCGGCAGATCCCGTTGCCCAGGCGGGCATTGGAGGTGGGGCAGTGGGCGACGCCCGTCCCGGTCGCGGCCAGCCGGGCGATCGCCGTGTCGTCGAACTCGACGCCGTGGGCGTACCAGACGTCCTCGCCCACCCAACCGACCGACTCCATGTACGCCAAAGGCGTGCAACCGAAATGCTCGGAGCAATAGGTGTCCTCGTCGATCGACTCGGCGAGGTGGGTGTGCATCCGGACGCCGAGTTCGCGTGCCAGCGAGGCCGATTCGCGCAGCAGGTCGGTGGTGACCGAGAACGGCGAACACGGCGCGAGCGCGATCCGCAGCATCGCGCCGGGCGCCGGATCATGCCAGCGGGCGACGGCATCGGCACTGGCGGCGAGGATCTCGTCGATGGTCTGCACCACCGAATCCGGCGGCAGCCCACCGTCCTTCTCCGACAGGTCCATCGAGCCGCGCGTGGGATGGAATCGCAGCCCGACCTCGTCTGCCGCGGTGATCTCCGCGCCCAGCAGGTCGCCGCCCTCGCGGGGGAAGACGTAATGATGGTCGGTGGTCGTCGTGCATCCGGACAGCGCCAGCTGGGTGAGCCCGCCCAGCGCGGCCGCGTGCACGGCCTCTTCGTCGATGCCGGCCCAGATCGGGTACAGCGTCTGCAACCACTGGAACAGGGTGTGATCGGCGGCCAGACCGCGCGTGATCCATTGGTAGAGGTGGTGATGCGTGTTCACCAGGCCCGGCGTGAGGACGCATCCGCGGCCGTCGACCCGCACGGCGTCACGGGCGACCGCGGCGGGGATGGGCTCCTCGGACACCGCCGTGATCGTCGTGCCCTCGACGAGCACCGACGCCCGGGGCAGTTCCCGGCGCTGCGCGTCGAGCGTCAGTACGTGGGTGTTCTCGATCAGGATCGCGGGTGCCACGGCGTCACGCTACGTGTATCCGACCCCGCGCGCATCTCATGTCACAGAAGTTCGCGCTGATTGTGAAGCGCCTCGCAGCCGACGGGCGGAGTTCCCGCAACCCGGCGTCAGACGGGTGTTTCGGTGATCGCCCGGCGCGCCGGGATGGCCAGTGCGACCAGGGTGGCGACCGCACACGCGCCGAGTGCGATACCCGACGCCCACAGATATCCGTCGCTGGTCGGGACGACCACGGTCACGTCGCCCGGGCCGCTGATCGACGCCATCGACCACGTCAGCAGCATGCCGACGACCGCGGACGCGGTGGACGTGCCGATGATGCGCATCAGGGCGTTGACACCGTTCGACTCGCCGGTCTGCTCGACGCTGACCGACTGCATGATGAGCGCCGGCATCGCCGAGTACGCGATGCCGAGGCCCGCGCCGATGCAGCAGCTGATGACGAGCATGTGGATCCAGGACAGGTCCCAGGGGCCGGAGAGGCCGACGATGAAGATGACGTAGCCGACGCCGATGATCACGCCGCCGAGAGCGAGGGACACGCGTGCGCCCAGTGCGGCGTTCATGCGTCCGCTGATGTTGGAGAACAGGAACATGACCACGCCGCTGGGCGCGAGGATCAGGCTCGCGTGGACCATGTCGAAGCCGAGACCGTTCGGGGTGAAGGTCGGGGCCATCAGCAGCTGGATCGGGATGAGCTGCATCGCGTAGAAGGCGAAGCCGGTGGCGATCGACGCCAGGTTGGTCAGGAAGAGCGGGCGGGTCCCCAGCAGGCGCAGGTCGATCAGCGGGTTGCCGCGACGGAGTTCCACTGTTGCCCAGATCCCGAGCAGCACGACGAACGCCCCGAACAACCCGAGGGTCAGCGGGCTGCCCCATCCCCAGACCGCACCCTTGGACAGCGGCAACAGCAGGCACATCAGGAACGCGCCGAGACCGAGCGCTCCGACGAGATCGAAGCGGCCGCCGGAGACCGCGCTGTTCGACGGGACGGTCGCCAGGACACCGAGCGCGGCCAGGCCCGCCACCAGCGCACACGCCCAGAACAGGCCGTGCCAGCTGATGTGCTGGGCGATGGCCGCGGCGATCGGGAGGCCCAGCGCGCCACCGATGCCGAGGGAGGCGCTCATGGTGCCGACCGCGGAGCCGAGGTGCCGGGGCGGCACGATGTCGCGCATCACGCTGATGCCGAGGGCGACGATGCCGAATCCCAGACCCTGCAGGCCGCGGCCGAGGATGAACAGCGGCAGGGATGTCGCGAGCGCGCAGACGACCGAACCGAGTGCGACGAATCCGAGGCTGGCGAGGATCGCGAGACGTTTGCCGTACATGTCGCCGATGCGTCCGCCGATCGGGGTGGCCACGGCCGCGACGAGGAGGGTGATGGTGATCGCCCAGGTGGTGTTCGAGGCGTCGGCCTTCAGCAGGGACGGCAGTTCCGGGATCAGCGGGACGATGATCGTCTGCATCACCGCGACCACGATGCCGGCGAGGCACAGCACCGCGACCGCGGCGCGCGGGTGCGGCTTCTCGTCCTCTGCCGGGGTCCCGGGGGCCGGTGCGCTGCCGGGCCGGGCAGCCCCGTCCAGATGAGCCCGGTCGACGTGATCGCCGGTCTCTCCGACGGCGTCGGGGGTCTCCTTGCCGGGTTCCCCGCCGGTCTCCGTGCTCCTGGTCACGAGACCATCCGGCTCGTCGTACTCATGTTCGTTCACACCTCCGAACGATCAGGGTATCCGCGCGGTGTCGCCGGAAGGCGCTCGCCGGTCCGTTCCCCGCCCGAAGCGCCGGGTCGAGCCCCGAAATTCAACCGGAGGAATGAACGCCGATCAGAGCCTGAGGAGATCGGCTCCGGACACCGGCTCCGGCCAGCGAGGGGTGATGCCGTCGCCCGACGACACCCCGCGGATGCGGCGCATGACCCACGGGGCCAGGAAGGTGCGGGCCCACTCGGTGTTCTGGCGACGCTGCTCGTGACGCGACGGCTCGGCGAGCGGCTCGAGTTCGACCGGCGTGATGGCGTGCTCGACGCCCAGCAGGTCGAGGACCTCGGCGGCCATGCGCGTGTGACCCAGCGTGGACATGTGGAGGCGGTCGGTGTCCCACATCCGGTAGTCGTCGTAGCCCTTCAGGCGCCAGTAGTCGAACAGCACGACGCCGTGCCGGTCGGCGACCTCGCGGAGCAGCTCGTTGTAGATCGCGATCCGCCCGCGCAGCTTGCGGAAGACCGGCGCCCACCCGGTGTCGTAGGCGGTGAACACGACGACGGTCGCACCGGTGGCGACGAGCTTGCCGATCGCCTCGTCGTACCGGCCCATGAGGGCGTCGATGTCGAGTCCGGGACGCATGAGGTCGTTGCCGCCGGCGTAGACGGTGACCAGATCGGGGTTCATCGCGACCGCGGGTTCGAGCTGTTCGGCGACGACCGCATCGAGCAGGCGACCGCGGATCGCGAGATTCGCGTACTCGAAGTCGGGATCGTGGGTGGCGAGCTGTTCGGCGACGCGGTCGGCCCAGCCGCGCAGACCGTTGGGGCGGGTGGGGTCGTTGTCGCCGACCCCCTCGGTGAACGAATCCCCCAACGCGACGTAGCGGGTGAAGCCCACGGTGCTGGCCCTCCTGGTCCGGATATGACGATCGACCGATTATGACGATCGACCTAGGACGGTAGTTCGCCACGCCGCCGCGGGCCAAGGTCTGCGGCGTGCGTCACTGTGCGGCACGGGACGCGGGGTGAGGCGATCCGGTCGGCGGCGGGGGTGGTCGGGGCGACCGGCGGTCCGTCGGTTTCGCGCGAATCGGATCGAATTGTTCGCAATCCGGATACCCGACGGGTGATCATTTCTCGACGGAGCGATCGGTCGGTGTCGATTCCCATTCCCTCCGCGAATCTCTCGTCGCGGGTCCGGTGCTGTCAGGACTCGGTAACGTTGGCGCAATGTGTTCGGGTTAGGTTGTCCGCCAGCCATTTTGAGAACGCTCGCGGAAAGACGGAGGGGCTGTCCGGCGCCTGGTGGGGTGTGGGTAGGATCACATGAGTTGCGCCGTTCCGTCGGTTCGGCGGCACCGGGGAAAAATCAATTTGTCGCAGCGGGAAAAAGGGGAGAACCCGATGTTCGAGAAGGTTCTGGTCGCCAATCGGGGCGAGATCGCGATCCGTGCGTTCCGTGCCGCGTACGAGCTCGGCGCGCGCACGGTGGCGGTCTATCCGTACGAGGACCGCAACTCGGTGCACCGGTTGAAGGCCGACGAGTCGTACCAGATCGGGGTGCCGGGCCATCCGGTGCGCGCGTACCTGTCGGTCGACGAGGTCGTCGCGGCCGCGGTGCGGTGTGGGGCGGATGCGATCTACCCGGGCTACGGCTTCCTGTCGGAGAACCCCGGCCTGGCCCGAGCATGCGCGGACAACGGCATCACCTTCGTCGGTCCGAACGCCGACGTGTTGGACCTGACGGGCAACAAGGCCACCGCGGTCGCCGCGGCGAAGGCCACCGGGATCCCGGTCCTGGCATCGTCGGAGCCCTCGGCCGATCCCGGGCAGTTGGTGGCCGCGTCGGCCGACATGCAGTTCCCGGTCTTCGTGAAGGCCGTGGCCGGTGGCGGTGGTCGCGGTATGCGCCGCGTCGACGATCCGGCGGATCTGGCCGAGGCGATCGCGGCGGCCTCACGCGAGGCCGAGGCCGCGTTCGGTGATCCGACTGTGTTCCTCGAGCAGGCGGTGGTCAACCCGCGCCACATCGAGGTGCAGATCCTGGCCGACACCTACGGCAACGTCATCCACCTGTACGAGCGGGACTGCTCGCTGCAGCGTCGTCATCAGAAGGTCATCGAGTTGGCGCCGGCGCCGAACCTGCCGGACGAGCTGCGCGAGAAGATCTGCGCAGACGCCGTGGCGTTCGCCCGCCACATCGGCTATTCGTGTGCCGGCACCGTCGAATTCCTCCTCGACGAACAGGGGCGGCACGTGTTCATCGAGATGAACCCGCGCATCCAGGTCGAGCACACGGTGACCGAGGAGATCACCGATGTCGACCTGGTCAGCTCGCAGCTACGCATCGCGGCGGGCGAGAGCCTCGAGGATCTGGGCCTGTCGCAGGAGTCGATCCGCATCCGCGGCGCGGCGATGCAGTGCCGGATCACCACCGAGGACCCGGCCAACGGCTTCCGTCCGGACGTGGGTCGCATCACCGGCTACCGCAGCCCGGGCGGTGCGGGCGTGCGGCTGGACGGCGGCGCGAACCTGGGCGCCGAGGTCAGCGGTCACTTCGATTCGATGCTGGTCAAACTGACCTGTCGCGGAAGGGATTTCGCGACCGCGGTGCGGCGCGCCCGGCGTGCGGTGGCCGAGTTCCGCATCCGCGGGGTGGCCACGAACATCCCGTTCCTGCAGGCGGTTCTCGACGACCCGGACTTCCGGGCCGGGCGAGTGACCACGTCGTTCATCGACGAGCGTCCCGAACTGCTGACCTCGCGTGCCTCGGCCGACCGCGGCTCGAAGATCCTTGCCTACCTCGCCGACGTGACGGTCAACAAGCCGCACGGCGAGCGCCCGACCACGGTGTACCCGCGCGACAAGCTGCCCGCGGTCGACAAGGCGCTGCTCGCCTCGCCGCCGGACGGGTCGCGTCAGCGTCTGCTGGAACTCGGGCCGGAGGGATTCGCCAGGGATCTGCGCGAGAACCCGCGGCTGGGCATCACCGACACCACCTTCCGGGACGCGCACCAGTCGCTGCTGGCGACCCGGGTGCGCACCAACGGGCTGGTGATGGTGGCCCCTTATGTCGCGGCGCTGACACCGGAGCTGCTGTCGGTGGAGTGCTGGGGCGGCGCGACCTACGATGTTGCGCTGCGGTTCCTGAAGGAGGACCCGTGGGATCGCCTGGCGCAGTTGCGCGAGGCCATCCCGAACATCTGTCTGCAGATGCTGCTGCGTGGCGCCAACACGGTCGGCTACACGCCGTACCCCACCAAGGTCACCACCGCGTTCGTGGCCGAGGCCACCGACGTGGGCATCGACATCTTCCGCATCTTCGACGCGCTCAACAACGTCGACGCGATGCGGCCGGCGATCGACGCGGTCCGCGAGACCGGCACCGCGGTGGCCGAGGTGGCGATGAGCTACACCGGCGACCTGATGAACCCGGCCGAGGACCTATACACCCTCGACTACTACCTCCGTCTGGCCGAGGAGATCGCCTCCGCCGGCGCGCATGTGCTGGCGATCAAGGACATGGCGGGCCTGCTGCGGGCACCTGCCGCGACCAAGCTGGTCTCCGCGCTACGGAAGAACTTCGACCTGCCGATCCACGTGCACACCCACGACACCCCGGGTGGGCAGCTGGCGACCTACCTCGCCGCGTGGGAGGCCGGCGCGGATGCCGTCGACGGAGCGAGTGCCGCCCTGGCCGGCACCACGAGCCAGCCGCCGTTGTCGGCGATCGTCGCCGCGACCGCGCACACCGAGCGTGACAGCGGCCTCGACCTGGCCAAGGTCTGCGACCTCGAGCCGTACTGGGAGGCGCTGCGCAAGGTGTACGCGCCGTTCGAGTCCGGCATCCCGGCGCCGACCGGTCGTGTCTACAGCCACGAGATCCCGGGCGGTCAGCTGTCGAACCTGCGCCAGCAGGCCATCGCGCTGGGGCTGGGCAACCGCTTCGAGGCGGTCGAGCAGGCCTACGCGGCCGCCGATCGCATCCTGGGCCGCCTGGTCAAGGTCACCCCGTCGTCGAAGGTCGTCGGCGACCTCGCGCTGGCGCTGGTGGGACGCGGCATCACCGCGGCCGAGTTCGCCGCCGACCCGTCGGCCTACGACATCCCGGACTCGGTGATCGGGTTCCTGCGCGGCGAACTGGGTGATCCACCCGGCGGCTGGCCGGAGCCGCTTCGCTCGCTCGCCCTCGAGGGGCGGGCGCCGGCGCCGGAGGTCAAGCCGCTGACCGCCGACGACGAGGCCATCCTCGACAAGCCCGGCCGCGATCGGCAGGTCCGGCTCAACTACCTGTTGTTCCCGGGTCCCACAAAGGAATTCGAGGAACACTACGAGCGCTACGGCGACACCTCCCGGTTGAGTGCCAACCAGTTCTTCTACGGTCTGCGCTACGGCGAGGAACACCGTGTCTCGCTCGAGCCGGGCGTCGAGCTGATGATCGGTCTCGAGGCGATCAGCGAGCCGGACGAGAAGGGTATGCGCACCGTCATGTGCGTGCTCAACGGACAGTTGCGTCCCATCGCGGTGCGCGACCGCAGCGTCGACTCCGCGGTCGCGGCCGCCGAGAAGGCCGACCGGTCCAACCCGCACCACGTCGGCGCGCCGTTCGCCGGTGTGGTGACGCTGTCGGTCGATGTCGGTGACGAGATCGCCGTCGGTGCCACCATCGGAACCATCGAGGCCATGAAGATGGAGGCCGCGATCACCGCGCCGGTCGCCGGCAAGGTCACCCGCATCGCGATCGGCCCCGTCTCGCAGGTGGCCCCGGGTGACCTGCTCCTCGAGATCGGCTGACCAGCAGCTTTCGGAACGGCCGGTGTTCCCGCGGAAGGCGGTCCCACGCGGGAACACCGGGGTTGTCTCTAGTCGTTCAGGACGACGAGATCGGCCCGGTTGCGCGACGTCGCGATGAGCGCCGCGTTCGGCTCGTCGACCGACCCGATCCAGGCGAGCGAGTCGGCGTCGGTCTTCCCGGCGGCAATGTGGCGCTCGCGGAGTCGTTCGCGCCGGACGGCCGTGTCGGCGTCGACGTACACCAGCCGGTCCAGCAGCTGCCGTACCTCACGCCAGACCGGTTCGTCGAGGCCGAGGTAGTTGCCCTCGACGACCACCAGCCGCGCTGCGGCGGGCACGATCAGCGA
This sequence comes from Gordonia aurantiaca, assembly GCF_039939235.1. Lineage (NCBI taxonomy): Bacteria > Bacillati > Actinomycetota > Actinomycetes > Mycobacteriales > Gordoniaceae > Gordonia > Gordonia aurantiaca. The sequence continues at coordinate 123,860 of NZ_JBDUUF010000004.1, read as the reverse complement.
CGCCGAGATCGGTTCTCCCGCAGTGTGATCGAAGTCCGGAACACAGATGTCATGACCCATCTCGCGGATGCGGTGCAGCAACGCCACGAAACCCGCGGCATCGAATGTGTCCGGGGCGCCCTTGCGATTGCGGCGACCGAGACGCTCCAGTACGGCGTCGGAGAGGTGGAACCCGTCCATCGGCACGTAGCCGACGGCGGCACGTCCGAATCGCCCGATGAAGTCCGTGACGAGTGCACGGGCCAGGGTCGTCTTGCCGGCACCCGGAGGTCCGGTGATCCCCACCAGAACGCGGGAATCGGCGCCGTCGAGCAGGGATGCGACGTGGTCGGAGACCTCCGCGGGGAGTGGCATCCCGCTCAGCTGCCGCGGTACGTCGAGTACGCGAACGGACTCAACAGGACCGGGACGTGGTAGTGGCGCTCCGGGTCGTCGACCTCGAAACAGATGTCGACCTCGGGGTAGAAACCCCTGATGTCGTTGTCGGCGAACCAGTTCCCGGTGTCGAAGACGAGGTGGTAGATGCCGGGGACGAGCGGCTCGGCGTTGACCTGTCCGATGCGTCCATCGGAATCGGTTCGCCCGGAGGCGAGTTCCGTGCCGGAGGCATCCTGCAGCGACACCTCCACGCCGACGGCCGGCGACCCCGACGTTGCATCCAGGACGTGGGTGGACAGACCGGTCATCCGCTGACTACTCCTTCGTGGTTTCCCCGGCATGTGCTGTTTCCTCGGCATGCGCCGCCGGTGCCAGCATACGTTTGAGTCGGCTGCGATTGATCTTCGCGAGCTCCATCCGCATCACCCGGCGTTCGGTCTCGGGGTCGTTGCGCAGGCGCTCCTCGAGGATTCCGAGGAGTTCCTCGGCGGGTCGGCCGTTGGCGAAGACCAGGTAGACGTGTCCGAACTTCTCCTCGTACTCCCGGTTGTATCTCTTCAGGTCCCGCAGGACCGAGGCGTCGGCACCGGTCACTCCCGACTGTTCCCGCGCCGACGACGCGTTGTCCGGCCGGTCGCCGATCCGCGGGTGTCCGGCGAGTGCCTCGTCGAGATCGGTCTCGGTGAGCTCGGCGAGGATCAGGTCGGCGTACTCGAGGACCGCCTCCTCGTCGGCGAACGGCCGGGCGCGCGCGACCCGCAACGCCCAGATCGTCGAACTGCAGCACTCGTACAGCGCTGCGATCGCCTGCTTCTCGGTCAGCTCGTTGAAGCTGGGGACTCCACGCCAGTCGACTCGTCGCACGCGCTCAGCCTAGGAGAGTTCCGGCCGGCGGCCGAACCGGGCGGACGTGAGCGGGTTGGCGTCGGCGACGAGATCGTCGAACCGGTGGTTCGCGATCTTCGCGATCTCGATGAGCGCGAACGACTTCTCGCTGCTCTCCGAGTTGTCCATGCGTGACCAGCCGTTGCGCAGCACGCGGTCGTAGCGTTCGGCCTCGCGGGCGCAGATGACGAGCGGGAAACCGAAGTGCTCGCGATATGCGGTCGCGAGATCGACGACGTTCTGGTGCTCGGCCTCGTCGAGCTGCGAGAGCGCCACATGGTCGACGGCGGCCATCTCGCCCGACTCGTCCTCCGCCCCGAGATCCGGGAAGGCCTGGATGAGCTCGAGCTGCTCGGCATCGTTGCCGGTGAGCATCGCCTCCTGGAAGGCGCTGCGCAGATCGTGCACATCCTCGAACGGCCGCTGCGCGTAGGCGCGGTCGAGGACCCAGTCGACGTCCTGCACGACATGGCCGAAGGTCTCGCGGAACTTCTCCAGCGACATCTCGTTCACCTCGTCGAGGGTGATCGACCCCGCGCCGGCAACGGCCGGGCCCCTTCTGCCGACGTGGAAGAACAAGAGGTTCAACAGGATCGCGGTGATCGCGCCCATCGTGATGCCGGTCGAGAACGGGATCTGCAGGAAGATGTTCGGCATCGCCTGGTCGACGCCCGGGGTGGCCGGGGTGTCGACGACGTTGCCGTCGACGTCGATGACCTGCGAGGGGCCCGACGACTGCGAGAACTGGACGTACAGCGCCACCGCCAGGGAGGTGGCCGCGATGATCAGGTTGCGGTGGTCGGTGAAGTCGACCGAGGTCAGCATCTGGATGCCGACGACGGCGACGGTCGCGAACATGATCAACGCGGCGCCGCCGAGCACCGGCGCGGGGATGCACTCGACGATCTTGGCGACCTTCGGCAGCAGACCGAGCAGGATCATGATGACGCCGGCTGCGGCGACCACCCAGCGGCTCTTGACCCCCGTCAGCCGGACCAGGCCGACGTTCTCGGAGAACGCGGTGTACGGGAAAGAGTTGAACGAGCCGCCGATCATCGTGGCCAGACCGTCGGCGCGGACGGTGGCGGCGATGTCCTCCTTCTTGATGCGCTTGCCGACGATCTCTCCGGTCGCGAACACCGATCCGGTCGACTCCACGGCCACCACCAGCAGCACCACGATCAGCGAGACGATGGCGACGATGTCGAAGCGGGGCCAGCCGAATGCGAACGGCGGGGTGAAGCCGACCCAGGACGCCTCGCCGACGATCTCGAACCCGGTGTCGCCCAGGAGCCACGCCACAGCGGTGCCGATGACCAGACCCAGGAGCACCGCGATCGTGCCCATGAATCCGCGTAGGAACCGTTGCATGAGCACGATGAGCACGATGGTGCCGAACGCGTAGAGGACCCACCTCGGGTTGGAGCTGTCGTGGATGTGGGTGTCCGGGTCGCTGACGGCGTCGCCCGCGCCCACCGGGATGAGGCAGATGCCGATGATCGCGATGAGGGTGCCGGTCACCACCGGCGGCAGGAAGCGGATGAGGTTCGCGAAGAACGGCGCGATCAGGAACGTGAACAGGCCTGCGGCGATGACCGCGCCGTAGACGGTTTGCAGCCCGACGCGGCCGCCGCCGTGGTCGTTGGCGATCTTGATGACCGGTGCGAGGGTGGCGAACGTGATGCCCTGCAGAAGGGGGAGCCGGACGCCGATCTTCCAGATGCCGACCGCCTGCAACAGCGACGCGATGCCGCAGGTGAACAGGTCGGCGGTGATGAGCATCGTCAGCGCCTCGGAATCGAGGTCGATGGCCCGGGCGATGAGCAGCGGCACCAGCACCGCGCCGGCGTAGAACGCCACGACGTGCTGCACGCCGAGCGTGATCATCTTGCCGACCGGGGGTACCTGGTCGACGGGGTGGACCTTCTTCTTCCGCTTCTGACCCGCGGATGCTGCGTCGGTGGCCATCGCTGCCTCATCCCCTCCCCACCGACCGTCCCGGTCGGTGCGGCTCGATTCCGCGACTCGTTCCCGAGTCGGCCCGGCAGGGTAAATGGTGGCGCCGTGCGGCGCGGTCCGCTCGTCGGGGACCGAAGATTTCACAAGCGTTTACCTGGCGTCGGTGGACACGGGTAGGGAAGAGTGGATGCGTGCACGACGACGCGATCGACCACTCGACGAGCGGTGACGCCCCCGGGGTCGAGGTGCTGGGTGCGGTCCTCGCCGCGGGCGCGGGCAGCCGTTATGGACAACCGAAAATCCTTGCCCATGACGGTGATTGGTTGGATCTGGCGGTCGCGGCGCTGCGGGATGGTGGATGCGACGAGGTGGTCGTCGCGATGGGCGCGGCCATCGTCGAGCCGCCCCGCGGTGCCTCTGCTCTGATCGTCGAGGACTGGTCGAAGGGGGTCGGGCACTCGGTGGCTGCGGTGCTCGGTGAGGCTTTGGCGAGGCCTGGGACGTACAGCGTCCTGTTACACACCGTTGACACGCCGGACGTCGGCAGCGCGGTGGTGAGCCGGGTGCTCGACGCTGCCGGGCGTCGTACGGATGCGCTGGTCCGGGCGGTCTTCGGCGGCAGGCCCGGGCACCCCGTGTACCTCGGTGCCGATCATCTGCGGCCGGCGGTCGAGGTCATCGGCGGAGACGTGGGAGCGCAGCCGTATCTGCGGGGTCATGAGGTGCGCGAGGTCGAGTGTTCCGACCTCGCGTCGGGGATCGACATCGACGTCCCGGACTGATCCCGCGTCCTGACGAGCGTGGCGAGCATGACCGCCGACATCGCCGTCAGCACGCCGACGGACACCGCGAGGATCACCATCGTCGTGCCCATCGCGGTGAAGGTCAGCAGACCGCCGGCGACGAGCACGCTCCCGCCGCCTCCGAGGTACGACGCGGCGTTGAAGAGTGCGTACCCGCCGCGAAGTCGCGCAAGGTTCGTCACCGAACGGACCATCGAGAGACCGGCGATCTGAGCCAGCCCCTGGGCCGCGCCGGAGAACGACGCGGACACGAACAGCACCCATGCGGTAGACGTCGCCACGCCGACAACGAGAGCGGCCGCGGCGATCGCTCCGATGGCCAGCGCCGTCCCGCCCTGTGCTGTCCACGATGCGCGGGCGAACAGCAGCTGCCCGGAGACCGCCGAGGCGAACACCAGGAAGACGAGAAGTCCGGCGGCCGTCGTGCTCGTGGTGCCGAGCGTGTTGCGCAGGAATCCCGAACCGATCGACATGTAGATCGCGCACGTGATGCCGGAGGAGAATGCGAGTGCACACGCGGCGGTCAACACCTGCCGACGCCGTTCGGGATCGGCGGGGGCGTCGGGTATGCGCGCGTGGCCGTCGTGGTGGCGCGGCGAGGCCGGCCCGCCCGACCGCGTCATGGTGATCACGAGGACTCCGATCACGGCGGCCAGCGCGGCTTCCATGACGAAGATCAGCTGCGTCGGCCACAGCGGCAGGTCCGCGAAGATGCCGCCCAGGAGTGGACCGCAGGCCAGACCGGCGGAAATGCTCAGCCCGGCGACGGACGGGCCGGCCCTGCTGCCCCGGCGCTCGAAACTCTCGGTCACCGCCGCCGCCCCGCACGATGCGCAGACTCCCGCGGCGACGCCACTGACGAACCGCGCGGCCAGCAGCCACCACGGGCCGGGCGCGGCGGCGAAGATCGACGCCCCGATCACGCAGCAGGCGAGCGCGGCGGCGAGCGCACGCGCCCACCCGATTTGGTCGATGAGTCGGCCGAGGCCCAGCAGTCCCACGAACACGCCGGCGGGGTAGCCGGAGAAGATCACCGTCGTGAACGCGGCCGAGTACCCGAGTTCGTCCTGCCACAGCGGGTACACAGGACTGGCCATGTTGGACAGGAGGAAGCCGACGAAGATCGCGGCGGCGGGGACCATGGCGTCCTTTCACGGGACATCGAGACAATTCGGTATGACGAATAATCAGTATGACGAATCGCGGTCCTGATGTCTGCCGGCTGCGGCACGCCGTGGTGGAGAACTCGACAAGCACGTCCACTCTCATCAAGGAGGGCCGTCGCGCGGACGGCATCCAGAAGGCGGTGTCAGTTCGGGTAGGCGTGGTCGAGTCGTGCGGCGTAGAGCGCGAGTTCGGCCGGTGTGGCGTTCTGCAGGTCGGTGTAGTGGAACCGTGGTGGGCGTGGCGGATCGTCGGGCGGCCCGGGTTCGGATGTGGTGTGGAGGTCGTCGCGGATCTCGGTGAGGTCTGCCGGAACCGTTGCCCGATGTCGGGTTTTCGGTTGATCCGCGGGCGTCGGGGTGGTGTGCCGGGTGCGGTGTTGAGTTGCCAGGTGCAGCGCCCGGCGTCGGGTCCGCTGCCGATCGTCCGGGTGGTGTGGTCGCGGGGGCGGTTGCCGATCATGTGGTGATGGCAGGTGCAGGCCGGGGTGAGGTTGTCGATATCGGTACCACCACCGTCACCCCGGTCTTTGTCGGCGTGTTGCATCTCCACCCGCGTGGCGGGCACATCACAACCGGGCGCGGAGCAGCTTTCACCGCCGGGACGGGCGAACGACGCCAGGCGTTGTTCCATCGACGCCAGGCGTGTGCCGCGTCCGAGGTACGGCGGTGCGGCGGTGGCGTCGACGAACACCGCTAGCCATGGTTGCACTGTGGCGCCTGTCCTGATCAGATCTTCGATGTCGATGAGGGTGCCATCGGCGGTGGCCGCCAGCCCGGTGCCTCGGGAGAGGCCGGCGAGGTCGGCTTTGACGATCAGTTGGATGGGCAACCCGCGATGGGTGCGGCCGAGCAACCCGTCTTCGAACACCGCTTTCAGCAGTGCGTTGAGGGCGTCGTGCTGTATCTGTGCCGGGGTACGCGGATCCCGTTGCGCGGCCGTTTCTTAGAGCCTCGGGGTCGGCGTCCTGGATCGATCCGGTCGGTGAGTCGGGGTCGTCGGGGTTGTTCATGCCGGGGCGCGCCCACACGTCGAGGAAGGTTGCGAGCCGGGCGCGGAGTTCTGGGGTGAGGGTGGCGGTCAGTTTCGATGTGCCATCGGCGCGTTGGCGGTTGATCCAGAGCTTGCGGCGTCGTCTGCGGTCGTCGAGGTCGGTGAGCGTGCCGTCGGGGTCGAGGTGTGCCGGCAGGCGGGCGCCGGCGCGTTCGATCTCCGGTGGTGTCATCCAGGTCGCGTACTCGGCCATCGTCCGCTCGGCAGCAGCCTTCACGTCATGGGCTACTGCGGCGGGGATCTGATCGAGCACGTCCATGACCGCGTGTACGTGATCGGGCCCGACGCGTCCGTCGGCGAAAGCTGCGGCCAGGGTGGGCAGTTCGGGTTCGAGGGGTTGGCCGGTGAGGTCGGTGAACGTGGCGGTGGCTTCAGCCTCGGCGCGGCGGCGTCCCGGACCGGTCATCCCCAGCACATCGTGAATGTAGGCCAGGATGTTGCGCCGGCCGGTCTTGCGCGGCAGATCGCGGGCGGCGACCTCCATCACCTGCTGATCACCGGCGAACGCCAAACGGTTTCTGGCGCGCTCGGTTTCGGCGGCCTCATACTCCACCTGCGCATCGGTCAGCGGGGTCATCTCGGCCTGCAGAAGCCTGTCGATGAGCTCGTGAATCGAATCGAGATTCTCGGCGGCGTCGGAGGGTCCGTCGGAATGAACGGAGATTTTCAACTGCAACGGTGTCGGTCACGACGCTCACCCCCGAGCTCTGCGTATCGAATGTATGTTCGATCATAGACGAAGACCAGGAGCCCCGCAGAGCTCATCCACAAGATCTCGGAGGCCTGATCAGGAGCTGTGCGGCCGTTCCGTTTCGTCGCGAACATCCGTATTCCCGCTCGTCGGTTCCCTCCGGTGCCTTCCGGTGCCCGGGGACTCGGGTCAGGGAATTGCGGCGTCGTTCGACGAGAAATCTGTCCGCGTTCCCGTCGCCTTTGCCGATTCGAGACCTTCTCGTCGCCGATCCGCTGCCTGTAGAAGGCATATCTGTCGCACGACGATGAATAGGGTGCAGAAAAGAATCGGGTGAGCACGAGAAATGTGGTCATCCGAAGGCCCCGTCACCGAAGAAGGTGATCAGCATGACGCGAGCGCACCGCCGTCGACTCCTCGTGGTGGTGGCGGCAGTGGTGGCCGCTGCGGTCGTCGGCGGGCTGGGGCTGACGGTGCTCGTCGGATCGTCCGACCCGGGCACCCGCCACTCGGCGCACCCGGTGCAGGACGAACACATGCCACCCGGCCTCGACATCACCTTCCGGTGGCCGTCGACGCCGGTCCTGGACCCGCAGTCCTCGGAGGGGACGTTCGTCCGCGCCTGGGTGGAATCCTTCGAACTCGCCACCGCGGGCGCATCTCCGGTCTGGGGGTACCCGGGATTCGTCGAGGCGTCACCGTCGAACATCGATCAGATGATCACGGCATACCCGACGGAGGTGACGCCGGACCGACGTCAGGTCGGCACCGCGTTCTACACCGGGCTGCGCCGGGTCGACGACGTCGACAGGACGCGGATCATCCTGTGCCGCCATGGGTATCGGTCGGTACAGCACGCCGGGCGATGGGCCATCGGGTTCGACACACCCCGGCCGGTGGAGATCGACATCCGGAGGGTCGGCGATGAACCGAATGCCGCCCCCCGAGGTGGGGAACGTACTCCGGGCACCGATGTGTTCGGCGGCTGGTACACCTCGCGCTACGATTTCGCCGCGCTCTACCCGACGCCGACCGCGGATCAGAAGGCGTGCGACGCAACGACTCCGGCGGCCCTGCCGCGGTGGCTGCCCGCCGAGGGCGACCAACCGTGGCCGACGGCGCCGTCGGTGCCGGGCTGGTCGGCATACCCTGGAGCGGTCTGAGGGTCCGTCGATCATCCAGGCGGGCATCCGCCGACAGGTCTCCGTCCACCGAGCGGGCCTGTCGGCCACGAGGGCCTGACGCCGGGCAACATGTCAACGCTCGAGCTGGGCACGGACCTCGCACGGGGCGAAGAGCGCCGGCGCTACCGGTCGGGCAGACCGTCCAGAAGGTCGTCGAGACGGACCGGGAGATCGCGGACCCGCACACCGGTCGCGTCGTGAACCGCGTTGACCACCGCGGCGGCGCTGCCGACGATCCCGATCTCGCCTGCGCCGCGCGAACCCATCGGAGTCGCATGCTCGTCCGCGTCGTCGAGCCAGACGGCGTCCACGTCGGCGATGTCGGCGTGCACCGGTATGTGATATTCGGCGAGGTCCTGTGTGACGACGTGACCGAACCGCGGGTCCCGGACGCTCTCCTCGTGCAGGGCCATCGAGATGCCGAAGGTCATGCCGCCGATCAGCTGTGACCGCACGGTCCGCGGGTTGATGGCGCGTCCTATCGAGAACACGCCGAGCATGCGCGGGATACGGATCTCGCCGGTGTCGGCGTCGACGTGCGCCTCGACGAAGTGCGCACCGAACGAGGAGATCCGAAACCTCTCGGTGTCGGGGTTCTGCTCCGTAGTGGCCGTGACCTCCGCCGCCTCAGGTGGGTTCTCGCCGTACCGCTCGCGGAATCGCCGGGCCGCCGACACGATCGCCGAACCCCACGACGACGTGCCCGACGATCCGCCCGCGACGGTGGCCTTCGGAAGCACGCTGTCGCCGATCTGCAGGTCGATCCGATCCGCGGCGACACCGAGCGCGTCGGCCGCGATCAGAGTGAGCGCGGTCCAGGCGCCGGTTCCGATGTCGGTGGCCGCGATCCTGACCGAGAAGCGTCCGCTGCGGTGGGAGATCGCCGCCTCGTTACCCGGGTTCACCATGTGCGGGTAGGTCGACGACGCGACGCCGTACCCGACCAGCCATCGTCCGTCCCGATGGGCCGAGGGCGCAGGGCGCCGATCCCAGCCGAACCTGTCTGCTCCGAGACGGAGACAGTCGACGAGACGCCGCGACGACCACGGCTTGCCGGACTCCGGGTCGTCGGCCGGCTCGTTGCGGACCCGCAGTTCGATCGGGTCCATGCCCAGCCGCTCGGCGAGTTCGTCCATCGCCACCTCGCCCGCGAACATGCCGGGCGCCTCGCCCGGGGCCCGCATCCAGAACGGAGGGGGCACGTCGAGCGGGACCACGTGGTGGTCGGTGCGGCGGTGGTCGGCGGTGTACATCATCCGCGACGAGACGGCCGCCTGCTCGGCGAACTCCTTGGCCCGTGCGCTGTGGACCCACGCCTCGTGGACGAGCGCGGAGATTCGGCCGTCGAGTCCGGCGGCGAGGCGGACACGCGAGCGAGTCGATGCGCGATGGCCGACGTAGGCGAACATGTGCTGCCGCGGCACCGCGAACTTGACGGCCCGCCCGGGCAGTCGCATGGCGGCCATCGCGGCGAGGACGTCGTGGGAGTGCGGTGATCCCTTGGAGCCGAAACCACCCCCGACATGCGGTGCGATGACGCGCATCTGCTCGGGTTCGAGTCCGAGGACCGGTGCCAGAGACGACACCACGCCCTGCGTCGACTGGGTGGAGTCGTACAGGGTGAGGACCTGCTCCGCCGGTGCCCAGATCGCGACGACGGTGTGCGGTTCCATGGGGTTGTTGTGTTCTTCGGGAGTCGAATACCACTCGTCGACGACGACGGTGTCCGCCGGCGGGTCGTCGAGGATACGGTCGGGTTCGCCTGTCCGAGAGGTGGTCTCGAATCCGCCGTTGACCTTCTGCGGGCGATGGGCATCGGGGTGGTCGACGCGGAAGACGGTGTCGTGGTCCTCGGCGAGATGTTCGACGAGCACCGATGCCGCTGCCTCCCGGGCGATCTCGGGAGTCCGGGCGACCACGGCGCCGATCAGCTGACCGCGATAGGAGATCTCGGGGGACTGGAGGATGGTGAGATCTCCGTCCGAGGTGTCGGCCAGGCGCGGCGCGTCGAACACCGTGAGGACCAGTTCGACGCCATCGGTGGCGACGGCGACGGCGGAGTCGACGGATGTGACCCGGCCGCGGGCCGCCGTCGCGGTGATCGGCCACAGGTACAGGGCGTCGGAGACATGCTCGAACGCGTACGGGGCGGTGCCGCGGATCTTGTGGGCGCCGTCGATTCGGGGACTGGAGGTGCCGATCGTGCTCATCTCGACCGCTCCGCGGTCTGGCAGAGGTCCCTCAGCACCGACGCGAGGGTGCGCCGCAGCAACGGGATCTTGAAGGCGTTGCCGTCCAGGGGACGCGCGTCGGCGAGTTCCGCGTCAGCGGCGGCGGCGAACAGCTCGGCCGACGGGCGGTTGCCGCGCAGGACGGCCTCGGCTCGTTCGGCCCGCCACGGCTTGTGTGCGACACCCCCGAAGGCGATGCGGGCGTCGCGAATCGCCTCGCCGTCGTCGGTGCTGACCTCTGCGGCGACCGACACGAGGGCGAACGCGTACGACGCGCGGTCGCGGACCTTGCGGTACGTCGACGCCGAATCCGGGCGTGGCGGGGGCACCTCGATGGCGACGATCACGTCGGTCGGTTCGAGGACTGTGTCACGGTCGGGATGTGCGCCCGGAAGCCGGTACAGCGCGCGCAGGTCGAGCCGGCGCTCGCCGTCGGGGCCGTGGACCACGACCCGCGCGTCGAGTGCGGCGAGCGCGACGGCCATGTCCGACGGGTGGGTGGCGACGCAGTCGTCGGAGGCGCCGAGAATGGCGTGTTGACGCGTGTGCCCGCCGAGAGCCGAACAGCCGGTGCCGGGTTCGCGCTTGTTGCAGGGCGTCGTCACGTCCTGGAAGTAGACACACCGCGTGCGTTGCAGCAGGTTTCCGCCGTTGGTCGCCAGGTTGCGCAACTGGGGTGACGCGCCGGACAGCAGGGCGCGGGCGAGCATCGGATGGCGGCGGCGGACGAGAGGATGGGCGGCGGTGTCGGCGTTGCGGGCGGTGGCGCCGAGACGCAGGGAGCCGTCGGGGTTCTCGGAGATCTGATCCAGGTCGAGGTGCGAGATGTCCACGAGCGCCGAAGGATCGGCGACGCCGAGTTTCATGTGGTCGACCAGGTTGGTGCCGCCCGCGATCGGCCGGGCGCCCGGATGGTCGGCGAGGAAGGCGACGGCCCCGGCGACGTCGGTGGCGCGTTCGTAGGCGAACGGTCTCATCCGCCGACCACCTGTCGGATCGCGGCCAGGATGTTCGGATACGCGGCGCAGCGGCACAGGTTGCCGCTCATCCGCTCCCGGATCTCGTCGTCCGTCAGAGGCTCGGCGGACGCGTCGGGGTCCAGGTCCTCGGTGGCGTGGCTGGGGTGGCCGCCCTTCGCCTCGTCGATCATGCCGACGACCGAACAGACCTGACCAGGCGTGCAGTAACCGCACTGGAAGGCATCGGCGTCGATGAACGCCTCTTGAACCGGGTGAAGACCGCCGGCGACGAGTCCGTCGGCGGTCATGATCGTGGCGCCGTCGTACATGACCGCGAACGACAGGCAGCTGACGATCCGCCGGCCGTCGACGAGCACGGTGCACGAGCCGCACTGACCGTGATCGCAGCCCTTCTTCGGGGAGAAGACGCCGAGCCGGTCGCGCAGGCAGTCCAGCAGGGTGGTGCGTGTGTCGACCGTGACGTCGCGTTGTACGCCGTCGACGGAGAGCGAAACCGTGGCTTCCACGTTCGCGCGGGTACCCGGCATGCCCCCGTCCAAACCACGCGGTCGGCCACGGCGTCGAATCGGGGCGCGATGTCCGGCGGCCCCACCCACCTGTCTGTAACAATCTGCGCATGGCCCACGCGAGACCCAGAGTCGTCATCATCGGTGCAGGATTCGCCGGCATCCACTGCGCCCGAAGGCTCAAGAAGGCGCAGGTCGACGTCACGCTGATCGACCGCAGCACGAGTCATGTCTTCCAGCCGTTGTTGTATCAGTGCGCCACGGGCCTGCTGTCGGAGGGCGCGATCTCGTCGCCGATCCGGCATCTGACACGACGCCACCGCAACCTCGACGTGGTGCTCGGCGAGGCGGCAGACATCGACGTCGATGCGCGGGAGGTCGTCGTCGACCGGCTGGACCTGTCGAGGTTCCGGGTGCCGTACGACTATCTCGTCGTGGGCGCGGGCATGCGCACCGCTTACCGCGGCAACGACCGGTTCGCCAGGTTCGCACCGGGCATGAAGACCCTCGACGACGCCCATGTCATCCGGCGCAAGATCATGACCGCCTTCGAGATGGCCGAGACGATCGACGACCCGGAGGAACAATCGGCGTGGCTGACCTTCGCCGTGGCCGGCGGCGGGCCGACCGGGGTCGAACTGGCCGGTCAGATCCGGGAGCTGGCCACCCGGGCGCTGGAACGCGAGTACGACTCCATCGACCCGTCGCGGGCGCGGGTGCTGCTCCTGCACGGCGGGGACCGGGTGCTGCCGTCGTTCGACGAGCATCTGTCGTCGAGTGCGCAGAAGGCCCTCGACAAGCTCGGGGTGGAGACGGTCCTCGGCGTGCACGTGACCGGCGTCGGTGACGACTTCGTCGAGACGACGCGGAAATCCGACAAGCACAAGGAGATCTACCCGGCACGCACCACGTTGTGGACGACCGGCGTCGAGGCGGTGCCGTTCGCGGCCACCCTGGCGCAGGCGCTCGGCGTCGAGCAGGACCGGTCGGGCCGCATCCCCGTCACCGACGACATGTCCGTGCCCGGGCACCCGGAGGTCTTCGTGTGCGGGGACATGATGGCCTACGACAATCTGCCCGGTGTCGCGGAGGTTGCCATGCAGAGCGGGCATCACGCGGGTCGCGTGATCGCCGATGAGGTTGCGGGGAAGGCGAACAGGGCGCCGTTCAAGTACCGGGACCTCGGCACCGCCGCCTACATCGCGCGGCGTCACGCCATCGTGCAGTCCGGCCGGCTCCACATGCGGGGCCTCCCGGGATGGCTGGCGTGGGGCGTGATCCACATCGCGTTCCTGGCCGGCGCCCGCAACCGGATGGGCACCGTGATGAACTGGAGCGCCACGCTGCTGACGGGCTCACGACGTGAGCGCGCGATCATCTACGGCGACACCGAGACCGCGCGTACGCCCTACGGACACTGGGAGAGGTAGACGCGACCAGCCATCGCCGCGGATACGGCACACTGCGGCCCATCCGCGGCCCTCGTCCCGGGATGTACCGGCGCTCAGGCCTTGCCGCGCAGGTACTCCAGGACCTTCTCCCAGTCCTCGAAGGGCGCCTGACCGAAGTGGATGTGCTCGCCCACGAAGGCGTCGACCCCGCGCGCGGTCCGGTCGTCGATGATGAAGTCGCCGTGGTTGAGGTTCTTGTGGTGCGACAGGATCACCCGCTTGTAGGCCGGTGAACTCGCGTCGCGACCGAAGTGCATCTTGACCCAGAGCAGTTTCTCGGTCCACGCCATCGGGTTGTCCCACGGCGCGGTCGAGAGGATGTAGGTGTCGAAGAGCGTTGCCAGTTCGCGGTAGGCCGCGATCGCGCCGGGCATCGGGTCCATGAGAGAGAAGATGCCGGGCACCTCGTCGAGGCTGCCGTCGAAGCGCTTGCGTTCGGCCTCGCTGAGCTTGTCGATGCCGGAGCGGAAGTCGACCAGGGTGTTGTCCATGTCGACGTAGAGGATCTTCTTGCGCGGTTGGCTGTGAACGTTGTCGGTCATCGTCGCCTTTCCTGTCGGGTCTGACGTTGGGGGTCTCAATATGCGCTTGCCGGCGGCCGCAAGGACGGCACGCGGTTGACGAGTCGTGCGCCGCGCGAGGGGATTCGCCGTGCAGCGGTGCGTCTGTCGCGCAGTGGTCGAAGCGCTGTGGGCAGGGCCGTGTCGACGAAGGAGAACCAGTCGTGGAGACCGATGAACAGGCGTTCGCGGTGGTAGGCGACGCGCTGATCGACCGGACGGCGAACAGGTCGGCGCCGTCGAGAACGAGTTCGACGCCGGGATGCCTGGTCGCGACATCGGCGACCACGGTGTCGGCGAAGCGCGGGTGCATGTCGGTCGCGACCCGAGCGAAGACGTCGATCCGCGGCTCCTCGCGGCTGACGCCGATGGACGCCTCGACCGGTCCGGTCGGCAGCTGCAGGGTGCCGTCGGCGCGGAGCGGGAGGTGCCCGCCGAACCAGGTCTCGATGTCGTGCTTCACCAGGTCGCGTACGGCATCGGGTCCCATCTCCTCGGCGGCGACGATCGGGCACCAATCCGGGTGCGGACGGCCAGTGTCGGCGAGGAACGCCGGCGCGGGCATCGACCAGTGCTCGCGCAGTGTCCGCTCGACGAGTCCGGCGATCACGCCGGCCCGGCTCGGCGGCTCCTCGCGGATGAGTCGGCCGTCCGCGGTGGATCTCCAGCCGAGTTCGACGAGTCGCCGCGGATCGTCGACCGGGCAGGCGACGGTGACCCGGACTCCGCCCGGCCGTCCTGCGCGGATCGCGAACCGCCGGTCGTTCGCGATCTCGGCGGACGGCGTGATGAAGACCATCTGGCAGTCCCCGAGCGTCGCCAGCCGCCGCGCGAGCCGGGCCTCGAACTCGCGCCAGGCGTTCTCGACCGCGCTGTCGAGGCCGGGGCCGTCGACGGACGGGTGATCGAAGTGGGTGTCGGACATGACGTTCCCCTTTCCGAGCCGGCATCCCGGCACCGGGTGGACCCGGCGCGGCACACGGGCCGGCTCTGAGTGCCCCGAGGACGGGGCGGAACTGTGGGGTGCCCCGAGCGGGGCGGAACTGCGCTGCCCCGAGGCGAGGCGGGAGGCGCCTCACCGGAACCGGGAGGACCACCTGACAACTGCAGGATAGGGCAGGGGTCCGACAAGTCTGGTGACGAATTCACAGAGCGTTCGGCGAAATGGTTGTCCGTGCCTGTGCGACCTGGTATCCAGATTAGAACACGTTCTAATTCTGACCGGCGAGGAGTCTGTATGCACACCCCGATCTGCGACGAGCTCGGCATCGAGTTCCCGATCTTCGCGTTCACGCACTGCCGCGACGTGGTCGTCGCGGTGAGCAAGGCCGGCGGCTACGGCGTGCTCGGCGCGGTCGGATTCACTCCCGAGCAACTCGAGATCGAGCTGAACTGGATCGACGAGCACATCGGCGATCGCCCGTACGGCGTCGACATCGTCATCCCGAACAAGTACGAGGGCATGGACGCGAACATGTCGGCCGAGGAGCTCACCAAGATGCTCCAGTCGATGGTTCCCCAGGAGACGCTGGAGTTCGGTCGCAAGCTGCTCGTCGACCACGGCGTCCCGCTCAACGAGGAGGACGACAACTCGCTGCAGCTGCTCGGCTGGACCGAGGCGACCGCGACCCCGCAGGTCGAGATCGCGCTGCAGCATCCCAAGGTCACGCTGATCGCCAACGCGCTCGGCACGCCGCCGAAGGACATGATCGAGAAGATCCAGGCCACCGGCCGCAAGGTCGCGGCACTGTGTGGATCGCCCAAGCAGGCCCGCAAGCACGCCGACGCCGGTGTCGACATCATCATCGCCCAGGGCGGCGAGGGCGGCGGCCACTGCGGCGAGGTCGGCTCGATCGTGCTGTGGCCGCAGGTGGTGAAAGAGGTTGCGCCGCGGCCGGTTCTGGCCGCCGGCGGCATCGGCAGCGGGGAGCAGATCGCGGCCGCGCTCGCGCTCGGCGCGCAGGGCGCGTGGAGCGGGTCGCAGTGGCTGATGGTCGAAGAGGCCGAGAACACCCCGGTCCAGCAGCAGACCTACATCAACGCGTCGAGCCGCGACACCGTGCGCAGCCGGTCGTTCACCGGCAAGCCGTGCCGCATGCTGCGCAACGACTGGACCGAGGCGTGGGAGGACCCCAACAATCCGGATCCGCTGGGAATGCCGTTGCAGTACATGGTGTCCGGCATGGCGGTCGCGGCGACGCACAAGTACCCCGACGAGAGCATCGACGTCGCCTTCAACCCGGTCGGCCAGGTGGTCGGGCAGTTCAAGAAGGTCGAGAAGACCTCCGCGGTCATCGAGCGCTGGGTGAGCGAGTACATCGAGGCCACCAGCAATCTCGAGTCGTTCGCCAACGCGACGACCTAGCCGTACATAACAAGCCGCGCAACGTCATTCCGAGCGCGGGGAACGGTGAGCGATCGCCGTTCCCCGCGCTTGTGGCGTTTGCCCGCCCCGGCGACGAGGACGCGATTCTGCTGATCGATGTCGATCCGTATGGGCGACATCGTCGAAGCCGCAGACATCTGGTGTCGCGGGCGACATCACTTGGCGGAGGCGTCTTCCGACTCGCTCCTCCGCGGGCCACCAGAGGGGTGGACAGGACGCGTACGGACAGGCTCAGGGGCACCGGAGGCGGACGGCGGGGCCGTCAGCGAACACCGCGCGCGAACTCGCCGTCGACGTTCAACCCCAGCGCGCCCTCGGCGAACCTCGACACGGGTCCGATCGCGGCGTCGAGCGCCTCGTCGTAGCCCTCGCGGGCCCGGCCCCAGAGTCGGCCTTCTCTGCCCGCGGGAGTCACGCCGACGAGCGCGACGAGTTCGCCGGTGGTGGGGATGCAGACCGCCCACACGAAGCGGGTCTCCGATGCCCAGCCCCCCTCGGCCGCCGCCACGTAGCCGGCGGGGGAGTCGACCCCGAGATGGGTCAACGCCGGCACGTCGGTGATCCGGTCGTCCGCTCGAAGCGCGCGTAGGTACCACGTCCCGGCATTGATCTCGACTGGTTGCACGATGTCCTCGGGTCGGATGGCGGGAAGCGAGGCGAGCCACGAAGGCCGGTGACGTCGGGACACCGGCCTTCGTGGCTCGCAGCGTTCGCTCCTCGCGCCTCAGGCGGCGCAGGGGACTACTTGATCTCCAGCAGCACGGTGCCCTGGGTGACCGCGGCGCCGGCCTCGACGGACAGGCCGGTGACCACGCCGTCCTTGTGGGCGGTGACCGGGTTCTCCATCTTCATGGCCTCGAGCACGACCACCAGATCGCCCGCGGAGACCTCCTGGCCCTCCTCCACGGCGACCTTCACGACGGTGCCCTGCATCGGAGCGGCCACGGCGTCACCGGAGACGGCTGCGCCGCCACCCTTCTTGCGTGAGCGGGCCTTCGGCTTCTTGCGGACGACGCCGTTGGCCGACGCGCCGCCGCCGCCGAGGGCGAGATCGCCCGGCAGCGACACCTCGACGCGGCGTCCGCCGACCTCGACGACGACCTTCTGGCGCGGAGCGGAGTCGTCCTCCTCGATGGCCTCGCCACCGGTGTACGGCTCGATCGGGTTCTCCCAATCGGTCTCGATCCACTTGGTGTAGACGTCGAACTTCTCACCGTCGCCGACGAAGGCGGGGTTCTCCACGATGTGGCGGTGGAACGGGATGACCGTGGCCAGGCCCTCGACCTGGAACTCGGCCAGGGCGCGACGGGCACGCTCGAGGGCCTGCCGGCGGGTCTCGCCGGTCACGATCAGCTTGGCGAGCATCGAGTCGAACTGGCCGCCGATGACATCGCCCTCGACGACACCGGAGTCGACGCGCACACCGGGGCCCGACGGCTCGCGGTAGACGGTGATGGGCCCGGGGGCCGGCAGGAAGTTGCGGCCGGCGTCCTCGCCGTTGATGCGGAACTCGAAGGCGTGACCGCGCGGGGTCGGGTCCTCGGTGATCTCCAGCTTCTCGCCGTTGGCGATGCGGAACTGCTGGCGGACGAGATCGATGCCTGCGGTCTCCTCGGTGACCGGGTGCTCCACCTGCAGGCGGGTGTTGACCTCGAGGAAGGAGACCAGGCCGTCGTTGCCGACCAGGAACTCGACGGTGCCCGCGCCGTAGTAGCCGGCCTCGCGGCAGATGGCCTTGGCGGACTCGTGGATCCGGGTGCGCTGCTCGTCGGTCAGGAACGGCGCGGGGGCCTCCTCGACGAGCTTCTGGAAGCGACGCTGCAGCGAGCAGTCGCGGGTACCGGCGACGATGACGTTGCCGTGCTGGTCGGCGAGGACCTGGGCCTCGACGTGGCGGGCCTTGTCGAGGTAGCGCTCGACGAAGCACTCGCCGCGGCCGAAGGCGGCGACGGCCTCTCGGGTGGCCGACTCGAACAGCTCCGGGATCTCCTCGATGGTGTAGGCGACCTTCATGCCGCGGCCACCGCCACCGAAGGCGGCCTTGATGGCCACGGGCACGCCGTGCTCCTTGGCGAACGCGACGACCTCGTCGGCGTCCTTGACCGGATCCTTGGTGCCCGGGGCCATCGGGGCGTTGGCCTTGAGCGCGATGTGGCGCGCGGTGACCTTGTCACCGAGGTCGCGGATGGACTGCGGCGACGGGCCGATCCAGATCAGCCCGGCGTCGATGACGGCCTGGGCGAAGTCGGCATTCTCCGACAGGAAACCGTAGCCGGGGTGGATGGCGTCGGCGCCGGACTTCTTCGCGGCGTCGAGGATCTTGTCGAACACCAGGTACGACTCGGCCGAGGTCTGACCGCCCAGCGCGAATGCCTCGTCGGCGAGCTTCACGAACAGCGCGTTCGCGTCCGGCTCGGCGTACACGGCGACACTCGCGATGCCCGCATCCCGGGCTGCGCGGATGACGCGAACAGCGATCTCGCCGCGATTGGCGATGAGGACCTTGCTGATTGAGGTACTGGGCACTTGTTCTCCTGGGCCTTACTCGTACTCAGGTGCTCGCGACGCGCGGTGGCGCGTGCGACACGATTGTCGGACAACGATCAAGTCGGGGGTACACCCTCCTCGACCGGGATGCGGACGGCTCGGGCGATGGACGACGCCGGGAGTCCAGCATCGCGACCTTCCGGCCAATACCCTAGCCCACCGAGCAATCGTTCGGTGGAGCCGTGGGTCACATCGCTTTCGAGAACGCGCTCGCATCACCTAACTGACGCACCAGTAAGGAGAAAGCGCGCAGGTAGGCGTGCACGGGGCCGATGTCCGGGTTCAGATCGGCGGCGTCGGCGTCGGGGAGAGGTCGCGACGGATCGGCCTCGGGGACCGTCGACCAGGGGAACTCCGTCGACGACTCGGCGACGCCATAGGCCCGCAGCGGCGACTCCCGCGGGAAGCGGGCCGAATACCGCAGGCCCGACGGGGTGCGGTTGATCCAGATGTAGACCTCGTGCGGCGAGTAGCTGTGGCTGCGGATCACCTTCGCGCGGCCGGCGTCGGCCGCCCCCGCGCCCGGCGCGTAACGGGTGTCGATGAACGAGATCACGAACCGCGGGGCGCCCTGGTAACCGATCAGCTGCGCGACCCGCTCGAATGGCAGGGAGGCGCCCTGACGGCCCCGTTTGAGCACCTCGGTGGACCGCGCGACGGCCTGGTCGAAGGTGGGGGAGTCGGACATGTCGATCCAGAACGGCGCCAGGCCCACGAACCAGCCCAACGCGGCCAGCCACTGGGTGTCGTTGCGGGTGTGCCTGGGCAGCACGCAACGGAATTCGGGGTCGCCGGTCATCGCATGGTGGACCACCGCGAACGCGGCCAGGATGCCGGCGGTGAGGGTGCCACCGGCCTCCGAGCACACCGCGGTGAACCGGTTGGCGGTGTCGTCGTCGGCGACGACGCCCCACAGCGACTCCTGCGGGATGGTCGTCTCGTCGGCGTAGTCCTGGTCCTCGCGGCTGCGGGCGGTACGCGAATGTGACGAACGCAACAATGTCGGCATGTCGCCGCCACCCGCGCTCAAGAACTCCTTCCACATCGCGATCGCCGGATGATCGGCGCCGGTCTGGTCGGCCAGGCGGCGTTCCTCCGCGCTGAAGTCGACGTAGCTGCCGACCTCGGGCAGAGCCGGATTCCGGTGCTCACGCGCGGCGCGGTAGAGCGTGACGAGCTCCTGCTGCGCCATGATCAGCGAATAGCCGTCCACGAGCGAGTGGTCGGCGGCGAACAGCAGCGTGAACGAGTCCTCGCGGCCGACGGTCGCGAACAGGTAGGCGGGCCAGTGCAGCGGCGCCGTCGCACGGTCGAAGGCGCCGCCGAGTTGTTCGACGAGCGGGCCGGACTCCGGGTACCAGCCGATGCGACCCATCTTGAGCCTGACCGTGCCCGGCGGCGTCGTCAGTCGTTGCAGGCCGGATCCCTTGATGACGACGTGGCTGCGCAGCACCTCGTGGCGGTCGATCCACTGCGTCAGCACCTTGCGGATGGCCGGGATCGACAACGGCCCGTCGAACTCGATGGACAGCCCCAGCCAGGCCTCCCGGCCGCCCTCGCGCTGTGTCCGCGCGCGGTACTCGAATGCCGAGCGCAGATGCTCCTCGTGGTTGTGAGACGTCAGGCGGGAGTCGAGTTCCCACGCGCCGAGGCCGCCGGGCACGTACGGCGTCCACTCGACCAGACCGCCCGGCGCGATCGGTTCGTCGCGGATCTGGATGAACTTCATGTGCCGGGTCGGCCTGACCCGGTGTCGGCGATCTGGTTGCGCACCTGCCCCTTGATCCGGGCGAGCATGCCCGCCATCCCGCGCAACCGCAGCGGGCTCACCGCGGCGCCCAGTCCGAGTTCGTAGTAGAAGTCGGACGGGACGCCGAGGATCTCCTGTGCCGAGGCGGTGTCGAGACCCTGGTGCAGGATCGCCGCGAACCCGCGCGTGGTGGGTGCCTCGCGCGGGGCGGAGAAGTACAGGCGTACCGATTGCGGATCGGCGGCGTCGACGGACAGGAACACCGGGGATTGGCACTCCGGTACCGGTTCCATCGCCTCGGTCTGCAGGTGCTCGGGCAGGTCGGGGAGTTCGGCGGCGAATTCCAAGAGCAAGGTGACCTTGTCGGAATCACCAAGTGCTGCAAAGTCTTCGACGATCTCTGCCAGGGCTGGGGGCAAGCTCATCGTCGATCCGGGATCACTCGCCGCCGGGTGCCGCACCCGGCTCTTCGCCGACCGCGATGGGAACGCGCACGGCGTTGCCCCACTCGGTCCACGAACCGTCGTAGTTGCGGACCTTCGTGAAGCCCAGCAGGTGGGTCAGCACGAACCAGGTGTGCGACGAGCGCTCGCCGATGCGGCAGTAGGCGATCGTCGGGGTGTCCTTGTCGAGTCCGCCGTAGATCTCCTCGAGCTCGGCGCGCGGACGGAACCGGCCGTCCGGAGCGGCGGCCTTGGCCCACGGGATCGAGATCGCGGTGGGGATGTGACCGCCGCGCAGGGCGCCCTCCTCCGGGTAGTCCGGCATGTGGGTCCGCTCGCCGGTGTACTCCTGCGGCGACCGGACGTCGATCAACGGCTCGGAGCCGAGCGCCTCGAGGACCTGCGGCTTGAAGGCGCGGATCAGCGAGTCGTCACGCTCGACGACGGGGTAGTCCGACCGCGGGTACTCCGGCACGTCGAACGAGGTCTCGCGGTCCTCGGCCATCCAGGCGTCGCGTCCGCCGTCGAGCAGGCGCACGTCCTCGTGACCGAACAGGGTGAACACCCAGAGTGCGTACGCGGCCCACCAATTCGACTTGTCGCCGTAGATGACGATGGTGTCGTCGCGTTCGATCCCCTTGCTGCGCATGAGCTCTGCGAACTGCTCGCCGTTGATGTAGTCGCGGGTGACCGGATCGTTGAGGTGCAGGTGCCAGTCGATCTTCTGCGCGGTCGGGATGTGGCCGATGTCGTAGAGCAGCACGTCCTCGTCGGACTCGATGATCTTGAGTCCCTTCGCACCGAGATGAGCCGACAGCCACTGCGTTGACACCAACCGCTCGGGATGGGCGTAGTCGGCGAAGGCCGGGTTCGGGTCGGTTTCAACACTCACGGTCTGATTCTCCAGCTTGCTGTACGGACGTCTCGGCGCTGACGCGCGGACCGGGTCCCGGTCCCGGATACAAAGGGTAGGGCATCGCCCGCCCGACCCGCCGGGTGCTGATCGGCTCCGCGTTTCCGGCCGCTGCTCGCCTGTGCTTCGGATGGATGACAAACCGCAGGTCACAGGGGTGTTCGCCTGTTAGATTCGCCGGGTGATCCCAGGACGTGGACGGCGCGCGCGGCGCCGGGGTGTCATCTCGTCGCACCGTTCACCGCGCACTTGCGGCAGTGTTCGGTGGACGCGCGGGGCGGTGATCCTGTCGGCTGTGGCCGTGCTGGGGGCGACCGGCGCGTGCTCGTTCATCCCCTCCGACGCGCCGCCCCCCGCGTCCGCGCCGAGCCCGTCGCACTCGCCCGGGGCGACGTCGAGTGCGACACCGGGTTCCGCGAGGCGCTCAGGCATCCCGACGTCGCCCCCGTCCGACGCGGACCCGACGCGATGTCGGCCCGACGACTGCCCGAAACTCGCGACGCCCGCGTCGGGCCTGATGACCAGCGGGGTGGACGACTCCAACGTCGACAAGGCGGTGCCCCGCTACCTGACGACGCTGCTCGACGACCTCGATGACACGTGGGGTGGGTGGTTCGGCGAACTCGGGTGGGGCGACCCGGCGCCCGGTCGTGTTCTCATCGCCTCGGGCACCACGTTCGCCACCGACTGCCTCGACGAGGACGGGGCGTCGGACCGGATCCCGTCCGACGAGGCGAACGCCTTCTTCTGCGGCGTGGACCGCGCGCCGAACGGTGACGGCCGGCCGACCGAGGGCAGCATCGTGCTCCCGGTCGACGCCTTCGCGGCCATCTGGGACGGCAACGTGTTCGGGGTGCCGTCGCCGATTGTGGGCGACTTCACCGCGGCGATCGTCGTCGCGCACGAGTACGGGCACAATGTGGTCTACCGGATGGCCGAGCTCTTCGACGTCCCGGCCACCGGGCTGCCGAAGGGCAAGAACGGCGAACTCGTCGCCGACTGTCTCGCGGCGAACTGGGCGACCACCGCGTACCAGCGGGATGCCCTGGGCGCCAAGGAGATCCTGCAGGTGGCGACGCTGTTGCCGATCATCGGCGACACCGGCGGGGCGATGGGTCACGGTTCGGCGGCCGAGCGTGCGAGGGCGTTGACGATCGGGTTGACCGGTCCGCAGTTCAACCGCCGGGGGCAGCCGACGGACTGCTTCACGCGGTACTGGCCGGAGTTCTACGACGTGGGCTAGTGGCGCCAGAAGTCGCCGATCGAGAGGCCGACCTCGTTCAGCAGCCGGCGCACCAGCGGCAGGCCGATCCCGATCACCGAGGACGGGTCGCCCTCGATGCCCTCGACGAGCCAGCCGCCGAGTCCGTCGAGGGTGAACGCGCCGGCGACCAGGAGCGGTTCGCCGCTGTCGACGTAGCGCGAGATGACGTCGTCGTCGGCGCCGGCAAAGTGGATTCGGGTGGAGCTGGTGCCGGCGGCGGTGACGGGTTCGTCGCCGCCGAGGCGGATGAGGTGGTGGCCGGTCAGCAGGTCGGCATGGGAACCGCGCATCTCGGCCCACTGCTCGAGCGCGCGCTCGGGGGTGTGCGGCTTGCCCAGCAGCCGATCGCCGAGCAACAGCATCGAGTCACAGCCGATCACCACGACGGTCCGGCCCGCCGTGGCCTCCGTGGCGATCTCTTCGAGCGCGGCAACGGATTCCGCCTTGGCGCGCGCGAGCTCGGCGACGACCCGGTCCGCCGGCGTGCCCGCAGGCAGGGCGGCGAGCACCGCATCCTCGTCGACCTCCGAGACCCGTACGACCGGTTCGACTCCCGCCGCGCGCAGCACGCGCAGCCGGGCCGGGGAGGCCGATCCGAGAACGAAGATCGGGCCGGACTCATCCGGCCCGATCTTCGATGTCGTGTCGCTCACCGTCACCAGCGCAGGTTGGTGAAGCTCGTGGGCTGGCCCCACAATGCGGGACGCAGCTTGTCGATCGGCCGACCCCAGTCGTCACGCGGTCCGGCCTCCTGGTGGCCGCCACCGGCGGCCGCGCCGGCGAGGACGGTCACCAGCACGGCGATGTCCTCGTCGGTCGGATTGCCCTTGACGATCTCCAGGAACGGCTTGGCGTCGTTCTCGCTCTTCTCGCTCACAGAACCCTCGTTCGATGCCTCGTTCGGCGCCACGGTCACAGCGGGATGTTCCCGTGCTTCTTCGGCGGCACGTTGACCACCTTGCGGTCGAGCAGCTTGAGCGCGGTCGCGATCTGTCCGCGGGTGTGGCTCGGCGGGATGACCGCGTCGACGTACCCGCGGGCGGCGGCGATGTACGGGTTGACGAGGGTGTCCTCGTACTCCTGCTGGAGCTCGAGGCGCAGCGCGTCGACGTCCTCGCCCTTCTCCGCGGCCTCCTTCAGGCGGCTGCGGTAGACGAAGCCGACCGCGCCGGAGGCGCCCATGACCGCGATCTGAGCGGTCGGCCAGGCCAGGTTGACGTCGGCGCCCATGTGCTTGGAGCCCATGACGTCATAGGCGCCGCCGTAGGCCTTGCGGGTGATGACGGTGATCTTGCCGACGGTCGCCTCGCCGTAGGCGTAGAGCAGCTTGGCGCCGCGGCGGATGATGCCGTTGTACTCCTGGTCGGTGCCGGGCAGGAAGCCGGGCACGTCCACGAGGGTGATGATCGGGATGTTGAACGCGTCGCAGGTGCGGACGAAGCGCGCGGCCTTCTCCGAGGCGTTGATGTCGAGGCAGCCGGCGAACTGGGTCGGCTGGTTGGCGACGATGCCCACGCTTCGGCCGTCGACGCGACCGAAGCCGACGATGATGTTTGTCGCGTACTCGGCCTGGATCTCGAGGAACTCGTCGTCGTCGAGGATGCGACGGATGACCTCGTGCATGTCGTACGGCTGGTTCGGCGAGTCCGGGATCAGCGTGTCCAGCTCGAGGTCCTCCTCGGTGAGGGTGTCCTCGATGGAACCGGCGGCCGGCTGCGCGACCGGCAGTCGCGGCGGCTCGGCGCGGTTGTTGCTCGGCAGGTAGCTGAGCAGCTCCTTGACGTATTCGAGCGCGTCCTCCTCGTCGGAGGCGACGTAGCTCGCGGTGCCCGACTTCGCCATGTGCGTGTTCGCGCCGCCGAGCTCCTCCATGGTCACCTCTTCGCCGGTGACGGTCTTGATGACGTCCGGGCCGGTGATGAACATCTGGCTGGTCTGGTCGACCATGACGATGAAGTCGGTGAGCGCGGGGGAGTACACGTGACCGCCGGCCGCGGCGCCCATGATCAGCGAGATCTGCGGGATGACACCCGAGGCGCGGACGTTGCGGTAGAAGATCTCGCCGTACAGGCCGAGTGAGACCACGCCCTCCTGGATGCGGGCGCCGGCGCCGTCGTTGATGCCGATCAGCGGGCGACCGGTCTTCACCGCGAGATCCATGACCTTGACGATCTTCTCGCCGTAGACCTCACCGAGGCTGCCGCCGAACACGGTGGAGTCCTGCGAGAAGATGCACACCTCGCGGCCGTCGATGGTGCCGTAGCCGGTGACCACACCGTCTCCGACGGGACGACGCTCGGCGAGACCGAAGTTGGTGCTGCGGTGCCGCGCGAGGGCGTCGAGCTCGACGAACGAACCCTCGTCGAGCAGATGGGTGATCCGCTCGCGGGCCGTCAGCTTGCCCTTCGCGTGCACCTTCTCGACGGCGGCCTCGCCCACGGGGTGCTTCGTCTCCTCGAGACGATTGCGCAGATCTGCGAGCTTCCCCGCAGTCGTGTGGATGTCAGGAGCGGCGGCGTCGTCGCGTGAAGCTGTGGTCATGACCAACGATGCTAACGACCCGGGTGTGAGCCACGTCAACCGGATCAACGTGAGATATCCCTCAGGTTCCCGAGCGATCGGTCGGTGCGCTGGTCAGAGGCGCTTTCGCAGGTGGCGGCGGGTGCGGCGATCCGCTCCGGTAGTAGGTTCTCCCTCATGACCCTTGACGCCGAGGAGCTGTCCAGCCGACTCGCCGGAACCCGGTGGCGCCGGATCGAGGTGGTCGACGCGACGGGGTCGACCAACGCGGATCTCGTCGCCCGCGCGGCCGTCGAGCCGGTCGACGGGACGGTCCGGGTGACCACCGACCAGACCGCGGGACGGGGACGGCACGCACGGACGTGGACCGCGCCGCGCGGCACCCAGCTGGCGATGTCGGCGGCCGTCGAAGTGGGCGACCACACCGAGTACCTCGGCTGGCTGTCACTGCTCGCCGGACTCGCCGCGGTGCAGGGCATCGACGAGGCCCTCGCCGTGCGTCCGGCCCTCAAGTGGCCCAACGACGTCCTGGTGGACGGCAAGAAGGTCGCGGGCATCCTGTCGGAATACACCCGCTCTCCGCACACCTCCCGGGGCGAGGGTGGGATCGCGATCATCGGAACCGGCCTGAACACCACGATGACGGTCGATCAGCTCCCGGTGCCGACCGCGACGTCGCTGCAGCTGGCCACCGGCCGGGACATCCCGCTGACCGAGCTCGCCGCGTCGTACCTGCGGGCGTTGTCGGATCTGCTCGACCTCTGGCCACACGACGTCAGGGGACTCGCGGCGCGCTACCGGGAGGACAGCGACACCATCGGGCGTCGGGTGCGGCTGGTGCTGCCCGGTGACGACGAGGTCGTCGGCACCGCGACCGGCGTCGACGCGTCGGGGCGGATCGTCGTCGACGTCGACGGGCGTCAGGTGATCGCCGCGGCCGGCGACGTCACCCACCTGCGGCCGGTCTGACCCCGACGGGCGCGGTCGCGCGCTCAGCGCTGCAGGCTCTTGGTGCCCATGGCGGGGATGATCGTCAACGGGGGCAGCCCGATCACGAGGTGCACGATCGCGGTTTCGATGCCCACCGACACCTGCCGGTAGGTGAGGATCGGGATCAGCACCGCCGCGATCAGCAGCAACGCCACGATCCACCGATAGAACTGGTTGGGCGCCGGCGTGATGAGCTGCAGCACGTACCAGAGCGCGCCCGCGGCCAGCGCACAGAGGAATCCGACGACGCCGAACCAGATCTCGCTGTTGGCGACGGGATTCCACACGCCGAGCTTGCCGGACTCGTTCACCTTCTCGACGAATGCCGAGATGATCCACGCGACCAGCCATGCGGCCAGGCCGGTGACGACACCGGTCATCACCACGCCGCCGGCGAAGGTCACCGGGTTGACGTCCGGTGCGGTGCGCTTCCGCGCCCTGGCGCCGGCGCCGTCCGCCGCGCGGTACGGTGCCGCGCCGTAGGTGTCGGCCGGGTACGGGTCCTGGTACGACCCGCCGTGCGGGTCGCCCTGCCGGCTGTATGCACGTGAATCCGGGTTGTAACCGGACTCGTAACGGGCGGTCCGGGGATCGGGATCCCGATGCGGGCCGCGCGGGTCCTGGTAGGTCATTCCACTCTCCTCGCCGACCGCCCCACGTGCTCGGCGGTCGATCGGTGCCGGGTTGTCTCGCAGTCTACTCAGCGTCGCCCGGTGCGGGCCGCCGCCGATTAAGCTGAGCCGCATGGCATACCCGCGGGAGAACCTGGCGCCAGGCGAACGGGTCGTCCTCCACCGGCACCCCCACTGGAAGTGCCTGCTGGGCCCTTTCCTGCTGTTCGCGGTCATCACCGCCGCCGCGGGTGTGCTCGCCGGCGTCATCGTCGGCTCGTCGCTCGGTGACACGCCCAAGACCGTGCTCGGCATCGTCGTCGGGTTGCTGTGGGCGATCGGCTTCATCTGGTACTTCGTCCGGCCGCTCCTGTCGTGGAAGACCACGCACTTCGTGCTCACGGACCGGCGGGTGATGTTCCGCAACGGCATCCTCACCAGATCCGGCATCGACATCCCGATCCGCCGGATCAACACCGTCGAGTTCCGTCACGGCCTGATCGACCGGATGCTGCGGACCGGCACCCTCGTCATCGAGTCCGCCTCCGACGAACCGCTGTCCTTCGACGACATACCGCAGGTGGAGAAGGTGCATGCGCTGCTCTACCACGAGGTGCTCGACATGTACGCCGAGGACGACGACCGGTTCGGGGACGACCGGTTCGGGGACGCCGGTGACGTCCCCGCCGACCGGCCCGACACCCGCGGGGCGCGCGACCGGTGACGAACGTACTGCTCGCCGAGGACGACGCCGCCATCGCCGAACCGCTCGCGCGGGCACTCTCCCGTGAGGGCTACGGCTGTGACGTGGTCGCGACGGGCTCCGACGCCCTGGAGAGGGCGCTCGATCCGCGGTACGAGTTGCTCATCCTCGACCTCGGGCTGCCGAACCTCGACGGCCTCGAGGTCTGCCGCCGCGTCCGTGCCCAGCGGCCGTCGCTGGCCGTGCTGATGCTGACCGCACGCACCGACGAGGTCGACTTCGTCGTGGGACTCGACGCCGGCGCCGACGACTACGTGGGCAAACCGTTCCGGCTCGCGGAACTCCTCGCCCGGGTGCGCGCGCTGCTGCGCCGCCGGCAGCCGGTCGACGGCGAGGTGGTGCTCGAGGGCGGGTCGATCCGGCTCGACGCCCGCGCCCGGCGGGTGCTGGTCGACGGGGAGGACCTCACCCTCGCCAACCGCGAGTTCGACCTGCTGCGCTTCCTCATGGAACGCGCGGGGGAGGTCGTCACCCGCGAGGAGATCCTCACCGAGGTCTGGGGCTCCGCCGACCTCCGGTCGTCGAAGACCCTCGACATGCACATCTCCTGGTTGCGCCGCAAGATCGGCGACGACCGCCACCACCGGCCCCGCCACATCGTCACCGTGCGCGGAGTCGGATTCCGGTTCGATCCCTAGGCGGTCCGATGCGAACGGGTTCGATGCGCAGCCGGCTCCTCACGACCATGATCACCGTCCTGATCGCGGTCGGGTGCCTGCTGGGCATCCCGCTGAGCGTCGTCGCCTGGTGGTGGGTGTCGGACAACGCGCACGAGGAACTCGACAACCGGCTCAAGGTCATCGCCGACCAGCTCATCCGCCAGGAGGGCGCCGACGGCACCCTCACCCCGGACGCGGTGGACCGCGAGTCCTTCGAGCTGCTCCTGCCGCCGAACGGCCGCCTCGTCGTCACCTATCCCGACGGGCAGGGCGTCGTCCATCGCACCATCGTGGGGAAGCCGATCGACGGGCCCGCGGTCACCGAGTCGATCGGGCTCGGCGGCGCGGGCGCCATCTCGCTGTCCATCCCGCGCAGCGAGGTGCGCGACGACCAGGTGACCGCTGCCGGAACCGTGGTGCTCGTCGTCGTCGCGTCGATCCTCGGCGGGTCCCTGGTGGCCGCGGTGAGCGCCGGCCGCATCGTCGACCCGCTGACCGATCTCGCCGACCGCGCCGCGACGCTGGCCCGTGCCGACTTCCGCACCAAATGGAAGATGTACGGGATCGCCGAACTCGACCGCGTGTCACGCGCACTGGCCGACGCCAACACCGCGCAAGCGCTCCGGCTGGAGCGGGAGCGCGAGATCGCCGGGGACGCCTCCCATCAGCTGCGCAGCCGCCTGACCGCCATCCAGTTGCGACTCGAGGAACTGACGCTGCACGACGATCCGGCCGTCGTGGCCGAGGCGGAGGCCGCCCTCGACCAGGTGGACCGTCTCGCCACGGAACTCGACGAACTCGTCGAGGCATCGCGCGCCGACGAGTCCGAACCGCACATCGTCGACGTCGGCGAGATGATGACGACCCTCGTCGAGGACTTCCGGCAGGCATACGAGGCGCAGGGCCGCGAACTGACCGTTTCCTTCGACGGGTCGCCGCAGGCGCTCACCACACAGCCGGGGCGACTGCGGGAGGCGGTCAGCGTCCTCGTCGACAACGCGCTGCAGCACGGCCGGGGGACGTGCCGGATCAACGTGTCCACGCTGCAGTCCGGCGATCTGGTGCGCATCACCGTCTCCGACGAGGGGGAGGGCGTGCCCGACGAGATCTCGGCGCACATCTTCCGGCGCGGATTCTCGGCCGGCCGCGGCGGTGCGGGACGCAGCGGCGTCGGGCTGTCGTTGGCGCGGGCGCTCATCGAGGCCGACGGCGGGCGACTCGAACTCACCGTGAGGCGTCCGCCGGTGTTCGCCATCGTCGTGCCGTCGCGGTACGTCCGCGGGTACGACGACGCGGCCGAGGGCGCGGAGGAGAACTCAGGCCTGCCGGTCCCCGGCGCGGACACCGGAACGCTCGACGCCGACAGCGGAGCGGCCGACACGGGATCTGCCGGCGGCTCGACCACCCCGGGACCGGACACCCCCGGGCCGGACGGTCTCAGGCGTGACCGAGTTCCTCATCGTTGAGTTCGGCCATGCTCGGGTGCAGGTCGGTCGAGCCGGCCTCGGCGCCGTGCAGCAACTCCTCGGGGAACGCGAACTTGCGCAGCGCCCAGAACCGGAACGCCATCTGCAACAGGTTGCCGATGATGTAGCCCAGGATGAAGTCGACGACCACGACCTCGGAGACGCTCAGGTTGGAGCGCATGTCGAACACGTTGTTGCCGATGTACAGCGGCGCCGCCTGGAGCACGACGCCGATGCCGCTGATGAGGAAGAACAGCAGGGCCTCGTGATGACGCTCGCGGCCGCCGCGGTTCTTGAACGCCCACTCGCGGTTGAGGATGTAGCTCAGGATCGTCGCCAGCACACCTGCGATGACCTTCGCGATCACCGGCTTGGGCTCGAGAACGGTGAGGCTCAACGTGTAGAAGATGGCGAGGTCGAAGACGAACGTCGTGCCGCCGACCATCGCGAACTTGATGAGCTCGTGGTGCCGAAGGACGAGACGTCGGACCGGCGCTGGGAGGCGAGCGATCAACTCGTCGATCAATGGCACAAGATCCGAGTGTACGAAACAAAATCCGGCACCTCGTTCCCCGGGCGGTTGTGCGGATGACACGGCGGGCATGCCACGATGGTTCGCGTGAATTCACCCGAGCCGGATGCAGCACCCGTGACCTCGAATTCTGTACCCCCGGCACCCGAGGCGGCGCGGGCGGCGACCGCGGCGTCGGGTATGCCGACGGTCACCATGATCGGCGGCGGTCAGCTGGCGCGGATGACGCATCAGGCGGCGATCGCGCTCGGGCAGTGTCTGCGCGTGCTCGCCGCGTCGGAAACCGACCCGGCCGCCCAGGTGAGCGCCGACATCGTGCTGGGCTCACACGGCGAACTCGACGACCTGCGCCGTGCCGCCGCCGGTTCGGCCGCGCTGACCTTCGACCACGAGGGCGTGCCGCTGCAGCACCTGCAGGCGCTCGAGGCGGAGGGTGTCGCCGTGCTGCCGCCGTCGAAGGCACTGCACTATGCGCAGGACAAGCTCGCGATGCGTACCCGGTTGGCCGAACTCGGCCTCCCGGTGCCCGAGTTCGCCGACCTCTCCGGTGACCGCGACGCCGCGCGTGCCCGTCTCGTCGAGTTCGGCGAGGCACACGACTGGGCGATCGTGATCAAGGCCGTCCGCGGCGGATACGACGGCCGCGGTGTCTGGCTCGTGGACGGGCGGGAGCAGGCGCTGGCCGTCTTCGACGACTATCCGGCCGACGCCCCCGCGCTGCTCGCCGAACAGAAGGTGCCGATGCGGCGGGAGCTGTCGGCGATGATCGCTCGCTCGCCGTTCGGGCAGGGCGCCGCGTGGCCGGTGGTCGAGACCATCCAGCGTCACGGGCAGTGCGCCGTCGTGCTCGCCCCGGCGCCCGATCTCGACGACGAGGTCGCCGCACGTGCCCAGCAGATGGCGATGGGGCTGGCGAACGACCTCGGCGTCGTCGGGGTGATGGCGATGGAGCTCTTCGAGACCGTCGACGGCGAGCTCGTCGTCAACGAACTCGCGATGCGGCCGCACAACAGCGGCCACTGGACCATGGACGGCGCGGTGACCTCCCAGTTCGAGCAGCACCTGCGGGCCGTCCTCGATTACCCGCTGGGCAGTCCCGCGCCGAGCGCCCCGCTCACCGTGATGGCCAACATCCTGGGAGCTCCGGAGGCGCCGGCGATGTCGATGGACGAACGCCTGCACCACCTCATGGCGCGGATGCCCGAGGCGAAGGTCCACCTCTACGGCAAGGGCGAGCGCAAGGACCGCAAGATCGGGCACGTGAACATCGTCGGCCGTGAGGGTGAGACGGTGGAGCAGGTGCGCGAACGTGCCGAGCGCGCGGCGACGTGGATGTCGCACGCGACGTGGACCGACGGATGGGATGTGCATTCATGAGTGAGGCAGCAGAGGTCAAGGCCGGTCCGCGGGTCGGACTGATCATGGGCAGCGACTCGGACTGGCCGACGATGCAGGCGGCCGCCGAGGCGCTCGCCGAGTTCGACGTGCCGTTCGAGGTCGGCGTCATCTCGGCGCACCGCACGCCGCAGCGGATGCTCGACTACGCGGCCGGTGCGGCCGACAACGGCATCGAGGTCATCATCGCGGGAGCCGGTGGCGCAGCGCATCTTCCCGGTATGGTCGCCTCCGCGACGCCGCTGCCGGTGATCGGTGTGCCGGTGCCGCTGCGTCACCTCGACGGACTCGATTCGCTGCTGTCGATCGTGCAGATGCCGGCCGGCGTGCCCGTCGCGACCGTGTCGGTCGGCGGCGCCCGCAACGCCGGTCTGCTCGCCGTGCGCATCCTCGCCTCGTCGGATACCGCACTCCGCGAACGCATGGTGGCGTTTCAGAAGGGCCTCGAGCAGATGGTGCTCGAGAAGGACGCTGCGCTGCAGAAGCAGTTACTGGGCGAGTAGGACTGTCCGGGGGGGAGACCCCTCTCGATACGACCCCCGCAGGCCGCGGCCTGTTCAGGGAGCGGGCGGGGCCTGCAGCTCGAGCTTTTCCGCGAAGAAGTCGAGCACCCGGTCGAACGCCTCGCGCGTGGGTTGCCCCGGCTCGTCGATGAGATCCTCTGTCAACACCGAATGCGGTTGCGGCAGGAAGGAATCCGGATTTGCCGCGTCGTCGGGCAGCTCGATGGCGAGGAAGGCGTCGCCGAGTAGTTCGCGCAGACGCGCGAAACGCGATCTCGGGGACAGGCGGTCGCCGGCGAAGCGCAGTCCCATCACCTGCAGACCGCGGGCGCACCGCGCCTGTACGACGGCGAGATCCGCGTCGGAGACGTCGATGCTACGGCCGCGTCCGGGCAGGAGCGCGAACGGCAACGACGGCTGCGACAGCACCGGCGCGATCATACGATCGTCGGTCGCCATGGCCAGCGCGAAGCCGCCGGTGAAGCACATGCCCACCGCGCCCACACCCGGCCCGCCGCAGCGCTCGTGCTCGCGTGCCGCGAGGTCACGCAGCCAGTCGGCCACCGGCGAGGTCTTTCCCGTGGCCAGGATGGTGAACTCACGTGAGATGCAGGCCTTGGCCATGGTGCCGAACATGTTTGCGCCGGCGCCCGGGTACCCGAGGTTCTCCGGACGCGGGTCGCGGCCGTCGACCCCGAACAGCGAGGGCATGACCGCGGTCGCCCCGCGATCGGCGATGCGCCGGGCCACGTTCGCGACCTTGGGGCTGATGCCGGGCATCTCGGCGATCACGATCACGGCCGGTCCGGCGCCCTTGCGGTACACGCGGCGGGTCCTGCCGCGCAGGGTCACGTCATCGGCGGTGAAGTCGTCGAGCGGGTCGTCGGCCATCGCGCTCAGGCCTTGTGCAGGTCGCCGAGGAGAGCCGACTCGAACAGCAACGCCGGGATCTTCGCCGCGCGGGCGATGTCGGGGGAGTCCGACGGCACCACGCGCGGGCCGGTCACACGGTAGTGCTGGTCCTTGCGGATGAGGCCGAAGGAACCCGCGGCCCGGACGTTGCGCACCCAATCGGTGTCGCGGCCGTAGGTGAGGATGATCGTCACCTTGTCGCGTTCGACGAATGCCAGCACCGGGATCGAGTACTTCTTCCCCGACTTGCGGCCGACGTGCTCGACCATCGCGAACGGTGGAAGGTGCGGGGCCCATCGACTCTGGATCGGGTTGGTGACGACCTTGTTGAAACGGGCCAGTGCTCTCGGCAGTCTCATGTCCCCACTGTGCCCGAAGAGTCGGCTGCCCGTGGGCCGAACGGCTGTCCGGGTCAGGCGCACGGCGCCCGCGGCGGAATCAGAGGACGAGGGTGGCCTTCTCGACCGCGGCGACCGCGGCCAGTCGTTCCGGTGTCCCGTTCGACACGTGGACGAGGCTGCCGCCGGCGACGAGCGGGGCGAGCAGATGATCGCGGACACCGTCTGCGGTGTGCCAGGGGCGGGCCGAGGCCACCCGGGTGCCCGCGCCGATCCCGTCCGCCTCGGCGGACGCACGAGCCGCGGCGAGGACGTCGGCCGTCGCCACACCGTCGAGAGCGGCTGCGGCGGGGGAGCGCGAGACGAACTGGTCTCCGTGCACGCGTACCGCCGACCCGTAGTCGCCGACTCCCGGCGGGAGGTCGCGCAGCGGGAGAGCGAACGGATCGAGCGAGGCGACGACGATCTCGTCGGCGTCGGGATGATCGTGGAGGCGGTCGAGCGAGGTGAACACCACCGTCGCGTCGGCGTCGGAATCGGTTCGGCCGCAGTGCACGTCGGCGCCGGCCCACAGTGCGCCCAGCAGGATGCACGCGGTCTGCCAGTGCTCCGGTAGGTCGACCACGACGACATCGCCGGTGGCCAGGCCGATCTCGTCGAGCAGGTGGTTCCCGGTCTTGGCGGCCCAGTTGCCGAGCGTCGCCGCCGACAGCTCGGTACGCTCACCGGTCGCGTCGTCGTAATAGGTCAGCATCGGACGCGAATGGTCGGCGACCACGCCGAAGATCGCGTCGGTGACGGTCAGTTCACGCACATCGGCCCCTTGTTGCCCGCGGTGATCGGAGGTCGCTTGTTGCCCACGCGCTCGCTGGCCGGGACATTGTCGGCCTGGTCACCGACGTCGCTGATCGAACCCGGCCCGTCGTAGGTGTTGGTGAGCACCACCTTGAGCTGGTCGTCCGCGAGCGAGGGGTCGGCGACGATCCTTACGCCGCCGAGGTCCTTGGCGAGCAGCCGCGCCGCGTCGTTGTTCTCCTTGGCGTAGACGATCGAGTCCTTGGTGTCGGCCTTGCCGCTCGAGGTCTGGCCGGGCTGGAAACCCTTGGTGGTCAAGATGTTCGACACGTTGGCGCCCAGGCCGTCGATGGTGCCGGCGTTGACCACGTCGACCTTGTAGTCGCCGCGCGCGACGTCGTCGGTCTTCTTCGGGGTGAGCAGTTCGTCGGTGAACACCTTCACCGCCTGCGGGTCGACCTCGACGACGCTCTGCTGGCCGTCCTCGCTCCAGCCCTGCTCGGTGACGATCGGGATGGTCGCGAACTTCACCTTGCCGCCGCTCAGATCCTTCAGCTGTTCGGCGAAATCGATGATGTTCCAGCCGTCGTCGATGACGATCGACCGCGCCACCGCGTCCTGCATCTCGGAGAGCTTGCCGGGATCGGTGAGGGTGCCCGCGGACAGCACCTTCTGGGTCAGCGACGCCATGAACGCCTGTTGGCGGGTGATGCGGTCGAGGTCGCCGCGGGGTAGACCGTGACGCTGGCGGACGAAGCTGAGCGCCTTCGGGCCGTCGAGCGTCTGGATGCCGGCGCGGAAGCGGGCGCCGCTGTAGGGGTCGCGGACGGGTGCCTTGAGGCAGACGTCGACGCCGCCGACCGCGTTGGTCAACAGGACGAAGCCGAGGAGGCCGACCTCGGCGTAGTGGTCGACCTGCACGCCGGTCAGGTTGGCGACGGTGTCCACCAAGGCCTTTCGGCCGGCGAGCGTACCCTGCTTCTCCGCCTCCTCCGGCGAGGCGCCGGACTCGACCGCGCGGGCGCGAACCCCTTCGCGGGTGGTGCCGTAGGCCGCATTGATCTTGCTCTTCCCGATGCCGGGCACGTCGACGTACGAGTCACGTGGGATCGATATGGCGGTGGCCGACGACCCGTCCTCGGGGATGCGGACCAGCAGGATGGTGTCGGTGTTAGTGGCCACCTCGTCACCCGACCGCAGCAGCTTCATCTCCTCCGGGGAGAGCGGGTTGCCCTGCGCGTCGGTGCGCGAGTCGGTGCCCACCAGCAGGATGTCGACGGCCCCGTCCGCGGCCCCACCGAGCCCGAGCCCGCCGAGCTGGGTGATGCGGGAGTCCAGGCCCGTCATGGTGTTCCACGCGTAGCCCGTGCACAGCAACACGGCGACCGACGCGAGCGCGATCAGCGCCCGGCCCCAACTCGCGCCGGACGCCCAGTCACGGCCGGTGCGTAACCCGGTGCCGGTGTCGGTCGGCGGGGTGGTCGACTCCGTCGTCGAGTCCGTGGACGGGACGTCGGCGAGGTCGGCGGCCGCTGCCGCACGTGTCGCGCCCGCGGTGGGCCGGCGCTTCTCGGCGGTGGGGTCACCCGGCCGGGCCGCCGCGCGCTGCGACTTCCGGGACGTGTTCTTGCCCGGCGGGGACGTGTCGACGGTGGCCTCGGCGGTCGGTGCCTGCGCGCCTGATGTCCTGGCGCCCGATGCGTTCGAACCCGGTGCCTTTACTCCCGGTGCCTTCGCTCCCGGTGCCTTCGCTCCAGGTGCCTTTGCTCCCGGTGCCTTTGCTCCCGGTGCCTTCGCTCCCGGTGCCTTTACTCCCGGTGCCTTCGCTCCCGGTGCCTTTGCTCCCGGTGCCTTCGAACCCGGGGTCTTCTTCGCCGCGGTCTTCCGCGGCGGGCGCCGGGCGGCGTGGTCGTCGTCGCCGCCGGCCGACCCGGCGATCTCCGCGGCGGCGCTCGACGCGGAGTTCGGCGGCGTCCTGCGCGTCGACTTCTTCGTGGTGTTCTTCGCGCCCGGGGTGCGTCGGGGCGCGTCCGCGGCGGGTGCGACCTTCTTCACCTTCGTGACGTCGTCGCCGTGCGGCCTGTCCGCCCGGTCGGCGGCCACCCGACGTCCTTCGGCGTCGGGTCGCGGACGTCGGCCGCGGGTGGGGTCCACCGATGCCGAACGCGTGTGGATCTCGCCGGACGAACGCCGGCCCATCGGAGCGTCGCCACGACGCGGGCGCGCCGGGTCGACGGCCTCGGGCGTCGCACGACGCCGCGCACCGGGTTCCTGCGGCGGCGGGACACGACGACGCGGGTCACGCGCGCTCGGGTCCACATCGCGGCGCCGGTGCTCGGGGGGCGGTTGCCGGCGGACCCGCGCCCGGTCCCGCGGCTCGGCGTCCGGGGCGGTGCGCAGGATGCGGCGGCGGGGACCGGGAGCCTCCGGGTGCACGCCGCGGGGACGGGCACCCGGTGCGGGACGCGCGGGTTCACCAGTGCGTTCGCCATGTTCGCCGCGGTCACCTCGGCGCACGCCGTCGGCGTCGGGATGACGCCGGGTGCCGGGCTCCGGCGGTACCGCACGACGGGGGCGCGGCCGCCCACGTGCGCCGTCGGATGGTGAATCCACTGGTAAGCGGTCCCTTTCGCAGTCGTTGCCCTGCTCGACGCCGGCCCACGGAGTGGATCCACCCGTGTGGTTGCCGATACAGAAGTGAAAGCAGAGTCAGTTGGTGTGTTCCCCGCCAGGCTACTGAAGTGATTCCCGAATTCGAGAACGCAACGCCGAGAAGTCGAGTAGTGGTCATCACGTACATCGGGTGGACGACACCCGAACCACCGGGCGGTGGCCGAGACGTCGGCGCCACCCGCCTACGGCACGATGGTCGGCATGCGTGTCACGCCCAGTACCCCCACCGTGTACATCGTCGGCGCCGGCGGACAGCTCGGTACCGCCCTGCAGGAGCGGTCGGCGACGGCGCCCGAGCACATCGTGTGGCGACCGCTGACCTCCGCCGACATCGACATCGCCGACGAGACCTCGGTCGCCGCGGCACTCGGTGACCTCGGCCCCGAGGACGTGGTGATCAACTGCGCGGCCTACACCGACGTCGACGGCGCCGAGACCGACCGCGACGGGGCGCATCGCGTGAACGTGACCGGCCCGGCCGTCCTGGCCGAGCGCACCGCGGCGGCCGGGGCGTGGCTGATCCACATCTCCACCGACTACGTGTTCCCCGGGACCCCGCTGGAGGAGCGGGGCGACGGTGCCGTCGAGCGCCCCGACGGCTATGAGCCCGACGACGTGAGTGGCGTACCCGCGACCGTCTACGGCGCCACCAAGCTCGCCGGCGAGCATGCCGCGCTCGAGGCCGATCCGCGCACCACCGTGGTGCGCACGGCGTGGGTGTACACCGGGGGCCCGGAGAGCCGGGACTTCGTCGGCACCATGCGCCGGCTCGAGGCGAGCCGCGACACCGTCTCGGTCGTCGACGACCAGCTCGGTTCGCCGACCTATTGCATCGATCTCGCCGACGGACTGTGGGAGCTGGTCGCCAAGGGCCCGCGCCCGGAGGTGACCGGTGCGGTGCTGCACGCGACCAACGCCGGCCGGGCGACCTGGTTCGAGGTCGCCGCGGCGGTCTTCGCCGAGGTCGGCGCCGATCCTGCGCGCGTGCTGCCGACGACCACGGCGGAGTTCCCCCGTCCCGCCCCGCGCCCCGCCTACTCGGTGCTGTCCGGACGGTCCTGGGTCGCCGCGGGGCTCACTCCGCTGCGGGAGTGGCGTGCCGCACTCCACGCAGCCATCGCCGCGTCGAGCCGAGCCGGTGGTTCGTTACCCTGAGCCGGTGTCCGCTCAGCTAGCCGTCGTGACGGTGACCTATTTCTCCGGTGAACACCTCGCGACGTTTCTCCGCAGCCTCGACGCCGTCACCGACGAGATGCCGCAGGTCATCATCGCCGACAACGGTTCGACCGACGGCGCGCCCGAACGTGCCGAGCAGGAGTACGAGTCGGTGACCCTCGTCCGCACCGGCGGCAACCTCGGCTACGGCCGGGCGATGAACCGCGGCGTCGCCGAGGTCGATCCCGACATCGAGTTCGTGCTCCTCGCCAATCCCGACGTCGAGTGGAAGCCGGGATCCGTCGACGAGCTCCTCGCCGCCGCGCGCCGCTGGCCGCGCGCCGGCTCGCTCGGCCCGCTGATCCGCGAGCCCGACGGCTCGATCTACCCGTCGGCGCGCCGGGTCCCCGACCTGATCTCCGGCACCGGCCACGCCATCCTCGGCACCGTCTGGAAGTCCAATCCGTGGACCGCGGCGTACCGCGCCGATGACGTCGAGCCGTCCGAACGTGCGGTGGGTTGGTTGTCGGGTTCGTGTCTGCTGGTGCGGCGCAAGGCATTCGACGAGGTCGGTGGATTCGACCCGCGCTACTTCATGTACATGGAGGACGTCGATCTCGGTGATCGCCTCGGCAAGGCCGGCTGGCAGAACGTCTACGTCCCGAGTGCCGAGATCGTGCACACCAAGGGCCACAGTGCCGGAAAGCACCCCGAGAAGATGCTGCCCGCACACCACGAGAGCGCCTATCGGTTCCAGGCGGACCGCAACCCCGGCGTATGGCGCGCGCCACTTCGCTTGGCTCTCCGCGTCGGTCTCGCCGTGCGTTCGCGTCTGGCGGTGCGAGCCGCCCGACGGGCGTCGGCGAGCGAAGACCGCCGATGAGTGCTGAAGTGAGTACCAATCACCACCAGAAAGGGACCGATCAAGTGGATCACTACACCGTTCGCGAGGCGGCGGGGAGCGAGTCCGTTAGGGGATCGGAACATGTCGTCGAGGACGTGCAGGCCGTCGTCCTCGTCGGGGGCAAGGGCACCCGGCTCCGGCCGCTGACATTGTCGGCGCCCAAGCCGATGCTGCCGACCGCGGGCCTGCCCTTCCTCACCCATCTGCTGTCGCGGATACGGGCGGCGGGCATCCGCGACGTGGTGCTCAGCACCTCGTACAAGGCCGAGGTGTTCAGCGAGTACTACGGCGACGGCTCCAAGCTGGGCCTGAACATGCGGTACGTGACCGAGGACGAGCCGCTCGGCACGGGTGGCGGCATCCGCAACGTGCTCGACGACCTGACCGCGAGCACCATCGTGGTGTTCAACGGAGACGTGCTCGGCGGCACCGACGTCCGCGACGTCATCAAGACCCACCGCGAGGCCGACGCCGACGTCACCATCCATCTGGTCCGGGTCAGCGACCCGCGTGCGTTCGGTTGTGTGCCCACCGATCTCGACGGTCGGGTGACCGCGTTCCTGGAGAAGACGCAGGACCCGCCAACCGACCAGATCAATGCGGGTACCTATATCTTCAAGCGCGAGGTCATCGAGACCATCCCGTTCGGTGTCCCGGTGTCGGTGGAGCGCGAGGTGTTCCCGCGCCTGCTCACCGAGGGCAAGCACATCCACGCCCACGTCGACCACGCCTACTGGCGCGACATGGGGACCCCGGAGGACTTCGTCCGCGGCTCGGCCGACCTCGTGCGCGGCATCGCCCCCTCACCGGCGCTCGGCGACCGTCATGGTGAGTCGCTCGTGCACGAGGGCGCCGGTGTCGGACCGGGCGCGCTGCTCATCGGCGGCACCGTCGTCGGCCGCGGGGCCGAGGTGGGTCCGCGGGCCCGTCTCGACGGTGCGGTGGTATTCGACGGCGCGGTGATCGAGGCCGGCGCCGTGGTGGAACGCTCGATCATCGGTTTCGGCGCGCGCATCGGTCCGCGCGCACTCGTCCGCGACACCGTGGTCGGCGACGGCGCGGACATCGGCGCCCGCTGCGAGCTTCTCCGCGGCGCACGCGTCTGGCCGGGAATCCAGATCCCCGACAACGGAATCCGGTTCTCGACCGACGTCTGACCGCTCAGTCGTAGACGACAAACCCACCACTTCTGGACAAATCCACCACCCGCCGGGGTGGGAATTGCGTCCGAAAGTGGTGGGTTCGGCGTCTCGGGTGCGTCAGCGCGTCTTGACCGCGGCCAGCACGCCCGGGCCGAGCGGGATGACGACCGGCAGCAGCGACTCGTCGTCGGCGATGAGCAGGGCGGCCTCGCGGGCCGCGGCGGTGGTCGGCTCGGTCCGCGACGGGTCGCCGACCGTGCCGTCGGCGGTCGCGTTGTGCACGACGACGACACCGCCGACGCGCAGCATGCGGACGGCCTCGGACACGAACCGCGGCAGGTCGATCAGCGGGCCGTCGATGAACACCAGGTCGTAAGACGCGTCGGAGAGTCGGGGCAGCACGTCGGTCGGGGTGCCGTTGATCAGGCGCGTCCGGCCGGGAGAGATGTCCGCCCCGGCGAACGACTGCCGGGCCGCCCGGTGATGCTCGGGTTCGGGATCGATGGTGGTCAGCACACCGTCCTCGGCCATGCCATTCAGCAGCCACAGGCCGCTCACCCCGGTTCCCGTCCCGATCTCCGCAACCGCCTTGGCATTGGCGGTGCGGGCGAGAAGCGCGAGCAGTGCGCCGACGGCAGGGCTGACGGGCCTGGCGCCGAGCTCCTCGGCGCGGGCACGAGCGGCGAGAACGGCGTCGTCCTCGACGATGGCCGACTCGGCGTAGGCGATCAGGTCGGGGCCGGCGGACGGGGTTGACTCGGTCACGCGTCGAGGTTAGACCGCTCGCGTCGCAGACACGGACG
Organism: Gordonia aurantiaca; assembly: GCF_039939235.1. NCBI lineage: Bacteria > Bacillati > Actinomycetota > Actinomycetes > Mycobacteriales > Gordoniaceae > Gordonia > Gordonia aurantiaca. The sequence goes on along the minus strand of NZ_JBDUUF010000004.1, from coordinate 82,551 downwards.
CGGCACGCCGACCTGCGCCGATCCCCGGGCGGTGTCCGGCTATGTCGGTCGGTCGCCCAACATCCTCAGGGAACACTCAGGCGACTCATACGGCGACCACACCCCGATGGGAGAGGGTGAGAGCGATGACGGTTTGGGCGATTCCCGGCGGGCCGGTGTGAATGCCCGGCAAGTTGGGAATACCGAACCGTCTTCGAGATGTTGCACCACGGTGAGTGCTTGGGTCACCGGGCTGTGTTCACGAGAGAGGAACCGACCACCGACCATGACCGATCCCCGCGATTCCATCGACGAGGTCGCTGCCGTCCCGACGGGTACCGCAGGTTTCGACGCCACGGGCGACGAACTGCTGATGCCGTCGTGGGACGAGCTGGTGCGCGAGCACGCCGACCGCGTCTATCGCCTGGCCTACCGGTTGTCGGGGAACCAGCACGACGCCGAGGATCTCACCCAGGAGACGTTCATCCGGGTGTTCCGGTCACTGTCCAACTACCGGCCCGGCACGTTCGAGGGCTGGCTGCACCGCATCACGACCAACCTGTTCCTCGACATGGTCCGTCGTCGCAACAAGATCCGCATGGAGGCGCTGCCGGAAGAGTACGACCGCGTGCCGGCCGAGACCCCCGACCCGCAGCAGGTGTACGACGCCGCGAACCTCGACCCGGATCTGCAGCGCGCCCTCGACTCGCTGGCACCGGAGTTCCGCGCAGCGGTCGTCCTGTGTGACATCGAGGGCTTGTCCTACGAGGAGATCGCGACCACGCTCGGCGTGAAGCTGGGTACCGTCCGCAGCCGCATCCACCGCGGCCGGCAGGCCATCCGCGATGCCCTCGCCGCACAGGGGCACACCAGCAGCCGTTCGGTTGCCGTCGGCGCCCGGGTCTGAGTGTCCGCCGTCGTTGCGCCGGATTCGGGAACCCTGCATCTCCGAGCGTCGTTGAGAAACTCGGATAAGCTTCACCACGCCGCGCACGTGCTGCGGTCGTGGGTCCCGGCAGCCGCCGCGGTCGATGGGTACCGTGGCAATCGGACCGGTGGCAATCGGACCGGTGGCAATCGGACCGGTTCTCGAGACCACTGATCACAGGGCCGGGGGCCGGAGATCCGATGCCGGAGAAGTGGCAGACTTCGAGGAGTTGCGGCGTGGACGTCGTGGAGAGGGGTGACCGACGATGACGGACGGTGATCGCGGGCGAGCGACGGGCAACGGTGCCCCCAACCTCCGTCGCCGGCGCTCCAATCTCGGCGCCGACCCGTGGACTCCCGCTCCCGCGTCGTTCCTCCCGAACCGCGGCTATCGCGAGCCCGGACGAGCAGGTGGCCGACGTTTTGCGCCCACCGAGCACCTGGCACCCGAAGCGGTCGCGGCCTTCGTCGACGGCGAACTCGGCATGTCGGCGCATGCGCGTGCATCGCACCACCTCGCGCTGTGCCCGGAATGCGTCTCGGCCGTCGAGGCCCAGTCGCTGGCCCGCACCCGGCTGCGCGAGTCGGGGCAGGTGTCCGTGCCCGCCTCGCTGCTCGGCCAGCTCTCGCAGATCCCGACCCGTGAGATCCATCTCGGCCCGGACGCCCCGACCGACGGCATCCCCAACGCCCGGAACCCGCTGAACGGGCGCAACCCGCTGATGCGGGCCACGACCAATCCCTTCGCCCGTGACGCCCGTGGGCGCAACATCCGTCGTCGGGGCCGGTGAACGTGGTCAACGGACCCGGACCGCACGACGAGCGGAACCCCGACACCGGTGAGGGCACCCCCGGGGCGGAGCACCCCGCCCTCCATGTCCCCGTCGACGACGGCCAGTTCGCGCGTCGCGAGACGCCGCCGCAGTCGCATCGGCTGACACCCGGCCGACGCCGGCACGTGCCCGTTTCGCCCGAGACCGCACAGGTCTTCGGCCGTCCCGACGGTGTGAGTGGATCGTTCGACACCACCGGCGAGACCGACTCGGTTCCGCAGCCGCAGGTCGCCCCACCCGACCCGGTGCTCGCCGAGGCCTTCGGGCGCCCGCCGGGCTCCGACGAAACCCTGCAGCGCGACCCGCTCGCCACCTACGGACAGCCCGAGGAGAAGCCCGAACCCGCCGATCCGTGGCGCGATCCCGAGGCTCCGGCCCGGCTCTCCGAACCTGCGCTGTCGGCGTCGGAGAAAGCACCGCCGACCGAACCCGCACCCAAGCTCGGTGTCCGGGATGTGCTGCTGGGCAGCCGGATCAGCTGGGTCGCGCTCGCGACACTCGCCGTGATCGCGCTGTTGATCGGAATCCTCGGAGGCCTGATGGGCCGCTGGACCGCCGAGGTCGCCGCGCCGCTGACCACCGACTCCGTCGAACTCGCCACCGACGACGCCGAAGGCGGGGCGCAACCCCGTTCGGCGATCGCCGGGGTCGCGCAGTCGGTGGAGAAGTCCGTGGTCGCGATCGACGTCCGTGCCTCCGGTGCGTATGCGACCGGTTCCGGCTTCCTCGTCGACAAGGCCGGCTACATCCTCACCAACAACCATGTCATCTCGATCGCGGCGAACGACAAGAGCGCCAAGCTCGAGGTGGTCTTCTTCGATCGGCAGCGCATCCCCGCGCGGATCGTGGGACGCGACCCGAAGACCGATCTCGCGGTGCTCAAGGTCGACAACGTGAAGAACCCCACCGTCTCGGTGCTCGGCAACTCCACCGATCTGCAGATCGGTGAGGAGGTCGTCGCGTTCGGCTCGCCACTCGGGCTCAACCGCACGGTGACCCATGGCATCGTCAGCGCCCTCAACCGCCCGGTGGCGCTGACCCCCGACGCGGAATCGGACACCGACGCGGTCATCGACGCCATCCAGACCGATGCCGCGATCAATCCGGGCAACTCGGGTGGCCCGCTGGTCAACGCCGACGGCAAGGTCGTGGGCATCAACACCGCCGGACGTCTCGGCGCAGGCGGCGGCTCGATCGGTCTCGGCTTCGCCATCCCGATCAACGACGCGAAGCCCATCGCCGAGGCCCTGATCCGCGACGGCAAGGTCAACCACCCGCAGATCGGCGTCAACGCCAGCTCGGTGCGAAACGAGCGTGTTCTGGGCGCCCAGGTCCGCAACGTCGTGGCCGGCGGGCCCGCCGAACGATCGGGTGTCCGGGAGAACGACGTCATCACGTCGTTCAACAATCGGCCCATCGAGAGCGCCGACGAGTTGAATGTCGCGATCCGTACCGCGAAGATCGGACAGGAAGTCCCGTTTGAGTACTGGCGGGACGGGCGCACGTTCAAGGGCACCATCACTCCCGCGAGCGACTGACGCGCTTGGCTTTCGACATGGACGAGACCGGGACGAGGTAGATGTTCAGCAGTATCGGATGGGGAGAGATCGCGATCCTCCTGGTCGCCGCGCTCGTGATCCTCGGACCGGAACGTCTGCCGGGGGCCGTGTCCTGGACCATGCAGTCGATCCGCAAGGTCCGCGACTACGCGACCGGCGCCACCAACCAGCTCAAGGAGGAACTCGGGCCCGAGTTCGAGGATCTCCGCAAGCCGCTGGCCGATCTGAACGAGTTGCGCGGCATGACCCCGCGTTCGCTGGTCACCAAGCATCTGCTCGACGGTGACGACTCGCTGTTCCGCCTCGGGGAGGACGCCACGACAGTCAACCGGAACAGCACGCCGTCCCCGCCGATCAAACCGGTGTCGGCGCCGCTGTCGATGGACAAGAACGGCTCGGACGGCGGTCAGACGCCGCGCGTCGACACCCCGAAGCCCGCCGGGGGAGAGCCGACCGGGCGCAAGAGCACCGGTCGTCCCTCGGTCGCGGACTGGGACGCCACGTAGGAACCGGCTCTCCCGCACCGACTCGCCCGGACTCCGACACGGACGCATACGAAACCGGCCGCCCGTGGGCGGCCGGTTTGCCGCCTTCCGGATCAGTCGTGCCGGACGGTGTCGAGCCCGAGGCTCATACCCGCGAGGCCGCGTTTGCGGACCGCGAGCTTCGCCGCGATCGCGCGCAGCGCCGAACCGGATGCCGACTCCGGCGCCGAGAGCACCACGGGCACACCCGAGTCGCCGCCCTCGCGCAACGCGGTCTCCAACGGGACCTGCCCGAGCAGCTCGACCTGGGCGCCCACCATGTGCGTGAGCCGGTCGGCGACCTTCTGTCCGCCACCCGAGCCGAACGGTTCCATCCGGGAGCCGTCGGGCAACTCCATCCAGGACATGTTCTCCACCACGCCCAGGATCTTCTGGCGGGTCTGCAGCGCGATCGCGCCGGCGCGCTCGGCGACCTCGGCGGCAGCCTGTTGCGGGGTGGTCACCACCAGGATCTCCGCGTTCGGGATCAGCTGCGCGATCGAGATGGCGACGTCGCCGGTGCCCGGCGGCAGATCGAGCAACAGGACATCGAGATCGCCCCAGTAGACATCGGCCAGGAACTGCTGCAACGCGCGGTGCAGCATCGGTCCGCGCCAGGTGACCGGGGTGTTGCCGTCGGTGAACTGCCCGATCGAGATGAATCGCACGCCGTGGCTGTTCGGCGGCATGATCATCCGCTCGACCTGGGTGGGCTTGGCGTCGCTGCCGAGCATGCGCGGCACCGAGTGGCCGTAGATGTCGGCGTCGAGGACACCCACGCTGAGCCCGCGCTCGGCGAGCGCGGCGGCGAGGTTGACGGTGACGCTGGACTTGCCGACACCACCCTTGCCGGACGCCACCGCGTAGACGCGGGTCAGCGACCCGGGCTGGGCGAACGGGATGACCGGCTCGGCCTTGTCTCCGCGCAGCTTCTTGCGCAGCTCGGTGCGCTGCTCGTCGTTCATCACGTCGAGCTCGACGCGCACCGCGCCGACACCGGGCACGTCGGCGACGGCGGTCTCCACACGCTTGGAGATCTCGGTGCGCATGGGGCAGCCGGACGTCGTCAGATAGATGGCGACGTCGACGCTCGCATCGTCGTTGACGGCGACCGACTTGACCATCCCGATGTCGGTGATGGGCTTGCCGATCTCGGGATCCTTGACCTTGCCCAGAGCGGCACGAACCGCCGATTCCGTGGGCGTGACTGGAGTTGTCATCTGTTCCAGACTACCGGCGGGAACCGCGGGGCCGGGTAGAGGTCCCGGCTCCGCCGTCGTGCCGCTGCGTCAGCGCGCCGGAACCGGGGTCGTCGCAGGTCCGGGCTGATTCCCCGGCACCTTCTTCGGGGCCTGCTGCGGCGCGGGCGCCTTCTTGGTCGGCGGCGGCGCCTGGCCGGGCAGGGTGATCGGCGGCAGGCACACGATGAAGCAGTCCTGCGGCGGAGGCGTCGGCTTGCGCACCGACGGCGGCGTGGACGACGGCGGCGGCGTCGACGAGGACGAACTCGAGGAGCTCGACGAGCTGGACTTCTTCTTCTTGGAACTCGACGCCAGGCGCTTGGCCTCCGGCACGGGGTTCGTCGGCATCACACCGGTCGCGTATGCGGACGCCCAGGTGAGGACGTTGACCACGTACTCCATCGAGTGGTTGTAGCGCAGGACCGCGGCAACCCGGGTGCCCTCGGCCATTATGTCCGTGACGCCGGCGCACAGGTAGCGGCCCGCCGAGTAAGTGGCGTCGAAGACGTTGTTCGGGTCGGCCTTGCCGTCGCCGTTGGCGTCGGAGCCCCACGCGGCCCACGTGCTCGGGATGAACTGCATCGGCCCGATGGCGCGGTCGTGCTCGGGGTCGCCGTCGAGGCGCCCGCCGTCGGTGTCCTTGATGACGGCGTTGCCGGCGAGCGATCCGTCGAGCACGGGCCCGGCGATCTGGTTGATCGTGGTGCCGTACTGGTCGACGGATCCGTTCGAGGCGTGGTTGGACTCGATGCGGCCGATGCCGGCGAGCAGGAACCACGGGAGCTTGCACTGCGGGCTCTCCGCGCCGACGCGGTTGGCCGCCAGTTTGTAGGCCTGCAGCACGATGCCGGGGATCCCGAGAGGCCCGGACGGCAGGTCGCTCGCGAGCCGGAACTGCGGCGCGATGGGCGCCGGCTTCTCCGGCGGCGGTGCGAAACCGAGGAGGGTGACCGGGCTGCCCGCGACCACGTCGGCGATGACGACCGGTTCGGTCGGCTCCGTGGGCGCGACGGCCAGGACTCCGTGGGCGCTCGACGCCGTCGTGCCCAGCACCATCGCGCCGACGAGACCACCGCCGACGACCACGGACGCGGCACGGCGGGGAAAGTGGAAGGGGCGGCGCGGGCCACGGCGGCGGCGCACGAGATCCAGCGGGCTCATCGGCGGCCGGTGTCCTGCTCGGGGCCCCGCGCGGGGTACCTGCCCGCGGGCGCCTCCACCCGCATCGCCGACGTCGTCGATCGTGTCGGACGGATCGCCGCCCGTTCCTGCCGCACCGAATGCACGTTCACATCAACTCCGTTGTCAACACACAACACGTCTGCCCCCGATTCGCCGTGGATTGCATGTCCCGGACCGTCTGTCGGCCCGAGAGCCGAGAGCGAATGTGCCGGCCGAATCACGGTGACGCGACACCGATCTCCGGCCAAACTGTGACCCACCATACATAGTGGGTCCGATGACCAGATGGCGAACTCGACATTTGATCACCGTCAGTGAATTCGTCGTCGAGACCCAGAGGGTTACCGACGCGAATTGATGGGACAGAAGTTACTGGAGTGACGTCACGAGACGGTCTCGATGTGGTGTGAGATAGCGCGCATCGACGTCGTCGCGGTGTGTCTTCACCTCCTCGGAACCGTGTCCCGTGCGCCGCATCAGGCGGCGTCCCGGTCGCGCCGTGTCCGGGTCAGTGGGACTTCTCGGCGGTGGCCTCGTCCTCGGACTCGCCCTTGTCTCGGGCGTTGAGGCGTTCGACGAGTTCGTCGAGCAGTTCGTCGAGTTCCCTGCGGAGGTAGTCGCGGGTGACGGTGTCGCCGACCGCGAGTCGCACCGCGGCGAGCTCGCGGGCCAGGAACTCGGTGTCGGCCTTCGTCTGGGCGGCGCGGGCCCGGTCCTCCTCGAGCGCGACGCGGTCGCGGTTCTCCTGGCGGTTCTGTGCCAGCAGGATCAGGGGAGCGGCGTAGGCCGCCTGCGTCGAGAACGCGAGGTTGAGCAGGATGAACGGATACGGGTCCCACCGGATCGCGACCGCCATCAGATTGAGGGCGATCCACACGACGACCACGACGGTCTGGATCGCCAGATAGCGGCCGGTGCCCAGGAAACGCGCGACCCGTTCGCTGTACATCCCGACGATGTCGGAGTCGAGATGGAACGAGAACCGGAACCGCCGGGTGCTGGGGGTGTCGAGCTTGCGGCCCTCGCTCATCGCAGCCGCACCCCGCCGGACTCGGGGTCGACGTCCTCGGGTTCGGTCTCGCGCCAGTCGCGGGGTAGCAGCTCGTCGAGCAGGTCGTCGACGCTGACGGCGCCGAGCAGGTGGCCCGTCTCGTCGACCACCGGGCCGCACACGAGGTTGTAGGTGGCGAAATAGCGGGTCATCGTCTCCAGGGAGTCCTCGGGTCGGAGGACGGCCAGGTCGGTGTCGAGGATGCCACCGACGAGATGGGCGGGCGGTTCGCGCAGCATCGCCTGCAGATGCACGCATCCGAGGTACTTGCCGGTCGGCGTCGACGTCGGGGGTCGCACGACGAACACGATGCTCGCCGCCGCGGGGGTGAGGTCGGGGTCCCGGACGCGGGCGAGGGCCTCGGCGATCGTCGTCGACGGACTGACGATGACCGGCTCGGTGGTCATCACACCGCCCGCGGTGTCGGGGGAGTGCAGCAGGAGTCGGCGGACCGGCTCGGACTCCTCGGGGTCCATCTCCTCCAGCAGCGCCTCGGCCTCGGTGTCGGGCAGCTCGCCGAGGAGGTCGGCGGCGTCGTCGGGGTCCATCTCCTCGAGGATGGTGACGGCGCGGTCGCGGCCGAGCGAGGTAAGCATCGCCTTCTGGTCGTCGGGCGGAAGCTCCTGGAGCACGTCGGCGAGCCGCTCGTCGTCGAGTGCGGACGCGATCTCGCCGCGACGCTTGGCGGGCAACTCGCGCAGCGCGTTGGCGACGTCGGCCGCGCGCATGCCCTCGAACTGCAGCAACGCCTGGGCGACACCCTGCCCGGGGAGGTTCAGCGAGCTCTGGGTGATGCCGTGCACGCTCGACCAGTCGACGACGTGGGTCTCGTGGCGGCGGCGCAGTCCGCGTCGGCCGGCGCGCACCGCGACGCGCGACACGACCCAGTCGCGGGTGCGGGTGCGCTCGATGCAGAGATCGACCACCGTCACGTCGGCGTCGGCGAGTTCGGGGAGATCGGGGTCGACCACGCGCACCCGGGTGTCGAGGATCTGGCCGATCGCCAGGGCCTCCCCGGGGCGCAGGTGCAGCCGGCGCAGGCTCACCGTTCCGGTGTTCAGGGTGACCGCCTGCGGCTCGATGTTGGTGACGCGCAGCATCGGCACGAAAATCCTTCGGCGCGTGGTCAGTTCGACCGCGAGCCCGAGTGCGCGCGGCTGCTGCCCGGACAGGCGGATGGAGACCACCACGTCACGGACGCGCCCGATGGATTCGCCATCGGGACCAAGGACGGCCAATCCGACTAATCTGGCCACGAAAACCTTGCTCGCCGACGACATGCAAGTAAGGGTAGTGCCAACACGACGGCCGACGGTCGCGGCCGCCGCCCGACCGTCATGGTCGACGTCGACTCCCACGGACGTCGACGCCGGAGACGCTTGAAGAAGGGGAGGTTCGACGAGATGACGAATCCCATGCGCCCGAACCGGGAGACTCCCGGACTGCCGACCCCGCCCAAGGGCTGGCCGATCGGTTCGTACGCGACGTACGCCGAGGCCCAGCGTGCGGTGGACTACCTGTCCGACCAGAACTTCACCGTGGAGGACGTGACGATCGTGGGTGTCGACCTGATGCAGGTCGAGCGCGTCATCGGACGCCTCACGTGGGGCAAGGTCATCGGCGGGGGCCTGGTGTCCGGTGCGTGGCTCGGCTTCTTCTTCGGATGCCTGGTGGCGTTGGTGTTCACCGGCAACCCGCTCGGGCCGATCATCGTCGGCCTGGTCGGCGGCATGATCTTCGGTGTGATCTCCGCGACGATCCCGTATGCCGCGACACGCGGCCAGCGGGACTTCGCGTCGACGATGCAGCTGGTCGCGGGGCGGTACGACGTCCTGTGCGACCCGAAAACCGCTGAAAAAGCACGCGACATGCTCGCGCGCCTCCAACCCTGATACCTTCGCGATTCGGACACGGCGCGATCACAATTCCCGGCGGAGTGGCACGCTCATGCCGAATGTGTTGCATGTCACGAATCGCGACGTATAGCGTTGCACCTCGGACGCTCACGGCGGAGCACCCGCTCGTGTTGCGCCGCGTACGACATCGAGGAGGCTGCGTGCGGAGCAGGGTCAGCACTGAGGTTTCGGGCCGCACCGGCCGATCCGGCAGCGCCGGGCGGTCGGGGAGCGGCCCGAAGGGTTCCCGAACCACAAGTCGCGTAAGGCGAAAGGTCGTTGCGGCCGCGGTGGCCGCGGCGGCGATCCTGCCCGTCGTCTCCGCCTGCGGGGCGGGATACGAAGCGGGCGTTCTCAATTTCTATCCGCCCGCCGACGGCGCCGACACCTTCGCCGCGATCGGCGACAAGTGCTCGGCGGAGTCCGGCGGCGCCTACAAGGTGGTCACGACCCCGCTTCCGAAGGGCGCCGACGACCAGCGTCTGCAGCTGGCGCGTCGCCTGGCGGGCAACGACTCCGGCCTCGACCTGATGGGCATGGACGTCGTGTGGACCGCCGAATTCGCCGACGCCGGTTGGATGGTCCCGGTCCCCGACAAGCTGGCCGCCGAGGTCGCGGCGCGGTCGCTGGGCGGTCCGCTCGACACCGCGACGTGGAAGACCGACGACGACGAGAACGAACGCCTGTACGCGATCCCGTTCTCCACCAACACCCAATTGCTCTGGTATCGCAAGGACGTCCTCGAGGACAAGGTCGGTCGCAAGCGGCCGGCCACGACCTGGGACGGCATGCTCGAGGACGCCCTCGTCAGCGGGCGCAACGGCGGACCGACCTACATCATGGTGCAGGGCCGGCAGTACGAGGGCCTGATGGTGTGGTTCAACTCGGTGCTCGTCAGCGCCGGTGGTCAGGTCGTCGACCCGCAGGACCCGGACAAGGTGACGCTCAACGACACCCCGGAGCACCGGGCCGCCACCGTCCGCGCGCTGCGCACCCTGAAGGCGGTCGCCACCGCGCCGGGGCACGATCCGTCGCTGACCAACTCCGACGAGGGCGCCGCGCGTCTCGGCATGGAGAGCGGCAGGGCGCTGTACGAGGTCAACTGGCCCTTCGTGTTCGCGGGCATGCGTGAGAACGCCGCCGCGGGCAGCGTGCCGTTCCTGGATCTGACCAAGTACGCGAACCTGTACGCCGATCCGTCGAATCCGCCGTCGGACCGCGACGTGATCCCGCTCAACCGCGAGATGCAGCAGGTCTTCGACTTCGCGCCGTACCCGGGCTTCGAGGGCCTGCCCGCCAAGACCACCCTCGGCGGCATCAACATCGCGGTCGCTAGCACGTCGAAGCAGAAGGACCTCGCCTGGCAGGCGGCCGAGTGCATCACCAACGAGGCGTCGCAGAAGATGTTCTCCCTGAACGCCGGTCCGCCGCCGGTCATCGAATCCATCTACGACGACGCCGACTTCCGCCTGGCCTACCCGATGGCGCAGGACATCAAGCGTCAGCTCGAACCCGAGCATGCCGCGGTTCGTCCGAAATCGCCTGACTATCAGGCGATCTCGACGCTCCTGCAGGCCAAGTTGAGCCCGGTCGGCGCCTGGGACCCGGAGACCCTGGTCGATGAGCTGGCCGACGCCGTCCAGAAGGCAATCAACGGGGAAGGGTTGATCCCGTGACCGACGAGAACACATCGGCCGGCACCGGCGGCGACGATTCCGGCAGCGAGTCGACGTTTCGCGCGGGCCGTCACGCGCTGCCCGACGACGCGCCGGCGCAGACCGGCCCCATCCCGATCGTCGGCGGACCGCCGCCGGTCCACTCCGCGGACCTGTGGAAGCCGCCACCGGGCGGACGCCACGAGCAACGCGCGGCGAGTGCCGCGGGCGGTTGGGGCGACCCGGCACCCGCAGGCGGCACGGCCGCCGGAGGGACCGCGGTGGCCGAGCGGCCGGTGAAGGAGAAGAAGGCCAAGCAGCCCAAGCGGAGTGAGGGCAAGAGCGCCGAACGCCGGCTGGCGTACTGGCTGATCGCCCCGGCAGCGCTGATGATGCTGCTCGTCACCGGGTATCCGATCATCTACGCGTTCTGGCTGTCGCTGAACAAGATGAGCCTGTCCGCGCCGGGCGAGCGCGAGTTCGTGTGGTTCTCCAACTACGCGACCGTGCTGTCCGACAGCTACTGGTGGACGGCGTTCTCGGTGACGCTGGGGATCACGATCGTGTCGGTGATCATCGAGTTCGTCCTCGGCATGGCCATCGCACTCGTGATGCATCGCACGATCTTCGGGCGCGGCACGATTCGGACGGTGGTTCTCATCCCGTACGGCATCGTCACCGTCGCCGCGGCGTTCTCCTGGTACTACGCCTGGACGCCCGGCACCGGCTACCTGGCGAACCTGCTGCCCGACGGCAGCGCGCCGCTGACCGAACAGTGGCCGTCGCTGGCGATCATCGTCCTCGCGGAGGTCTGGAAGACCACGCCGTTCATGGCGCTGCTGCTGCTGGCGGGTCTGGCCCTGGTGCCCGACGACCTGCTCAAGGCCGCCCAGGTCGACGGCGCGGGAGCGTGGACGAGGCTGTGGCGCATCATCCTTCCGCTGATGAAGCCCGCGATCCTGGTCGCGTTGCTGTTCCGCACGCTGGACGCGTTCCGCATCTTCGACAACATCTACGTGCTCACCCGCGGGTCCAACAGCACCTACTCGGTGTCGATGCTGGGCTACGACAACCTGTTCAAGGCGTTCAACCTGGGTGTGGGATCGGCGATCTCGATCCTGATCTTCGTGTGCGTGGCGTTGATCGCATTCGTGTTCATCAAGGGGTTCGGCACCGCCGCACCGGGTTCCGACGACGAGGGGAGGTAAGCCGGTGAACGCGAGCGGTAAATCCAAGGCCTGGTGGACGATCGCCAACATCCTGGTGATCCTGTATGCGCTCATCCCGCTGCTGTGGATCATCAGCCTGTCGTTCAAGCCCGCGTCGAGCGTGACCGACGGCAACTTCATCCCGCGGGAGTGGACCCTCGACAACTACAAGTCGATCTTCGACACCAGCGCCTTCACCTCGGCGCTGATCAACTCGATCGGCGTCGGCCTGATCACGACCCTGATCGCCGTCCTGCTCGGCACGATGGCCGCCTACGCCGTGGCACGCCTCGATTTCCCCGGCAAGAAGGTCCTCATCGGCGCGGCGCTGCTGATCGCGATGTTCCCGCAGATCTCGCTGGTGACACCGCTGTTCAACATCGAGCGCAGGCTCGGCCTGTTCGACACCTGGCCCGGCCTGATCCTGCCGTACATCACCTTCGCGCTGCCGTTGGCGATCTACACGCTGTCGGCGTTCTTCCGCGAGATCCCCTGGGAGCTCGAGAAGGCCGCCAAGATGGACGGCGCGACCCCGTTCCAGGCGTTCACCCGGGTGATCGCGCCGCTGGCCGCGCCCGGCGTGGTGACCGCGGCGATCCTGGTGTTCATCTTCGCCTGGAACGACCTGCTGCTGGCGTTGTCCCTGACGTCGACCGAACGCGCGATCACCGCGCCGGTGGCGATCGCGAACTTCACCGGCAGCTCTCAGTTCGAGGAACCGACGGGGTCGATCTCGGCCGCGGCGGTCGTCATCACGATCCCCATCATCATCTTCGTGCTCTTCTTCCAACGTCGAATCGTGGCCGGCCTGACATCCGGCGCCGTGAAGGGATAACCCATGGCAGACATCGTTCTGGACAAGGTCACCAAGAAGTACCCGGACGGCTCGGTCGCGGTCCACGAGATCGACATCGAGATCGCCGACGGCGAGTTCGTCATCCTGGTCGGGCCGTCGGGCTGTGGAAAGTCCACGACGCTCAACATGATCGCCGGGCTCGAGGACATCACCTCCGGCGAGTTGCGGATCGACGGCGAGCGCGTCAACGAGCGCGCCCCCAAGGACCGCGACATCGCCATGGTGTTCCAGAGCTACGCGCTCTACCCGCACATGACGGTCCGCGAGAACATCGCGTTCCCGCTGACGCTGCAGAAGCTGCCGAAGGACCAGATCGCGGCGAAGGTCGAGGAGGCCGCCCGCATCCTCGACCTCGGCCAGTACCTCGACCGCAAGCCGGCCAACCTCTCCGGTGGCCAGCGCCAGCGTGTCGCGATGGGTCGCGCGATCGTGCGCTCGCCCAAGGCATTCCTGATGGACGAGCCGCTGTCGAATCTCGACGCGAAGCTGCGTGTGCAGATGCGCACCGAGATCGCGCAGCTACAGCAGCGGCTGGGCACCACCACCGTCTACGTCACGCACGACCAGACCGAGGCGATGACCCTCGGCGACCGTGTCGTCGTGCTGCGCGGCGGCCACGTCCAGCAGATCGGCACCCCGCAGGAGCTGTACAACAATCCGGCCAATGTGTTCGTCGCCGGCTTCATCGGCTCGCCCGCGATGAACTTCCTGTCCGGCCGCCTCGGCAGCGAGGGCATCGAGACCGCGATCGGCACGATCAGGCTCGACGACCATCGTGCGGTGCTGTCGCGGGCCGGTGATGTCGGCAGCAGCGGTGACGTGCTGGTCGGCATCCGTCCCGAGCACATCGAGGACGCCGCCCTCGTCGACCCGACCACGCGCGCGCAGGGCGCGACGTTCACCGCGACCATCGAGGTTCTCGAGTCGATGGGCTCGGACATCTACGCCTACTTCGGGATCGGCTCGGCCAACCGGGCGTCGAGCGACGCGCTCGCCGAGCTTTCGGCCGACTCGGGTGCGGACCTCGGCGGAAGCCAGTTGATCGCGCGCCTGTCGCCGGACTCGAAGGTGACCCGCGGTTCGACCGCCGAGCTGTTCTACGACGCGTCGAAGGTCGCGATCTTCGACCAGAGCTCGGGCGAGTCGCTCCGCCGCCGCTGACACCCGAGCACCCGCGAAATCGCTACTTTGCGACAGAATCGCGAGTTTCGGCTCGCGATTCTGTTGTGTGAGCAGCGATACGGGTGAGGGTCTGGGGCTCCGGGCTAACGGCGGCCACGGCGGGAGTGGTCGCGCAGTTCGTCGAAGATCTTCTCGTCCCAGATGTGCTTGCGCACCAATCGGTACCGCTCGCACGCCAGCCACAGGTAGAGCTCGGCGTCGCTCTCGAGATCGTCGCGGATGCCGGCGCGCCGGGCCATCCGCACCACGGGCAGGAACTCCTCGCCGAACCAGCGGCGCGCGACCTCGGTGCGGCTGAGGAACTCGCCGATCTCCTGACTGAGCCGAAACCCCCACGCCTCGACGTTCTCGGCGAGCTCGGCGTAGTCGAACGGATCGGTCAGCCGGATCGCCTCGGCCTGCGATCCCTCCAGGGGCACACGCGACAGGAAAAGCCGCCGGTGGTCCTTGAGGATCAGGTCCGACGGCGCGTTGATGCCCTCGGGAGAGATGCGGGTGTGGATCTCCGTGACGTAGGCGTCGATGGTGCGGTACCCGCGGGCGATCGCGATCGACACCCGGTGGTGACCGTCGATGACGAAGTGCATCTGCCCGATGCGGTACAGCTGCACCGGTGGCATGGACTCGCCTCGACGCTGTGCCGCGGCGAGCCGCTGCCACCGCTCGCGCACCCGCGACGAGGTGGGCCGGAAGTAGCGGTCGAAATCCTTGGTGCGGTCGACGCTTCCGACGATCGTCGACACCTCGACGACCTGCAGACCGAGGACGGTCTTGCCGGTGACGCCCAGCGCCGCGCAGACCTCGTCGAACGGGAGGATGGCGTTTATGTCGGCCGGCTGACGCGTGAACCACTGTGCGAGACGGGCGCGTTCGGCCTGACGGCGTAGCCGCGCGAAGTCGTTCTCCGCGTCGGCCTCGGGAAAACCGGTGTCACGCGCCATGCCTGCGCCTCACGATCTCGACCCTCCTGGTCACGGGATCGATGTCGAACTGACAGTATCCGACGACGTTCATCGAGGTGGTCTCCTCGCCGATCGGCAGGTCGGCCGGGCAGTCGCCGTACGGGTGGATGTGGCCGTGCACCAGCAGCCGCGGCCGCAGTGCATGGACGAGCCCGTGGAAACAGTCGAAGCCGCGGTGCGGTGCGTCGTCCCGGTCCCCGACGCCGCGGGCCGGGCTGTGGGTGAGGAGGATGTGGGTACCGCCGCCCTCGGAGGCCCACGACGTCGCCCGACGGAGCGCGTTGCGGCACCGCAGGCGCGTCGACCGCAGGCGCTGCTGGATGTCGGTGTACTGGTTGGACCCGCCGTTGTAGCGGCGGGACCCGCCGAGCCCGGCGATGCGCAGCCCGGCGACGGTGACGGTCCGGCCGTCGGCGTTGATCGCGCCGGACGGGCCCGGATCGTCGGCGGGCAGCCCCGCGCGGGTCCACCCGGTGCGGCCGCGACGGTATCCGCTGAGGTCGCGGTCGTGGTTTCCGGGCACGAACACGCACGGGGCGTCGCACAGTTCGGAGAGCACCTCCAGGTATTCGAAGGGCAGGTCGCCGGCTCCGAGGATGAGGTCGGGACGCCCCTCGATGCCGACGCCGAAGGTGAGCGACTCCACCACCTCGTCGGCCACCGCGAGAACCCGGACCATGGCACCAGGCTAGACGAGCCGCTCGGGCCGGTGGTGCGGCTCGGTAGCCTGTCGGACGTGAGTGACTCGGTGCCCGACATGGTCGGGAAGTACCTCAAGGACCGGCTCGGCGTCGAACCCCAGCGGGCGTCGGTGACCTTCCTGGGCGTGGAACCGATCGACGTCCTGCGGTTCGTGGTCGGCGACGCCGGTCCCGAGGAACTGGTGTACGTGACGTCCGGGTGTGCGCGGCACCCGATGACCGATCCGAACGACCTCCACGCCGACCCGGTCCGCGGACCCCGCGCCGAGGTGGTCGTGCGGCTGCGGCCGGACAGCCCTCTGCCCGGTCTCCACAAGCGGATGGCGACACTGGCCGCCGCCCCGGCGGTGGAAGGCCTCATCCTCGCCCCCGACGCACTCGTCGACCTCGGCGAACCGCTGTGGGACGGGTCGTCGTGCACCGCGGTGCTTCTCACCGACGACGAGCTCGGCGAGGTGGGATTGCCCGACCCGATGGACCCGGTGCGTTTCCTGCGCGCCATCCCGATCACCGCCAACGAGGCCGCCTGGGTGCGGCTCAAGGGTGCCGACGCCCTGCGCGAGGCGTGGCGGGAGGCCGGGATCGACGTCACCGCACCCAACCGCGCCTCCGCCGGCCACGTCTGACGATTCGACGAGAACGTCTCGCCGGGTTTCCCGCGACCCCGTCCGGGGTACCGACACCACGGGGCGAGTGCCCCGCTGGTGACGGCGCGGTCGGAAGGCGGACGAGATGACACGGCGAGACGATGCACGCGGTACGGCGGTGGTCCGATGACGGTGACCTCCATGCAGCCGCTCGCACTGACCCGGCCGAAGGCCGCCACCAGACCGGTCGCGGCCACGGTCTATCTGCCCCAGCAGGACACCGAACTGCTCGTCGACACCCTGCGAGAGCGTGGCGTCGACGGGGCGCGGGTCCTCGATCTGTGCACCGGCAGCGGCGCGGTCGCCATCGCGGCCGCACGACTCGGCGCCGCCGAGGTCACCGCGGTCGATGCGTCGGCCGCCGCGGTCGAGTACGCGACGAACAACGCGGAACGCGCGGGCGTGTCCGTCGACGTGCAACTCGGCGACCTCCGACGCCACGAGGGACGCTACGACATCGTCACCTGCAATCCGCCTTACGTGCCGACGCCCCCCGCCGACGACCCGCAGTACCACCCGGACGGCCCGTCCCACGCGTGGGACGCCGGCATCGACGGGCGTGCAGTGCTCGACCCGTTGTGTGCTCGCGCTGCCGAGCTGCTCGTCCCCGGCGGCAGGCTGGTGCTGGTGCACTCGGAGTTCGCCGACGAGGAGAAGTCCCTGCGGAGTCTCCGCTCCGGCGGACTCGACGCCGACATCGTCGACGAACGGGTGATCCCGTTCGGTCCGGTGATGACCGCCCGCGCCCGCTGGCTCGAGGAACAGGGGCTTCTCGAACCCGGATGTCGCGTCGAGCGGCTGGTCGCGATCGTCGCGGTCGCACCCGAAGACGCTGCGCCGCGGGCGGCGAAGGACCACACTGGGCATACGCCGTCATGACGGTGGAAGGCGTCATGACCGACGCGACCCTGTCCGCCGAGACCCACCCGGCCGACGGAACCCGACTGCCCGACGAAACCCAGAGGACCGCGACCGTGGACGAGACCCCGGCCCCCGGCGCCGACCGCCGACGTGTGCGCGTCGTGCGAGGCGGGCCGGTGCTGGTCGAGGGGCCCGTCGACATCGAACTACCCGACGGCTGTCACGTCCGGTCCGACCGGTTCATGGTCGCGGTGTGCGCATGTGGACGCAGCAAGAACTACCCGCTGTGCGACACGAGTCATCGCAAGCGGAGGCGCCGGGTGGTGTGACGCCCCGCGCTCTCCCGGGGGACGAGGCTGCCGGAGACATGAAGGAGGCGAGCCGCGAACGGCGGACCCGATGGGTCGGCCGTTCGCGGCTCGCCTCGTTGACCCGGCCGTCTCGACCCGGGCGAGGGGGAGCACGTGCTCAAATTCCCGGGAATGCGCTCTCGCCGCGCTCCCAGGCACCCATCACATGAGCGTCGAGAGCGTCTTCGACGAACAGGAACGCACGGATCCCGAAGATCACGTCGGCCTCGGCACTCGGATCGGACCGGACGAGATCGCCCACGACGTCGGTGCGCAGGATCTGCTCGTGGACCGCGTCGGCCTCGACGTGCTCACGGTAGAAGTGGCGGCATGCCTCCGGGGCATCGAGTCGTTCCAGGCCGGCGAGCAGTCGCTGTGACCCGGGTGGCGAGGTGATCTCGGTGGCGGCCAGGTGACCCACCGCCGCACCGCGGTAACGGCGGTGGAGACCGAAGAGCGACATGAGATTCACCGGCGTCAGTGCGACGCCGGGCACGGTGTCGAGGTAGGCGAGGTATTCCGCCGACAGATCGGCCGCGCGGAGCAGGTCCGCGAACAGCTCCTGGTGCACGGCCTTGCCTCGCCCGGACCCGAATTCGTCGAATTCCACTGCGACATAGGCGGCCTTCGCATGACCCCGAAGTCGCGGGATCGCCCAGGCATGGGGATCGGCCTCCTTGAGGTGATAGAGCGACCGCAGCGCGAACATCTGGCGGTACTGGTCCCAGGTCCCGTTGTCGCGCAGGTGGTACGACGCGCCGTCGCCGTCGGGGTCCTCGATGCACAGGTCGTCCATCACGTCCTCGACGTCCTCGTCGGATGCCGGGACGTCACGGTGTAGCGCGTTGCGGAACCGGCTCTCGAGGGCGCCGCGCAACGACACCAGCGTGGGGTTCCACTCCCAGTCGACATCGGCGTCGGCGAATCCGACGTAGTGGATCTCGTAGCAGAGGTACAACGCGAGCTGGAGGTCCTCACCGTAGGGGTCGGCCTCGTCGAGGACGCGGCTGTCGAGGTCGGGGACGGTCGCCGCCGCCGGGTCGCCGCGCAGCAGGTCGATCACGGCCTGCGACAGTGGTCCGCGGGCGCGTGGCAGCGTCGGCACACGGAACACCTCGGTTGTCGGATCGGAAACGACCGAACTCGCTGCCACCAGCACTCCTCCCGGTTGGTCCGCCCAACCCCGACGTGGGTCGCGGCAGAGTCTCCGATTACCCGATCGGACGCAGGTCAAACCCGTCCGCCGACCCGCACGGCGAGGGCGTGATCGTCCTCCCAGGATAGGCGTGCGCGGCCGTGCCGGTCAGTCCCTGCGCAGATCGGCGACGAGATCGTCGTCGAGTGAGGCACGCACCAGCGCCGCGGCCAGGAGCGCGGGGCGCCCGCCGGCGAGCCCGGCGAGACCCTCCGGGTCGTCGGGCAGGCCGAGCGCTGCGGCGCCCTGCAGCGCCCGTCGATCGAATCGCGGTGCGACCCAATCCCACACGGACTGCACCTCGCGCAGGAAGATCTCCGCCCCGACCGGGCCGATGCCGGTGAACTCCCGGACCAGCCGCGACACCTGTTCGGGATCGTGGTCGGCCGTCTTCGCGAGCCTCCTCAGGTCACCGTCGTGGTCGTCGAGGACCTTCTGGGCGGCCTCGCCGAGGCGGGTCGCGGTGCTCTCGTCGTAGCGCTTGTAGCGCGCCCTGCCCAGCAAGTCGACGAGGTCCTGCCATGACGCGCGCGCCATCTTCTCGGGGGTGCGGTACCCCGCGGAGAACAGTTCGCGCGCGGCGGCGACCGCGATGTCGGCGGAGATCCGGGTGGACAGCAACAACGACAGCACCAGCAGCTCGAACAGGGGGGCCGGGGTGTTCTTCAGCGTGATCCCGGCCTCGTCGGCGTAGGTACGTCCCGCGCGGTCGAGCAGTTCGGCCACGGTCTCGTCGATCTCGGCGGTGCTCATGCCCGTCGGCTACCCGACGCCGGCCGTGGCCAATCCCGAACGCGCGCTCAGAGCCAGTGGCTGCGTCGGAAGACCACGAAGAGTGCCACGCACACCGCCACCAGGATGCCCAGGACCAGCGGATAGCCCCACTGGTGGTGGAGTTCGGGCATGTGCTCGAAATTCATGCCGTAGATGCCGGCGACCATGGTCGGCACCGCCGCGATCGCGACCCACGCGGAGATCTTGCGCATGTCGGTGGTCTGCTGGATGCCGACCTTCGCCGCGCCGGCGTGCAACAGCGAGTTCAGCAGGTCGTCGTACTCCAGGACGCGGTCGATGACGGTGGTGAGGTGATCGGAGACGTCACGCAGATGGCGCCGGACCTCCTTGGGCACCAAGGGGTTTCCGCCGGCGGTCAGCACCCGCAGCGGATCGGCGAGCGGCGTGACCGCGCGACGGAGCTCGAGGACCTCGCGGCGCAGGAGGTAGACCGGATCGATGTCGAGCCAGCGGTTGTCGGGGCTGAACACCGTCTCCTCGATGGCCGCGATGTCGGCGTCCATGCTCTCGGTGACCGCGAGGTAGCTGTCGACGACCTTGTCGGCGACGGCGTGCAGGACCGCGGTCGGGCCGAGCGCGAGGCGTTCGGGCCGCGCCTCGAGCCGATGCCGCATCCCGGAGAGTTCGGTGTGCTCGCCGTGGCGCACGGTCAGCACGAAGTCGGGCCCGGCGAAGACCATGATCTCGCCGGTCTCCACGACGTCGCTCGCCTTGGCCATCGAGTCGTGTTCGATGTACTGCACGGTGCGCAGCACGAGGAACTGGGTGTCGTCGTAGACCTCGAGCTTCGGTCGTTGGTGCGCGTGGACGGCGTCCTCGACGACGAGCTCGTGTAACCCGAAAGTGTGTCCGACGTCGGTCATCTGGGAGGCGTCGGGCGCGTGCACCCCGACCCACACGAAGCCCTCGCCCGACTCGCGGACCCGCTCGAGCGCCTCGCGATACCCGATCTCGCCGGGCAGCCGATGCCCGTTCACGTAGACGGCGCAGTCGACGACCGCCCCGGCCTCGGCCGGGGGATCGGTGGGCGCCGGGCCCGGGGCCCGGCGCGACGGCAGGCCACGAGGACCGGGCCTGGAGATCGACGCCACGCTTGCCGATGCTACCCGCGAACCCTCGTCCGGCCCGGCGTGTCGCATGACCGGCCGGGCCGGGCTCCGGTCAGTAGAGTCGCGTCCGTGCCCTTCGACGTCACCGTGTACACGACGACGCTGATCACGCTGATCGTCATCATGGATCCGCCCGGTCAGATCCCCTTGTTCCTGAGTCTGGTCGGGCAACGCTCGCCGGAGTACCGGCGTCGGGCGGCCTGGCAGGCCCCGATGGTGAGCCTGCTGGTGATCAGTCTCTTCGCGATCGGCGGCAAGGCGATCCTGAACTACCTGCACATCGGCATCCCGGCACTGCAGGGTGCGGGTGGCCTGCTGTTGTTGCTCGTCGCGCTGCAGTTGCTCACCGGGCTCGGCAACGCCGGCAACCCCAAGGCGTCCGACGACGTCAACGTGGCCCTCGTTCCGCTCGGCACGCCGCTGCTCGCCGGGCCGGGCGCCATCGCCGCCGTGATCGTGCAGGTCAGCAGCGTGGACGGCGAGGCGGCCGGGTACCTCGCGATCGCTGCGGCCATCGTCAGCGTTCATCTCGTGGTGATGCTCGTGCTGCGCTACTCGACGTTCCTCATCCGCGTCCTCGGCGTCGGCGGAATCACGCTGCTCGCCAAGATCGCGGGTCTGCTGCTGGCCGCGATCGCGGTGCAGCTCGTCGCCGATTCGATCATGGGCTTCATCGCCGAGGGCAGCTGAGGACTCCAGCGGGGGGTGACCGCGCCGGACGACACCCGCGCCGCGCCAACCGATACGGTGACATTGTGCGAAAGAGTCTCGTCGGCAAACGTCTCGCGGTGGTGACCGGACTGATCGCGACCCTCACCCTCGTGCTCTCCGGGTGCGGCGACGACGCCGATCCGCCGCGGCCCCTGGTGATCGGTTCGTCGGAGCAGCCTGCGATGCGGGTCATGGCCGAGATCTACGCGGGTGCGCTGCGTGACGCGGGCAGCGCGGTCTCCGACGAACATCCGCGGGGCGACGACGCGACGTTGCTCGACGAGATGGACCGCGCCGAGGTCGACCTGTTCCCGGCGTTCACCGGCGACCTGCTGGCGCTGCTCGCCCCGTCGTCGACCGCGGTCGGGGCGGACGCCGTGTACGTCGACCTCAACCGGTCACTGCCGCAGGGGGTTTCGGTGGGCGACGAGACGCCGGTGTCCAATGCACCGCAGCTGTTCGTGTCCACCACCATGGCCGGGGCATTGGGCGCCACCGACCTCGACGACTGCGGCCTTCTCCCGGAGGGACTGCCGGTCGTCGTCACCGCCGATCCCGACCCGTCGACGCTGCGGGCGTTCGCCGACGCAGGATGCCGTCTGGGTTCGGTGGAGACGGTGCCGAGCACCGAGGAGGTCCTGGTCCGGGCGTCGCAGGGCACCGCCGTCGGCCTGCTGACGCCGCTCGACATCGCCGGCGAGGACGCCGAGGGCGCGTCGTCGAACGTCCAGGCGCTCCGCACACCGACCGGCGACGCGGACGACGCCGACAAGTCCGCCGGCGAGACGGGGGACAGGCCCGACGAGCCGTCGGTCGGCCCGCGCGCCGAGATGCTCGTGCCGGTGTACCGGACGGCGGCCCTGAGCCGTGATCAGGTCAAGACGATGAACAAGGTCGCCGGTGAGATCACCACCGCCGACCTGGCCACGATGGCCGGCGAGGTCCAGACCGGCAGCGACCCGCGCGATGTCGCGCTGGAGTGGCTGGCCGAGCACGGTCTCTGAGCAACGCATCCGGCCCCGAAACGACCACACGCCGACGGGTCCCCGACCGACCCATCGGCGTGTGACGTCCGAAACGGATTCTCTTACTTGGCCTTCGACAGCGCCCAGCCGGTGACCTTCGCCGACACCCACTGGTACTTCGAGGCGACGAGGCGCACCGCGAGGTCGAGGACGACGGCATCGGCGCCGACCAGGATGCGGGCCTTGCTCTTCTTGACACCGTTGATGATGACGTCGGCGGCGTCCTCGCTCGACATACGCGCGAGGTAGCGGTCGAAGAAGGCTGCGGTCGCCTTCTGGTCGTGATCACCGGACACGGTGGCGTTGCGCGCGATCGCGGTCTTGATGCCGCCGGGGTGCACGCAGGTCACCTTGACCGGGTGCTTGGCGATGATCATCTCCTGACGCAGCGCCTCGGTGAAGCCGCGCACGGCGAACTTCGCCGAGTTGTAGGCGGCCTGACCGGGTTCGGACAGCAGGCCGAACAGCGACGACGTGTTGACGATGTGGCCGTCGCCCGACTCGATCAGGTGCGGCAGGAACGCCTTGGTGCCGTTGACGACTCCCCAGTAGTCGACGTCCATGACCCGCTCGATGTCCTTGAACTCGGTCTTCTCGACCTCGCCGTGATGCGCGATGCCGGCGTTGTTGAACACCACGTTGACCACACCGAAGTGCTTCTTCACGGTGTCGGCGTAGGTCAGCACGGCCTCACGCTCGGCGACGTTGAGCAGTTGCGCGTGGACCTCGGCGCCCTCCGCCCTCACCAGGCGTTCGGTCTCGGCGAGACCATCCGGCGAGACGTCGGAGATGGCCAGGCGCGCACCTTCTCTCGCCAGCTTCACCGCGATGTCGCGGCCCATGCCCGAACCGGCGCCGGTGATCACCACGACCTTGCCGCGGAAGTCCTTCATGTGTTGTCTCCTCGAATGTCGTTGTGCCGGTGGCGGTCAGGCGGTGACGGTCGCGGGCTGGTCGCTAGGTGCCTCGTCACCCGCACCCGGGACCGAGGTCGACGGGCGCGCTCCGCGCAACACATCGTAGGCGGCGATGTCGAATCGGCGGGTCGCGTTGCGGAAGGCGAACGTGAAACCCGGCCACAGCGTGGTGATGTTGCCGTTGGCGTCCTTGTACCAGGACGCGCAGCCGCCGTTGATCCACACGGAATTGCGCAGCTTGTGCTGGATGTCGGCGTTGAACTGCTGCTGCGCCGACAGCTTGACCTCGGTGCGGGTGATTCCCTGCGCCCGAACGGTTTTCAGGTAGTCGACGAGGTAGTTCAGCTGCGACTCGATCATGTAGACCATCGACGTGTGGCCCAGGCCGGTCGACGGCCCGACCATGAGCATCATGTTCGGGAAGCCGTGGACGAACGAGCCCTTGTAGGCCTGCATGCCGATCTCGCTCCACACGTCGGCGAGGCTGCGCCGTCCCGAGCCGACGATCTTCTCGAACACCGGGGAGTCGGTGACGTGGAAACCGGTGGCGACGACGATGACGTCGACCTCACGCGTGGTGCCGTCCTTGGCGACGATGCCGGCCGGGGTGATCCGGTCGATGCCGTCGGTCACCAGGTCGACGTTCGGGCGGGCGAGCGCCGGGTACCAGTCGTTGGAGCGCAGGATGCGCTTGCAGCCGACCTGGAAGGTCGGGGTGACCTTGCGGCGCAGCTCGGCGTCACGACCCACGCCGCGCAGGATGTTGGCGCGGCACAGCAGTTCGACCGGCTTGAGCGCGGAGGGGGAGTAGGTCAGACCGAAGGCGGTCAGCTCGTTGGCGGCGTAGATGGTGCCACGGACGGCCGACTGGTAGCCGGGGATGTTCCGGTAGGCCCAATGCTCGAGCTTGGTGTAGGGACGCTCGGTGCGGGGGACGATCCACGGGGCGGTGCGCTGGTAGACGTCGAGGCGCGAGGTGCGCTTGGCGAGTTCGGGAACGATCTGGATCGCCGACGCGCCGGTGCCGATCACCGCCACGCGCTTGCCGGAGTAGTCGTAGTCGTTGTCCCAGCGGGCGGAGTGGACGATCTTGCCCTCGAAGGACTCGATGCCCTCGATGTCGGGGAGGTTCGGCTCGCACAGCGGGCCGACGCCGCCGACCAGGATGTTGGCGCGGATCTGGTTCTTCACGCCGTCGCGCTCGGTGTCGATGAGCCAGCGGCCCTGCGCCTCGTTCCACTCGGCGTGGGTGACCTCGGTACCGAACTGCGCCTTGGCCGGGATGCCGTGGCGTTCCGCGACGTCGTTGATGTAGCGGTGGATCTCCGGCTGATGCGAGTACGACCGCGACCACGTCGGGTTCTTCGCGAACGAGTAGGAGTACAGCTGGGAGGGCACGTCGCAGGCGGCGCCGGGGTAGGTGTTGTCGCGCCAGGTGCCTCCGAAGTCGCGACCGCGGTCGAGGAGGACGTAGTCGTCGAATCCGTTCTGCTTGAGGCGGATGGCGGCGCCCAGCCCCGAGAACCCGGCCCCGATGATGGCGATCTCTACATCGTTCGTTGTCATGGTGCCACCATAGGGGTGATACTGAACACGTGTCAATAGTTATTGAACAAGACTCAATAGAGGTAATCTCGGAGTGTGACCAATAGAGGAACGCCTTCGGCCCCGGTGATGGACAAGAAGAGTGCGGGCAAGCGCACCCGGATGAGTCCCGAGGCCCGGCGTGACCAGCTCCTCGAATTCGGTCTGGAGATGGTCAAGGAGCGTCCGCTCGAAGAGATCACCATCGACGCCATCGCCGATGCGGCGGGGGTGTCGCGGGCGCTGCTGTTCCACTATTTCGCCTCCAAGCAGGACTATCACGTCGCGATCGCCCAGGCCCAGGCCGACCGGCTGCTCGCCTGCACGGAACCCGACGTGTCGCTCGGCGACCCGATCGCGATTCTCACGGCGTCGATGGAGGCCTTCGTCGACTTCGTCAGCGAGAACCGCACGGCCTACACCGCACTCATCCGCGGTGCGTCGAGCTCCGATCCCGCGATGCGCGACGTCTTCGACCGCACCCGAGAGGTCATGGTGCAGCGCGTGCTCGATCACGCGCCCTCGTTCGGGGTCGAGGTCAACCCGGCCATCGTGATGACCGTGCACGGCTGGATCGCGTTCGTCGAGGAGACCGCGATCCGCTGGCTGACCGAGCCGACGACGGTCGGTCGCGAGGAGCTCCTCGCGCTGATCACCTCCTCGTTGCCCGCGCTGGCCACCGCGGCGGCCACGGCAACCCGGTCCGAGTAGCGACCCGTCCCGGCCGACGACGCGGACCGAGTGGTCAGACCGCCGGTCCGCCCGCCGGATTCACGTCGTCGATCCCGACTCGGTCGCCGCGACGGCGCAGTGCCAGGCCGAGCCCGATCATGCCGACGCCCAGTACGAAGTGCAGCCAGTTGTCGGCGGTGTTCACGGGGATGAAGTTGGCGCCGCTGTCCTGGTCGATGACCAACCCGTAGATCCAGAGCACCAGGTAGATCGCGCCACCGGCGACCAGATAGAGGAATGCGGTCGACGGTGCACGAGCCAGCAGGATGCCGGCCACGCCGAAGAGCAGATGGACGATGTTGTGCAGGACCGACACCTCGAAGATCCCGAGCAGGGCCGCGTCGGAGTGATGACCGGCGAAGGTCAGCGAGTCGTAGTCGGTGGTGATCCCCGGGATGAACCCCAGGACGCCGACCAGTAGGAACACCGCGCCGACGACGAGGGCGGCCGTCTGGATCCAGGTGCGGGCGGGTCGTGCGTGTGCCGATGTCATGCCGAACCTCCGGAATCGGGGATGGGAGAGATGGGCGGCGTCGGTTCCGCCGCCGCATCGTCACCTTCGGAGTTGACCGTGACGCGGCCGCTCAAACCCGTGCGCGCACGGTTATCCCCGAAACGCCCGAAGGCCCCCGCCGGACAGTCTGGCGGGGGCCTTCGGGGTTGTCGTCTGTGAAGACGGGCAGATCACTCGGCGAACGCCTCGTCGAGGATCTCCTGCTGCTCGACGGCGTGGACCTTGCTGGAACCCGACGACGGGGCCGACATCGCACGACGCGAGATGCGGCGCAGCCCGCCGAGGATGTCCGGCAGGACCTCCGGCAGCCACAGGCCGAGGAACGGCCACGGACCCTGGTTGGCCGGCTCCTCCTGGACCCAGCGGAACTCGTCGGCGTTGCCGTACTGCTCCAGCGTCTTGCGCAGGCGGCGGTGCGGCACCGGGTAGAGCTGCTCGATCCGGACGATCGCGATGTCGTCGCGGCCCTCTTTGTCGCGGCGGGCGGCGAGCTCGTAGAAGAGCTTGCCGCTGACCAGCAGCACGCGCTTGACCTTGCTGCGGTCGGCGCCGTCCTTGGCGAAGCGCGGGTCGTCGATCACCGAGCGGAACTTGTCGTCGGTGAACTCCTCGACCGCGCTGACCGCGGCCTTGTTGCGCAGCATCGACTTCGGGGTGAAGACGATGAGCGGGCGGCGGATGCCGTCGAGGACGTGGCGGCGCAGCAGGTGGAAGTAGTTGGCCGGCGTCGACGGCAGTGCGACCGTCATCGAACCCTCGGCACACAGCTGCAGGAAGCGCTCGATGCGGCCCGAGGTGTGGTCGGGACCCTGGCCCTCGTGGCCGTGCGGAAGCAGCAGCACGACGTCGGAGAGCTGACCCCACTTCGCCTCACCGGACGAGATGAACTCGTCGATGATCGACTGCGCGCCGTTGACGAAGTCGCCGAACTGCGCCTCCCAGAGGACCAGCGCGTCCGGGTTGCCCACGGAGTAGCCGTACTCGAAGCCGACGACCGCGAACTCCGACAGCGGGGAGTCGTACACCATGAAGCGGCCGAGGTCGTCGGTGCCCGCGGCGGGCTGCAGGTGGTTGAGCGGGGTGTACTCCGAACCGTTCTCGCGGTCGATGAGCACCGAGTGGCGCTGCGTGAACGTGCCGCGGCGTGAGTCCTGGCCGGACAGGCGGACGGTGCGTCCCTCGAGGACCAGCGAACCGAAGGCGAGGAGCTCGGCGAAGGCCCAGTCGATGTTGCCGTTGCGCGCGGCCTCGGCACGACGCTCGAGAACCGGCTTGACGCGCGGGTGCGGCGTGAAGCCCTCGGGCACGTTGATGAACGCGTTGCCGATGGTCTCCAGGACCTCCTTGTCGACCGCCGTCACCAGCTTGGTCGGGAGGGTCTGGTCGGCCTCGACGGACGGTGAGGGCTCCGGACGGTACTTCTCGAGTTCCTTGACCTCGTTGAAGACCCGCTCCAGCTGGCCCTGGTAGTCGCGCAGGGCGTCCTCGGCCTCCTTGGTCGAGATGTCACCGCGGCCGATCAGGGCCTCGGTGTAGCTCTTGCGGACACCGCGCTTGGTGTCGATGACCTCGTACATCGCCGGCTGCGTCATCGACGGGTCGTCGCCCTCGTTGTGGCCGCGGCGGCGGAAGCACACGAGGTCGATGACGACGTCCTTGTGGAACTTCTGGCGGTAGTCGACGGCGAGCTTGGCGACCCAGACACACGCCTCGGGATCGTCACCGTTGACGTGGAAGATCGGCGCGCCGATCATCTTCGCGACGTCGGTGCAGTACTCGGTCGAGCGGGAGTGCTCGGGCGCGGTGGTGAAGCCGACCTGGTTGTTGACCACGATGTGCACGGTGCCGCCGGTGCGGTAACCGGGCAGCATCGCCATGTTCAGCGTCTCGGCGACCACGCCCTGACCGGCGAACGCGGCGTCGCCGTGCAGCATCAGCGGCAGCACCGGGAAGCTCTCGTCATCGTCGCCCAGGAGATCCTGCTTGGCGCGGACCAGGCCCTCGAGAACCGGATCGACCGCCTCGAGGTGGCTGGGGTTGGCGGTGAGCGAGACGTTGATCTCGTTGTCGCCGAACATCTGGTAGTACTTGCCCTCGGCGCCGAGGTGGTACTTGACGTCGCCGGAGCCGTGCGCCTGCGCCGGGTTCAGGTTGCCCTCGAACTCGGTGAAGATCTTCGAGTACGGCTTGCCGACGATGTTGGCGAGCACGTTCAGGCGACCGCGGTGCGGCATGCCGATGACGACCTCGTCGAGGCCGTGCTCGGCGCTCTGGTCGATGACCGCGTCCATCATCGGGATGACCGACTCGGCACCCTCGAGCGAGAAGCGCTTCTGGCCGACGTACTTGGTCTGCAGGAAGGTCTCGAAGGCCTCGGCGGCGTTGAGCTTGCTGAGGATGTACTTCTGCTCGGCCACCGGCGGCTTGACGTGCTTGACCTCGACGCGCTCCTGCAGCCACTTCTGCTGCTCGGGCTCGAGGATGTGGGTGTACTCGACGCCGACGTGGCGGCAGTATGCGTCGCGCAGGATCGCGAGCACGTCGCGCAGCTTCATCTTCTCCTGGCCGTGGAAGCCGCCGACCTTGAAGGTGCGGTCCAGGTCCCAGAGGGTCAGGCCGTAGGTGGCGATGTCCAGATCCGGATGAGCGCTGCGGGCGTCGCTGTTCATCATCAGCGGATCGATGTCGGCCATCAGGTGGCCGCGGCTGCGGTAGGCCGCGATCAGCTCGAGCACGCGGGTGCTCTTGTCGACGAGGCCCGCGGGGATGTCCCGGCGCCAGCGGACCGGCTCGTACGGGACGTGGAACGCGGTGAAGATCTCGTCGTAGAAGGCGTCGTCGATCAGCAGTTCGTGGATGGTGCGCAGGAAGTCGCCCGACTCCGCACCCTGGATGATCCGGTGGTCGTAGGTCGAGGTCAGCGTCATCAGCTTGCCGACGCCGAGTTCGGCGATCTGCTCCTCGCTGGCGCCCTGGAACTCGGCCGGGTACTCCATCGCGCCGGCGCCGATGATCGCGCCCTGGCCCTTCATCAGGCGCGGCACGGAGTGCACGGTGCCGATGGTGCCCGGGTTGGTGAGCGAGATGGTGACGCCGGAGAAGTCGTCGTTGGTCAGCTTGCCGTCACGCGCGCGCCGGACGATGTCCTGGTATGCGTTGTAGAACTCGGCGAAGCCCATCTTCTCGCACTCTTTGATCGCCGCGACGACGAGAGTGCGGTTGCCGTCCTTGCCGACCAGGTCGATGGCCAGGCCGAGGTTGGTGTGGGCGGGGGTGACGACGTGCGGCTTGCCGTCGATCTCGGCGTAGTGCCGATTCATGTTCGGGAAGGCCTTGATGGCCTGGACGATCGCGTAACCCAGGATGTGGGTGAAGCTCACCTTGCCGCCGCGGGTGCGGGCGAGGTGGTTGTTGAGGACGATGCGGTTGTCGATCATCGCCTTAGCGGGCACTGCGCGAACACTGGTCGCCGTCGGGATCTCCAACGAGACGGCCATGTTCTTGGCGATGGCGGCAGCCGGCCCACGGAGGGCCTTGTTGGTCTCGGTGGGTTCGGCGGCTGCGGACTTGGTGTCGGCCTTGGCGGCGGGCTTGGCGGTGGATCGAGCGGAACCGTCGCGGCTGGCGACGCTGTGACCGGACGCGGCCTTTGTCGCGGTCGACTCCTTGGCGGGGGCGGGCTTGCGGGGCGAGGCGGTCCGTGTGGGGGTCTGGTCCAGGGTGACCTGCTTGCGCTGAGGCGCTTCGGCGGGGCGTGTCGCCGTGGCACTCGACGAGGTGGCGGTTCCGTTCGCGGAGGCGGTCTGGGACTTGGCGGACGGGGCGGTTCGGCCGGCACCTCCCTCGCCGCCGGGTTGGTAGTTCTCGAGGAGCTCGTGCCAACTCGGGTCCACCGAGCTCGGGTCTTCCTTGAATTGCTGGTACATTTCCTCGACCAGCCAGGTGTTCTGTCCGAAGTCAGAAATCGAACTGCTGCTCACAGCGGTATCTCGCCTCAATTCCCTGAAGGTGCCGGGTTCTCTGCCACGCTGTCGTCTCTTGTGGAGACTATCGGTGAACCATCTGACGATGCTACGCGGCGTCGTCTCCGTCACACCCACCGACCTGCTACTACGCAGTCAGATCGTGATGTCGGGTGAATCGCGGCGGATGGTTCGGTGCGTGGTGGGGCGACGCGCGCCGTTGCGCGTCCTGTCAATGGCCCGCGTGCGGGTCGGTGTCCACCAGCGGTCTCGTGCTGGTACCCGACCTCGCCGTCGGGGTGGTGGACTCCGTCGCACCGGGCTGTGGCACCGCGTTCTCTCGGACTCCGGCGTCGGGTTCTTCGTCGGGGGCGACACCGGCCTCCCAGAATCCGCGGTACAACTCGTCCAACGCGAGCAACTCCTCATGTGTTCCGCGTTCGACGATCCGGCCACAATCGACCACCGCGATCCTATCCGCGCGTGCCGCGGTGGCGAGACGGTGGGCCACGATGACCGACGTGCGCCGACGGGTCATCGCGCGTCCGGCTGCGAGCACCTGCGCCTCGGTCGCCTGATCGAGTGTCGCGGTCGCCTCGTCGAGCAGCAGGATGTCGGGGTCGACCAGCTCGGCGCGGGCCAGCGCGATGAGCTGACGCTGACCGGAACTGAGCCCCTGGCCGCGTTCCCCGACGGGGTGGTTCATCCGTCCGGGAAGCGCCTCGATCATGGGCAGCGCGCCGACGGCCGCGGCGGCGCGTGCGATCGTTGCGCGGTCGGCATCGGGACGCCCGTAGGCGATGTTCTCCGCGACGGTCCCGGTGAACAGGTGCGGTTCCTGCGGCACCAGCCCGAGGCGCCGGCGGTAGTCGGAGAGGACGATGTCGCCGATGTCGGTGCCGTCGACGAGCACCCGACCCGAGGTGGGGTCGTAGAAGCGGGCGAGGAGCTTGACGATCGTCGACTTCCCCGCGCCGGTCCGGCCGACCAGCGCCAGCGAGGTGCCGGGCGGGATGTGCAGGTCCACGTCGTGCAGGGCGTCGGACTCGGCACCGTCGTACCGGAACCCGACGCGGTCGAAGTCGACCTCGCCGGCGAAGCCCTCCGGGGGCGCGTGCCGGGCATCCGGGTTCTGGCGCAGCGAACTGCGGGTGCGCAGCAGGTTGCCGATGCGCCGCAGGCCGACCGCCGCCTGCTGGTAGCCGTCGAAGATCTGCGACAACTGCTGCACCGGGCCGAACAGCATCGTGAGATAGAGGACGAACGCGACGAGCGTGCCCGTCGACAGCGATCCGTCGGCCACCAGCCCGGCGCCGACGCCGAGCGCGACCGCGGTGGCCAGATCGGACATCAGCATGATCAGCGGGAAGTACGACGCGATCGCACGCTGGGAGACCATCCGGGCCGCCACCCACGCCGCCGACCGCTGCGCGAACCGGCGCTGTGCCGCCGCGGTCCGCAGGTAGGACTGCGTGGTCTTGATCCCGGCGATGTTCTCCTGGAAGTCGGCGTTGACTGTGCTGATCAGTTCGCGGGCGCGCGTGTAGGCCCGGCTCGCCACGCGGCGGAACACGACCGTCGCCGCGATCAGGAACGGGAAGACGGGCAGGACGAGCAGGCCGAGCGACGGGCCGGTGACGAGCAGGGCCGCCATCACGCCGACGAGGGTCAGCACCGCGATCACCGCCGAGGTCAGCCCCGTCTGCAGGAACGACGACAGTGCATCGATGTCCGTGGTCATCCGGGTCATGATCCGGCCGGACAGCTCTCGCTCGTAGTAGTCGAGGCCGAGGCGCTGGATGTGCGCGTAACTGCGGATGCGCAGGCCGAACAGGACCCGCTCGCCGGCCCGCGAGGACGTCACGGTGAGCACGGCGCCGGCAACCCAGCCGACCGCGACGAGTGCGAGACCGGCGGCCGCCGCCCCCCAGAGTGTCACCGCGTCGTCCCGTCCGGAGGCGTCGATGACCGCACGGGCGATGCCGGGGAAGGCCAGGTTGGACAGGGTGTCGATCCCGATCGCGACCAGTGCCACGGCGAGCAGCCAGGCCACCGGCCGCAGCAGCCCACGGAGGGTGAAGACCGGGTTCTCGCGCCGTACCTCCGCCACATCGACCCGTGGATCCTCGACGGCCGGAGGCAACATATCGACCTGCTTGCGGAGTTCGGGGGTCGCGGGCATCGAACCGAGCGCACTGCCCATACCGCCGCCCCGTGTGCCGGGGCGCGGGCTCGCCGGGCGGCTCACCGGCGCGGAAGCGGCGTCATCAGCGGTGAGAGTCGTTGCAGGCCAGAGACTTTCGATGCGCTCGTCGGTCAGATCGGGTGATGGTGGGAGCTCGGCGTCGGGCTCGGGGGCGGCTGCCGACATGAGTTCGCGGAATCGCGGACTGCTGGCCTCGAGTTCGGCGACGGTGCCGACGGCGGTGATCCGGCCGTCGTCGAGCACCGCGACGCGGTCGGCGAGGATCAGCGTCGAGCGGCGGTGGGCGAGCACGAGCATCGTGCGGCGCTCCGCGCGCAGCCTGCCGAGGATGCGGGACTCGGTGGACGCGTCGACGGCCGATGTGGCGTCGTCGAGGACCAGGATGTGCGGGTCGGCGAAGAGGGCGCGGGCGAGCGCGATGCGCTGGCGTTGCCCACCGGACAGTGTCAGGCCGCGCTCGCCGACGACGGTGTCATAGCCCTGCGGCAGCGCCTCGATGAACTCGGCGGCATCGGCTGCGGCCGCGGCGGTGGCCACCTTCGCGTCGAGCACCGCGCGGGCGTCGGGGTCGAGGGCGTCTGGGTCGATGCCCGCACCCATCGCGATGTTCGCGGTGATGGTGTCGGAGAACAGGAAAGGCTCGTCGAACACCACCGCGAGCGCGCCGTGCAGTGCCTCCGGCGCGAGGTCCTCGATGGGGTGGCGGGAGCCGGCGGAGACGAGCGCGATCGTGCCGGCGTCGGGGCGTTCGAAGCGGCTGACGAGGTCGGCGATGGTGGACTTGCCCGACCCGGGCGGCCCGACGATCGCCACGCACTCGCCCGGCTCGACGCGCAGGTCGATGCGGCGCAGGACGGCCGGGGGATCGTCGGCGTCGTGCGTGTGGTGGGTGAACGACACGTCGCGCAGCTCGACGCCGAGCGGGGTGCCGACCGGCAGCCTTCCGGTGGCCGCAAAGCCGGGGTCGCGCGGATGGTCGATGACGTCGTAGACGCGTTCGACCGCGGCCCGCGCGAGCTGGGCGTTGACGACGAGGTTGGTGAGCAGCCGCGCGATGCCCGTCATCGTCGTGACGTAGGTGGTGAACGCGAGGAAGGTGCCGACGGTGATCGCGCCGGTCATCGTCAGGTGACCGCCGAGGACGATCACCCCGACCATGCCGAGCTGCGGGATCGCCGAGAGCGTGGGTGAGAACCGGGAGTTGATGCTCGCCGAGCGCATCCGCCGCGAGAAGAGCGTGCGGCACCGGTCGACGAGGGTGTCCACCGCGCGGTCCTCCTGGCCGAAGCCCTTGACCACGCGGACCCCGGTGACGGTTTCCTCCACGTGCTGGGCGACGTCGGCGGCCGCCTGCTGCGCCGACCAGGTCGCCGCGAACAACCTGCGGCGGGTGCGGAACACCTCGACCGCGATCAGTGGCGCGATCGCCAGTGCGACGACGGTCAGCAGCGGCGACAGGTAGGCCATGATCCCGAGCGCGACCACGAGCTGGACGAGTGCGCCGAGCGACAGCGGCGTCATCGCCAGCAGCCCCTGCACCACCTGGACGTCGGAGATCGACCGGGACACGACCTGCCCGGTGCGGATGCGGTGCTGGCTGCGGCCGTCGAGGTGCAGCAGGGTGTCGAGCAGGCGCAGGCGCAGCGCGTTCTGCACATCGACCGCCAGCCGTCCGGCGAAGAGGCGTCGACCGAAATGGCAGGCGTAGCGCACGAACGCGGCCACCACGAGACCGATGACGAAGGTCGACAGGGCGAGGTGGTCGTCGACCACGCCGGTCGCCCGGTCCATCGCGCCCTTGGCCAGCAGCGGCATGAGCGCGTCGGCCCCCACCGCGATCAGGGTCACCACCATGGTCACCACCACGATCCGGGGGTGGCGCCAGGCCTCGGCGAGGAGTTTGCGAATCCATCCGGGCCGCCGCCCGGTCGGGGAGTCGGGGGCCGCGGTGGCGGGTGACGTGGTGGTGGAGCTCGTGGCGGGCTCCGATCTCACCGTGAGCCGCGCGGCAACCCGTCGGAGTCGCCGACCACCTCGGCGTCGAGGATCCAGAACGGCGGCGGCGGTCCGAACGCCTCACGCGCGTTCTGGACCACCTTGCGGCCCAACGCCCTGCTGCCCGCGCCGCCGATGACCGCGCCGATCCCGGCGGGCATCAGCTTGCCGAAGATCAGCGGGGCGCGCCGGAGTGCGTACTTCTTCACCAGCCTGTTGACCAGGGTCTTGTTCAGCTTGGTGATCGCGCCGGACGGCAGTGCCGCACCGCCGAGGCGACGCAGCGGGCCGCCGCGGGTTCCCACGACCCGGCCGAGCGCGAGGACACCCTCCTCGCCGAGCGCCACCGTCAGGACGAGGGCCTTGCGGCGTTCGTTCTCGTGCAGGGCGATGCCGTGGACCTCGGCGATCGACAAGGCGAGCAGCGCGGACGCCTCGAGGAAGAACGCGGTGTCACCGGTCATCGCACCGAACGCGGTCATCGTGCCGACGCCCGGGATCGCGGCCGCGGCGCCGACCGCGCCGCCCGAACTGGTGACCGCGTTCAGGTAGCGCTTCTCGAGACGCTCGATGATCTGCGCGGGCGTGTCGTCGGGGTACTTGCGCCGTAACGAGTCCACGTACTTCTTGACCGCCGGCGCCTGCAGGCGCTGTGCGCGGTCGAGGAGTCCCCCGGTGACCTCGACGGCCTTGCCCGGGGGCTGCTTGCGGGTGGTATCGGTCATGAGCGCGGTACCCAGTTCTCTTCGGGCACGACCTCGTCGGGTCGTGGCGGGCCGGGCGGGGTGCCGTCGCCGAAGGGGCGGCCCCCGAGTTCCTCGCGGTGGTGCGGGGTGAGCCACCCGCGCAGATCCGGTCCCTTGGGCACGATCTGCGTCGGGTTGATGTCGGCGTGGACGATGTAATAGTGCTGCTTGATCTGGGTGAAGTCGGTGGTGTCGCCGAAGCCCGGGGTCTGGAACAGATCACGGGCGTACGCCCACAGAACGGGCATCTCGCTGAGTTTGTTCCGGTTGCACTTGAAGTGGCCGTGGTAGACGGCGTCGAACCGGGCGAGTGTGGTGAACAGCCGGATGTCGGCCTCGGTGATGGTGTCGCCCACCAGATACCGTTGCGTCGACAGTCGCTCGGACAGTTCGTCGAGCTTGGTGAACAACCGGTCGTAGGCCGACTCGTACGCCTCCTGGCTGCCCGCGAACCCGCAACGGTAGACGCCGTTGTTGACCTCTGTGTAGATCCCGTGACTCACCTCGTCGATCTCGTCCCGCAAGTGCTCGGGGTAGAGGTCGGGGGCGCCCTCGCGGTGGAACTGCTTCCACTCGAGCGAGAAGTCGATGGTGATCTGGGGGAAGTCGTTCGTGACCACCTCGCCGGTCGTGGTGTCGACGATCGCGGGCACCGTGATGCCCTTGGGGTAGCCGGGGAAGCGCTTCTCGTAGGCGTCCTTGAGGCGGGGGATCTTCAGGACCGGGTCGACTCCGCCGGGATCGAGGTCGAAGGTCCACGAGTTCTTGTCATGGGTCGGGCCGCACAGGCCCAGTGAGATCGCGTCCTCGAGGCCGAGCAGTCGCCGGACGATCAGGGTGCGGTTGGCCCACGGGCACGCCCGCGCCGCGATGAGCCGGTACCGGCCGGCCTCGACCGGATAGCCGTCGCGCCCGTCGGCGGTGATGCGCGTCTCGATGTATTCGGTGTCCCGGACGAACTCCTGTCCGGTCTGCACGTAGGCGCCCTGTTCGCTGTCGCTGGTGGGCGCGGAATCGGCCGGCGATGGGGTCATGATCACCACAGTAGTGATGCCGGGCGACAGGTGGCGCAACCTTGACACCGCCGAATATTCCAGCTGGAATATTCGGCACGGGCGGGCCGACGGTGGTGCCGCCACGTCACCACCTGCTCACGCCGACGTCACCGGTGGCGCGCCACCGGTGGTCAGTCCCGTCGGTTGTCGCCACCGCCGGTCGCCACCGCCAGGTCATCGCCGGCAGTGGTCGATGTCGACAGTGGTCCGTGGCGTCGTCACCTGTCCATGTCCTCACCGGTAGTCCATGTCGAAGGGGGTCGGTCATGCCGCGTCCATCCGGGCCCGTGCTCGGACCCGTCGCGATCCTGGTGCTCGGACTCCTCCACGAACGGCCGATGCACCCGTACGAGATGGTTCAGACGACGATCGCCCGGCAGGAGGACCGCCTGGCGAAGTTCCGGGCCGGCACGCTCTACCACGCGGTCGACCGGCTCGCCGACCAGGGATTCATCGAGGTCTGCGAGGTCCGCCGGGAGGGCAACCGCCCTGAACGCACGGTCTACACGATCACCGAGATGGGTCGCACGGCGCTCACGCGCAACCTCGAGCGGATCCTCGAGACGCCGGCCGAGGAGTATCCCCAGTTGTATCTCGCGCTGTCCGAGGCGCACGGCCTCCCGCGGCGCCGGGTGATCGAGCTCCTCGAGCGCCGGATCGCCGCCATGCGTGCCGAACTCGACGACGTGACCGCGGCGGCGGACGAGATGCGCTCCCGGGACAAGCCCGAGATGTTCTACCTCGACCTCGGCTGCCGGACCACGACGCTGGCCGCCCAGATCGGCTGGCTCGAGGACCTCGTCGACCGGCTTCGCGGGAACCGCCTCGCCTGGCTCGACGATCCGGATTCGCCCTACCGGGCCGACGATCCGGATTCGCCCTACCGGGCCGACGACGTGGATTCGCCCTACCGGGCGGGCGGTCCGGATTCGCCCTACCGGGCGGGCGGTCCGGATTCGCCCTACCGGGCGCCGAACAACGCCACCGCGAACGGGACAACGGTGCCGGGGGAGACGCAGACATCGAAGAACACCGAAACCGAGCGAGACAGAAGGCCGAGTGATTGATGACCACATCCGATGCCGAGACCGGCGACCACCAGGTGACCATGCGGCCGTGGGCCGCGCTGATGGCCCTGTGCGTCGGCTTCTTCATGATCCTCGTCGACATGACGATCGTCGCGGTCGCCCAGCCGCGCATCCAGGCCGACCTCCACACCGATGTCAACGGCGTCGTATGGGTCACCAGCGCCTATCTGCTGACGTATGCGGTGCCGCTGCTCATCACCGGACGCCTCGGCGACAGATACGGTCCGAAGACGCTCTACCAGATCGGTCTGGTCGTCTTCACCGTCGCGAGCGTGTGGTGCGGCCTGTCGTCGTCCATCGGTGAGCTCATCGTGGCCCGCGCCCTGCAGGGTGTCGGCGCCGCGCTGATCACCCCGCAGACGATGTCGCTCATCACGCGCATCTTCCCGCCCGAGAAGCGCGGCGCGGCAATGGGTGTCTGGGGCACCGTCGCCGGTGTGGCCACGCTGGTCGGCCCGCTGCTCGGCGGCGTCCTCACCGACGGCCTGGGCTGGGAGTGGATCTTCTTCATCAACCTGCCGGTCGGCATCGCCGGCCTGGTGCTCGCCGCGGTCCTCGTGCCCCAGGTCGAGACCGACGATCACCAGTTCGACTGGATCGGCGTCGCGCTGTCGGCGATCGGGCTGTCCGCGCTCGTCTTCGGCATCCAGGAGGGCGAGAGCTTCCACTGGGCGGCATGGATCTGGGCGCTCATCGCGGCCGGCGTCGCCTTCTGCGCGGTCTTCGTCTGGTGGCAGTCGCGCATCCGGACCGAACCGCTGCTGCCGCTGTCGCTGTTCCGCGACCGCAACTTCTCCCTGGCCACCGTCGGCATCGCCACCATGGGATTCGCCATGTCGGCGATGATGATCCCGCTGACCTTCTTCCTGCAGCTCGTGGGTGGGATGTCGCCCACGCAGTCGGCGGTCGTCATGGTCCCGATGGCGATCCTGACCGGCATCCTCGCGCCCATCGTCGGCCGCGTCGTCGACCGCGTGCACCCGCGCATCATCGTCTCGACCGCGCTGGCGGCCAGTGCCGTCTCCATCGCCTGGCTGGGATATGTCTGCCGCCCGGAGACGCCGGTCTGGGAGATCGTCGCGCCGCTGTGCCTGATGGGTATCGCCTCGGCCGGCATCTGGGCGCCGCTCGCCGCCACCGCGACCCGCAACCTGCCGTGGCACCAGGCCGGCGCCGGCGCCGGCGTGTACAACACGCTGCGCGTGATCGGTTCGGTGCTCGGTTCGGCGATGATCGGCGCGCTGGTGCAGTCCCGCCTGGCCGCCGAGCTGCCGGGGGTCGACGCCGCTGCGGCGCAGGACGACACGGGCGCCGCGCAACTGCCCGAGTTCCTGCGCGACGGATTCGCCACTGCGATGGGACATTCGCTGTACCTGCCCGCCGCGGCGCTGCTGATCGGCGTGATCGCCACGTTCTTCTTCGAGCGTCCCGCGCACCAGTTGCCGGCCGCGCCGGCAACGCCCGGTGGGATGGCGCCCGGCGCGGTGGGTAGCGCGACTCACATCGGCGGGCCGGCCGGGGCCTGAGCGCGCGTCCCACGATCTGTCGGGACCCGACCGTATCGTTTGTGTCCATGCGGATCGTCCACACCTCCGACTGGCACCTGGGCCGGACGTTCCACGGCGTCGACCTCCTCGACGACCAGCGCCGGGCGCTGAGCCATCTCGCGACGCTGGTCGACGAGGAGGATGCCGACGCGGTGATCGTCGCCGGTGACGTCTACGACCGTTCCGTTCCGTCCGCCGACGCGGTGCGGGTGTACGACCAGGGGCTGGCCGAGATCGCCGCCGCCGGTGTCCAGATCGTGGTGACGTCGGGCAACCACGACTCGGCCACGCGACTCGGCGCCGGCTCGACCTTCGCCGCGGCCGGAGGTCTGCACCTGCGGACTTCCGTGGACTCCATCGCCGAGCCGGTCGTCCTCACCGACGAGCACGGCGAGGTCGCGATCTACGGCATCCCGTACCTCGAACCCGACACCGCCCGGCGCCATCTCGGGATCGAGGAGGTCTGCGGTCACAACGTCGTCCTGGGGGCTGCGATGGACCGCGTCCGCGCGGACCTCGCCGGCCGCGATGCCCGATCGGTCGTCGCCGCGCACGCCTTCGTCAGCGGTGCCGAGGCGGCCGGATCGGAGCGCTCGATCAGCGTCGGTGGGGTGGAAACCGTTGGCGCCGATGTGTTCTCGGGCGTCGACTACGTCGCCCTGGGTCACCTGCACTCCCCGCAGCGGGTCACCGAGACCGTGCGCTACAGCGGCTCGCTGCTGCCTTACTCGTTCGCAGAGCGCACCCACCGCAAGGCCGTGTGGATCATCGATCTCGACGCCGGCGGCGTCGCGGAGGTCCGCAAGCGCGAGCTGCCCGTCGTGCGCGAACTGAGTTCGCTGCGCGGTACGCTCGAGGAACTGCTCACCGACGAGCGGTACGCCGACGCCGAGGACCACTACGTCGAGGCGTCGCTCATCGATGCGGTTCGTCCGCTGGATGCGATGCGCCGTCTGCGCGAACGGTTCCCGCACGCCGTCCACGTCCAGTGGGACCGACCGCACACCGGTTCCGGGGTCGACTACCGGTCCCGTGTCCGTGGCCGCAGCGACGCGGAGATCATCCACTCCTTCATCGAGGACGTCCGCGACGAACCGACGAAGGGGGAGCGGGTCATCATCGAGCGTGCCCTGCGCGCGGTCGTCGGCGAGCCGGAGGTCGACGCCGCCGCCGATGGCGAACTCGCCCTCTTCGCGCTGGACGCGTTCGTCGCGGAGACCGCATGAGACTGCATCGCCTGCGCATGAAGGCCTTCGGGCCGTTCGCCGACGAGGTGACCGTCGACTTCGACGAGCTCGGTGCCGACGGACTGTTCCTGCTGCACGGCCAGACCGGCGCGGGCAAGACCACGGTGCTCGACGCGGTGGCGTTCGCGCTGTACGGAAAGGTGCCGGGCGCCCGTGACACCAGCCGCCTCCACTCCGATCACGCTGCGCCCGAGGTGGTCCCGGAGGTCGAGCTGGAGGCGACGATCGGCTCTCGTCGGCTGCGGATCAAACGAACACCCGAACACGAGCGGCCGAAGAAGCGCGGCGAGGGCATGCGGAAGATCAACGCGACCGCATCGTTGTCGTGGCTCGACGGCTCCGGCGCCGACCTGACCCGCATCCCCGACGTGGGTGATGCGGTCCTTCACCTCCTCGGCATGAACGCCGACCAGTTCTTCCAGGTGGTGCTGCTGCCGCAGGGCGACTTCGCCCGGTTCCTGCGTGCCCACCCCGACGAGCGAGAGGCATTGCTGGAGAAGCTCTTCGACACCGAGCGTTTCGGTGACCTCGAGGTCTGGCTGCGGGACCGGGCGAGGGAGAGCGCGGCCAGGCTCGCCGAACACGCCGGCACCGTCGACCGGATCGCCGGACAGATCGTGGCGATCAGCGGTTCCCAGGCGCCCGCGGACCCCGACTTCGAGTGGGCGCAGGCATGCCTCGACTCCGCGCGGGAGGTCGCCGATCGCACCCAGACGGAGATGATGGCCGCGCAGGCGGCGGCCGAACAGGCCGAGGCCGCTCATCGCGACGGGCTGCGCGTCGAGGAGCTGCGCCGCCGGGGGACGCTGGCGCGAGATCGCCTGGCGCAACTCGACGAAGGTGCGGAGACCCTCGCCGAGGTCGATCGGGCACGGCGGGGGGCGTTGCGTGCGGCGCCGATCGCCCATCTCGCCGACGACCACGACCGGCTGACCGCGGAGGTCGCCGAGAAGGCCGCTGCGGTCGGCCGCGCGCGAGAGGCGCTCGCCGAACTCGACGAGGGCCGACCGCTGTGTGAATCCGACTGTGACGACGCCGGTCTCGCCGCCGCCATCGACCGCTGGACCGCGGAATCCGGCCGCTGGGAGCCGCTCGCGAAGCGGGTCGCGGACCGCCCGCGACTCGACGCCGAGATCGGCGCCGTCGAGAAGGCCATCGCCGACGCGGAGGAGCAGGGAGCGCAGATGCGTGAGCTGCTCGACGCGGCTCCGGCCCGGCGCGAGGAGACCCGCACCGCGCTGCGGGAGGCCGAGGACCTGCGCGCCCAGGCGCCCAGGCTGCGCGCCGAACGCGACGACGCGCGCCGCATCCTGCAGGCCTTCATCGACCGCGACCTGGTGCTCGGCAAGCTCGAAAAGGCCGAACGCGACCTGCTCGACGCCCGCGAAAAGCTAACGGCGGCAAAGGAACACCAGCTCGACCTCCGTGATCGGCGCCTCGCGGGGATGGCGGGCGAACTCGCCCGCCGACTCGTCGACGGCGAGCCCTGCGTCGTGTGTGGGTCGCACGACCATCCGGCACCGGCCACCGGTGACGAGACGTCGGTGAGCGAGGCCGACGAGAAACAGGCCGAGGCCGCCGTGGACGCCGCGAACGCCATCCGGTCGATCGCCGAGACCGAGGTCGTCGCACTGCGGGAACGTCGCGCGAATCACGACGCCGTCATCGGCGACGCCGACCGTGCGGCCACGCAGGCCGAACAGAACCGACTGGCCGCCGACCTCGCGGCCGCCGAACGCGCTGCATCGCGCATGCCCACGTTGCGGGCGGCGGTCGAACGCATCGACGCCGAGATCGACGGCCTGCGCACCGCCCTCGCCGACCTCGACTCCGCGCAGGCCGCCCGCCGGGAACGCCTCGCTGCCCTGCGGGAATCCCTGGCCGCCCTCGACGCCGAGGTGGCCGAGGCGACCGGCGGCCGGATCGGCATCGACGAGCGTCGCCGCGAACTCGCCGAGCTGTGCGCGCGGGCCAAACGACTGCGGGAGGCGCGACGAGACGCGGACCAGGCCCGCCGGCGCCTCGACGAGGTCGTCGAGCGGCTCGCGACGGCGTGTGCAGGAGCCGGATTCGCCACCGTCGAGGACGTCCGGGCCGCGCTGGTCCCGCCGGAGCAGATCCAGGACTGGGAGCGGATGCTCGAGGAGGCGGCCACGCTGCGCGCCGCAGCGGAGGAGACCCTCGGCGATCCGGAGGTGCGTGCGGCACTCGAGGCGCCTGCCGTCGACGTCGAGTGTCTCGCGGCGGACCTGGCCACGGCTCGTGCACGTCGTGACGAGGCGGCGGAGCGCAACGCGGTGGCGGCTCAACGCCGTACCGACCTCGAACGGTACGTCGCCGACTTCTGGAACGCCCTCGACGCGCTGGCGCCGATGAGGGAGCGTCACGCCGAGTTGTCGGGACTCGCGGACCTCGTCGGCGGACGCGGTCAGAACTCGCGCCGCATGTCGTTGCGCTCGTACGTGCTCGCCGCCCGCCTCGACGAGGTGCTGGTCGCGGCGTCGGGCCGGCTCCGTGAGATGTCATCGGGCCGCTACGAATTCGTCCACTCCGATGCCGCAGGCGCGCGCGGGCGTCGTGGAGGACTGGGCATCGAGGTCCGTGACGAGTACACCGGCGTCGTGCGTCCCACGAGCACGCTGTCGGGCGGCGAGACGTTCTTCGCGTCCCTGGCGCTGGCGCTGGGCCTCGCTGATGTGGTCTCCGCCGAGTCGGGCGGACGCGTCCTCGACACGATCTTCATCGACGAGGGCTTCGGGACCCTGGATCCCGAGGCGCTGGATCTCGTCATGGGCGTCCTCGACGACCTCCGGTCCGGTGGCCGGGTCGTCGGCGTCGTCAGCCACGTGGACGAACTCCGGGCCCGGATCCCGGCGCAACTGCACGTCGTGCGAGGTGAACACGGCTCGACGCTGCGGATGCAGAGCCCTCTCGGCGTGTCGTGAGCAGGCCGATTGTGATGTGGCGGTGGGCGTGCGCTAGTCTTGTGTCCGCCCGTTGAGCCCCCGTAGCTCAGGGGATAGAGCGTCTGCCTCCGGAGCAGAAGGTCGCAGGTTCGAATCCTGCCGGGGGCACCGGATCGAAACCCATCACCGCGTCGCGGTGGTGGGTTTCGTCGTTTCCGGGCGGGGTCCGGGGTGGCCGGCTCGGGCCCCGAGTTCGGATGTGCCACAACGAAGAATCGCCACTTCCGGTGCAGGTTCGCGGGTTGGAGCCTGCGAGTCTGCACCGGAAGTGGCGATTCTGGTGGTCTCGGGGGTGCCTGGTGTTCGGCTCAGTTCATCGGCAACGGCTCGGCCTTTCGTTCGGCGAGCATCGCCTTGATGATGCCGATTTCCTTGACCTGGGTGCGTTCCATCCCGGCTGCCATCTCGCGGACGTAGGGCTGGGAGACGTTCGCCGGGTTCGCGGCGTACTCCATCATGTGCAGCCCGCCCTCGTGGTGGCGCAGCATGAGCTGCAGGAAGGTCGTGTCGACCTCCGGCCCGCGCATCGCGCGGAACCGCTCCATCTCGGCCGAGGTCGCCATACCCGGCATCGCGGGCTGCTCGTCGTCGGCCGCGGAACCGGTGGAGGGGGCGGCTTGGTCGGCAGAACCGTGCTCGCCGGACCCGTGCTCACCGGACCCGTGATCGGTGTGGGCGCCGTGCTCCTCGCCGGCTGCTCCCGACGACTGCATGGAGGCATGTCCCATCCACGCCATCGGCTCACCGGGATTGGTGACCGGCTGTCCCCAACGGACCAGCCAGGACTGCATCTGCCCGATCTCGTTGGACTGCGTGGTGAGGATGTCGAAGGCCATGCTGCGCACCTGCGGGTCGGTGCCGTGTTCGAGCTCGATGGCCGCCATCTCCACACCCTGCTCGTGGTGCCGGATCATGTCCTGCGCGAAGCCGACGGCCGCCGAATTCGGAGCGGGGGAGTCGGCGTCGGAGGCGTTG
The DNA here is from genome assembly GCF_039939235.1 of Gordonia aurantiaca. Taxonomy (NCBI): domain Bacteria; kingdom Bacillati; phylum Actinomycetota; class Actinomycetes; order Mycobacteriales; family Gordoniaceae; genus Gordonia; species Gordonia aurantiaca. Next base: position 38,569 of record NZ_JBDUUF010000004.1, on the reverse strand, counting down.
TCGGCCAGGCTTGCCTGGATCAACAGGCCCAGGCCCACGCCGACCAGCAGGATCGCGACGCCGGCCAGGGCGAGCAGCGCCGTCCGGCGTCGCGGTGCGGTGGAGGTGGGACCGGCGCTGTTGCCCTCGGGTGTCTCACTCATCGAAAACTCCCTCGCGCGCGTCAGTTGCCGGCGGGCATCGGGTTGTCGCCGCCACCGTCCATCGGGACCGCGTCGGGTCCCGGCTCGCCCTCGTCGGCCGGGGGCGGGTTCGACGGATCGAAGCCCGGGATGGCGGTGCAGGTCGCCTGGGTCTCCGGGTAGGCCGCGGTCTGCGGGTTCTCCTTGTAGACGCCCGGCATCGTGTTGCGGCGCAGCGCGGTGATGAACTGGCTGATCCGCGGGTCGTCGGCCGAGTCCAGCTTCAGCTGATGACCCCAGCTCTGCAGCGAGATCGGCGAGTCCTGGCCCGGGTACGGCGACAGGAAGAGGTACTGCTCGCCGCGGACGAGGCGCTTGAGGTAGTCGAGATCCTCCGGCGAGATGGTGTCCGGGTTGTAGGTGATCCACACCGAACCGTGTTCGAGGGCGTGCACCGCGTTCTCCGAACGCAGGGGGTTCGGGTAGACGACGCCGGTGCAGGTCGCCCAGATCTCGTCGTGCGGACCGCCGAAGGGCGGCGTCTGGTCGTAGGCGACGCGCTGCGAGGCGTTCACATGCTTGCCCGCCTCGTAGTAGATCTTGGTCACGCCGGGGATGTTGTCCGACGGATCCGGGTTCTGCGACGTCGGGACGAACTCCGACACCGACTCCACCGCGACGTCGTCCTTCTCGTTCTCCCGCTTCTCGTTGAACTTCGGGACGAGGTACACCGCGAGCCCGGCGATCAGCCCGATCACGACGACGACGGCCCCGATGACCATCCAGTCGATGCCACCCGACCTGGGGACGGACCCGGACTTCTTACCAGCCTTGGGGACGTTGGCCCCGGTTTTGCGCGCCATTGACTTCTTTCCTCATGCGACGGGTCATGCAGTGCACTTACGCGCGGATCGTTCCCCCCACGCGCGGCCGAGACGAGTCTACTGATGAGAGGTCCAGATCACTCCGGTGCGCTCCCGGGTCCGTTCGCGCCGGGTCTGGGAGGGTGCGATTATCGATGGACGGGCCTCGGCCAATAGGATGGTGTCCCGTGACTCCCGCCGACCTCGCTGCGCTGCTGCGCGCCGTGACCCTCACCGTGGTCCGCGACCACGGACTGGACGAGACCCTGGTGCCCGACTCCATCACCGTCGAGCGCCCGCGTCACGCCGACCACGGCGATTACTCCACCAACATCGCCCTACAGCTCGGCAAGCGGCTCGGCGTGGCTCCCCGTGAGCTCGCCGGTTGGCTCGCCGAGGCCTTCGCCGCAGCCGAGGGCATCGCGAAGACCGACGTCGCCGGTCCCGGGTTCGTCAACATCTGGCTCGGCGCCGCCGCCCAGAACACCGTCGTCTCGACCGTCCTGGAACAGGGCGAGCGCTATGGCCGGGGCGAGGAGCTGTCCGGCTCGATCATCAACCTCGAGTTCGTCTCGGCCAACCCGACCGGCCCGATCCACCTCGGCGGCACCCGCTGGGCCGCCGTCGGCGACGCGCTGGGCCGCGTCCTGGCCGCCCGGGGCGCCGATGTCACCCGCGAGTACTACTTCAACGACCACGGCGAGCAGATCAACCGCTTCGCGCGTTCGCTGGAGGCCGCCGCGCTCGGCAAGCCGGTGCCCGAGGACGGCTACGCCGGCACCTACATCACCGACATCGCCGCGAAGGTCGTCGAGCAGGTCCCCGATGTGCTCGACAAGCCCGAGGAGGAACGGGTCGAGACCTTCCGCGCCGTCGGCGTGGAGCTGATGTTCGACCACATCAAGTCGAGCCTGCACGAGTTCGGCACCGACTTCGACGTCTACACCCACGAGAACAAGATGTTCGAGACCGGGCTCGTCGACGAGTGCATCGCCGAGCTCAAGGCCAACGGCAACCTCTACGAGAAGGACGGCGCCTGGTGGCTGCGCTCCACCAACTTCGGTGACGACAAGGACCGCGTCGTCATCAAGAGCGACGGCAACGCCGCCTATATCGCCGGCGACATCGCCTACTACCGCGACAAGCGCAACCGCGGCTTCAACCTGTGCATCTACATGCTCGGCGCCGACCACCACGGCTACATCAGCCGCCTCAAGGCCGCCGCGGCCGCGCTCGGCGACGACCCGGACAGCGTCGAGGTGCTGATCGGCCAGATGGTCAACCTCGTCAAGGACGGCAAGCCGGTGCGCATGTCCAAGCGCGCGGGCAACGTCGTCACGCTCGACGACCTGGTCGACGCGGTCGGTGTCGACGCGGCTCGCTACTCGCTGATCCGCTCGTCGGTCGACATCAACATCGACATCGACCTGGACCTGCTCACCAAGCAGTCCAACGACAACCCGGTCTACTACGTGCAGTACGCGCATGCCCGCATGTCGGCACTGGCCCGCAACGCCGCCGATCTGGGCGTGGTGTCCTCGCTGGATCACCTCGACCTGCTCGACGACCCGGCCGAGGGGGAGCTCATCCGCACCATCGGCGACTTCGACGAGGTCGTCGCCACCGCGGCGTCGCTGCGCGAACCGCATCGCGTGTGCCGCTACCTCGAGGTCCTCGCCGGCACCTACCACCGCTTCTACGCGAAGTGCCGGGTGCTGCCGCAGGGTGACGAACAGGTCGCCGACATCCACCGCGCGCGTCTCGCGCTGTGTGAGGCCACCCGTCAGGTGCTGGCCAACGGTCTGGCACTCGTCGGCGTCAGCGCTCCGGAGCAGATGTGAGCGCGCACCCGGCCGGCCCGCGTCACGCCGAACTGCTCGCCGCGCCGCACCTGGCGCAGCGGCCCAACGACCCGGCGGTCCTCGCCGAGATCCCGGCACAGGTCTGGCCGCGCAATGCCGCCCGCGACGACGCTGGTGAACTCCGCATCGCCGGCGTCGGCGTCGGACAACTCGCCGAGGAGTTCGGGACGCCGGCGTTCATCCTCGACGAGGCCGATTTCCGATCGCGGTGCCGCGACATGATGGCCGCTTTCGGCCCGTATGGCCGCGTGCACTACGCCTCCAAGGCATTCCTGTGCAGCGAGGTCGCGCGCTGGGTCGCCGAAGAGGGACTCTCGCTCGACGTGTGCACCGGCGGCGAACTCGCGGTCGCGCTGCGCGCCGGCTTCCCGCCCGAGCGGATCGCCATGCACGGCAACAACAAGAGTGTCGAGGAGTTGGCCGCCGCGGTCGACGCGAAGATCGGCCATGTGGTCCTCGACTCCATGATCGAGATCGACCGGCTCGACGCGATCTCCCGGGACCGCGGCGTCGTCACCGACGTGCTGATCCGGGTGACGGTCGGTGTCGAGGCCCACACCCACGAGTTCATCTCGACCGCGCACGAGGACCAGAAGTTCGGCTTCGCCCTTGCCGGCGGGGTGGCGATGAACGCCATCCGTCGCGTGTTCGCCACCGACAACCTGCGTCTGGTCGGCCTGCACAGCCACATCGGCTCCCAGATCTTCGACATGGACGGCTTCGAACTCGCCGCGCACCGTGTGCTGGGCCTGCTCCACGATGTGGTCGCCGAGTTCGGCATCGAGAAGACCTCGCAGATGTCGATTGTGGATCTCGGTGGGGGACTTGGCATCTCGTATCTCCCCGAAGAGGACCCGCTGCCCGTGGGCAAGGTCGCCGAGACGCTGGCCGACATCGTGCGGCGCGAGTCGGACGCCGTCGGCCTGCCGATGCCCACCATCGCGGTCGAGCCCGGCCGCGCGATCGCCGGACCCGGCACCATCACGCTGTACCGCGTCGGCACCATCAAGGACGTGGAGCTCGGCGGCGGTGCGGTGCGCCGCTACGTCTCCGTCGACGGCGGGATGAGCGACAACATCCGCACGGTGCTTTATCAGGCCGAATACGACGTGCGGCTCGTCTCCCGGGTCTCGACCGCCTCGGCAGTCGTCTGTCGCGTCGTCGGAAAGCACTGCGAGAGCGGCGACATCGTCATCAAGGACTGCTGGCTGCCGGAGGATCTGAGCCCCGGTGACCTCATCGCGGTGGCGGCGACCGGCGCCTACTGCTACTCGATGTCGAGCCGGTACAACATGACCATGCGGCCGCCGGTCGTGGCGGTCAAGGACGGGCAGGCCCGTCTGCTGCTGCGTCGTGAGACCATCGACGACTTCCTCGGCCTGGAGGTGGGCTCGTGACCGGAACTGATCAGAAGAAAAGCGACACAAGCGAGGTGAACGCCGTGCGACCCATCGGGGTGGCGGTACTCGGGATGGGGAACGTCGGCGCCGAGGTGGTGCGCATCATCACCGAGAGCGCCGACGACCTGCGCTCGCGCGTCGGCGCGCCGGTGGAACTGCGCGGCGTCGCCGTGCGGGATCTGAACCGGCCGCGCAAGATCGGCCAGGACCTGCTGACCGACGACCCGGCGGCGCTCGTGGCCCGCGACGACGTCGACATCGTCGTCGAACTCATGGGCGGCATCGACCCGGCGCGTGCGCTGATCCGCACCGCGCTCGAGCACGGGAAGTCGGTGGTGACCGCCAACAAGGCGCTGCTCGCGGAGTACACCGGTGAGCTCGCGACCGCGGCCGCCGAGGCGAAGGTCGACCTGTACTTCGAGGCCGCCGTCGCCGGCGCGATCCCGGTGATCCGGCCGCTGATGCAGTCGTTGGCCGGCGACACCGTCGAGCGCGTCGCCGGAATCGTCAACGGCACGACGAACTTCATCCTCTCGGCGATGGACGAGACGGGCGCCGGATACGCCGAGACGCTCGCCGAGGCGGGCCGTCTCGGTTACGCGGAGGCCGATCCGACCGCCGACGTGGAGGGCTACGACGCCGCCGCGAAGGCCGCGATCCTCGCCTCGATCGCGTTCCACTCGCGCGTCACCGCCGCCGACGTCTACCGCGAGGGCATCACCTCGGTGACCGCTGACGACCTGATCGCCGCGAAGAAGTTCGACTGCACCATCAAACTGCTGTCGATCTGCGAGCGCGTCCACGATGCCGATGGGGGACAACGCATCTCGGCGCGGGTGTACCCCGCGCTGATCCCGCTGAGCCACCCACTGGCGAGCGTGAACGGCGCCTTCAACGCCGTCGTCGTGGAGGCCGAGAACGCCGGCCGCCTGATGTTCTACGGACAGGGCGCCGGCGGTGCCCCGACCGCGTCGGCCGTGCTCGGCGACCTGGTGATGGCCGCGCGCAACCGCGTCCACGGCGGACGCGGGCCGCTGGAGTCCACCTACGCCTCGTTGCCGATCGCCCCGATCGACGACGTACCCACCCGCTACTACATCTCGATGCGCGTCTCCGACCGGCCGGGAGTGCTCGCACAGGTGGCCGGTGAGTTCACGAAGCGGTCGGTGAGCATCGCCGCCGTGCGCCAGGAAGGCGCGGGCGACGACGCCCGCCTGATCGTCGTGACGCACCGCGCCCCGGACCGGGCGCAGTCGGATTGCGTTGCGGCGCTGGAGGACATGGACGCCGTCATCAAGGTGTCGAGTGTGTTGCGATTGGAAGGTACCGATGACTGAAGCGACTTCTGCGCCCGTGCACCGCGCGTGGCCCGGCCTGATCGAGGCATACCGTTCGCGGCTGCCCGTCGCCGATGACTGGAAGGTGGTCACCCTTCTCGAGGGTGGCACCCCGCTGATCAGCGCGCCGTATCTGTCGTCGCTGACCGACTGCGAGGTCTACCTGAAGGTCGAGGGTCTCAACCCGACCGGTTCGTTCAAGGACCGCGGCATGACCATGGCCGTCAGCAACGCGGTGAACAACGGCAAGACCGCGGTGCTGTGCGCGTCGACCGGCAACACCTCGGCCTCGGCCGCCGCCTATGCGACCCGCGCCGGCATCACCTGTGCGGTGCTGATCCCGCAGGGCAAGATCGCGATGGGCAAGCTCGCCCAGGCGGTCATGCACGGCGCCAAGATCATCCAGGTCCAGGGCAACTTCGACGACTGCCTCGAGCTCGCCCGCAAGGCGACGGCGGAGTTCGGTGAGATCGAGCTGGTGAACTCGGTCAACCCGGCCCGCATCGAGGGCCAGAAGACCGCCGCCTTCGAGATCGTCGACGTCCTCGGACGCGCCCCCGACGTGCACGCGCTGCCGGTCGGCAACGCGGGCAACATCACCGCGTACTGGAAGGGCTACACCGAGTACTTCGAGGACGGCGTCTCGACGTCGCGCCCGCGCATGCTGGGCGTCCAGGCCGCAGGCGCCGCGCCGCTGGTCAACGGTGCCCCGGTGAAGGACCCGGAGACCATCGCGACCGCCATCCGAATCGGCTCGCCGGCCAGCTGGAACCAGGCCGTCGCCGCCAAGGAGGAGTCGAGCGGCCAGTTCCGCGCGGCCACCGACGAGAAGCTGCTCGAGGCCTACCGTCTGGTCGCCGGCCGGGAGGGCGTCTTCGTCGAGCCCGCGTCCGCCGCGAGCGTCGCGGGCCTGCTCGCCGCACGGGCCGACGGCTGGATCGAGGCCGGGTCGACGGTCGTCTGTACCGTGACGGGCAACGGGCTGAAGGATCCGGACACCGCGCTGGCGGGCATCCCCGAGGTCGAGGCCGTCCCGGTGGATCCGGTGGCGGTCGCCAGGGCACTCGGGGTCGGCTGAGGAGGTGCCCGGCGAGATGACCGCAGGTGAGATGACCCAACCCGGCGAGATGACGAGAACCGCTGAGATGACGCAGCCCGATGAGATGACGCAGCCCGAGGTCGCCCCTCGACAGCTCCCCGTCGGCGTCTCCGCGCGCGTCCGGGTCCCGGCGTCGAGTGCGAATCTGGGACCGGGCTTCGACTGCCTGGGCATCGCGCTGGGCATCTACGACGAGGTCATCGTCGAGACGGTCGACGCCGGGGTGGAACTCGACGTCGAGGGAGAGGGCGCCGCGGACGTGCCGCGCGACGAATCCCATCTCGTCGTGCGTGCGCTCGAGCGCGGTCTCGCCCACGTGGGTGTGTCGGCGCCGGGGCTGAAGCTGCGCTGCGTGAACGCGATCCCGCACTCGCGAGGCCTGGGGTCCTCGGCCGCCGCGGCGGTGTCGGGACTCGCCGCCGCCTCCGGCCTGATCACCGCCGCCGGGTTCGGCGACGGTCTGTCCGAGGACGAACTGGTACAGCTGTCCAGCGAGTTCGAGGGCCATCCCGACAACGCCGCCGCGAGCGTGCTGGGCTCGGCCGTCGTCACGTGGACCGAGTCCGCGGACGGTGTGAACTCCTACCATGCGCACCGGTTGACCGTGCATCCCGACGTCTGCGCCACCGTGTTCGTCCCGGACACCGAGTCGTCGACCTCGTTCACCCGTGGCCTGCTCCCGGACTCGGTGCCCCGCGAGGATGCGATCTTCAACCTGAGCCGGGCCGCCCTGGCCGTGGTGGCGCTCACCTCGGATCCGCGCAACCTGATGGCGGCCTCCGCCGACCGCTTGCACCAGCCCTACCGGGCGTCGGCGATGGCCCCCACCGCCGTACTGGTCGCCGAGCTGCGTGCCCGCGGGCACGCGGCAACCGTCTCCGGTGCAGGTCCGACGGTTCTCGTGCTCGGCACCGCGCCGGTGCCGAGCGAGGTCCGGATGCTCGCGCAGCGGCACGGCTTCACGACGCATTCGGTGGCGATCGCCGGCGGCGTCGACATCAGCATCGGCTGACGGTTCGTGGGCGTCGGCCGCGTACACCCGATACACGTCGGGGCGGGCCGCGGCCGGTGAGGTTTCGCCGGGAGGCGCGCTGGGAATACCCACCGTGGTGACACGCGTTGAGGCCTGTGTGTTCAGCGGTGGCCGCACCCGAGTGGGGCTCGAGGCCCGCACCTGACCGGAACGACCTCCGATTCGTGCCCTCATTTGGCACTTTCGGCGTGTTGCCCCTATCATGCGAACGGGGTTAACATATTCTGGTCTAGCCGCGCGGGCTTGTCCTGCCGTGCTTCTCATCCATCACCGATCGGGGAACCGGTCGCATCCGGCCGGGGTCGTGGTCTCTGTCGACGGTGCCGAAGCGCGGGTGGTTCCCGAGCACGCTCGCTGCGGGACCTGAACATCATTTCTGACCGTTCACCCCTAGCCGTCCAACGCGGACGGACTCCCTCGCGTACGCCGCAGGGAAATGTAGACCTCACACGGCTCTCGTCTGTGGGAGGAACGAAAGGACTTCCGTGACCGATACGGACCTGATCACCGCACCTTCCGAGCAGGAAAACGCGGGCTCGGCCGGCCCCGAGTCGGGGCAGACGGCCACCAAGACACGCTCGCGCGCCCGCACCGGACTCTCGGGCATGGTGCTCAGCGAACTGCGGACCGTCGCCGGTGAACTCGGCATCAAGGGCACGTCCGGGATGCGCAAGGGCGATCTCATCGCCGCCATCAAGGAGCGCCAGGCCGCCGGTGACGCACCGAAGGCCGAGGCGAAGGCAGAGAAGGCCGAGACGCGCCGTCGCAGCCCGAAGGCCGCGGCAGACGACGACGCCCAGCTGACGATCACCGAGACCGCTGAGCCCGCCGAGACCGGCGGTGGCTCGCGTCGACGCAACGGTGCCGCGACGACCGAGGACGCCAAGACGGCCGAGAAGGCCGACGACAAGGCCGAGACCAGGGCCGCCGACGACACGGGGGCCGAGAAGCCCGCCGGCGACAAGGGCGCCGAGAAGCCCGGCACCGAGAGGTCCGGCACCGAGAAGTCCGGTGAGGACAAGGGCGAGGTCCGGGGCGATGAGACCGGTGAGCAGCGCAATCGCCGCAACCGGAACCAGAACCGCGACAACCAGAACCGCGACAACCAGAACCGCGAGGGTGGCCAGAACCGCGGCGATTCCCAGAATCGCGATGACGACGGCGAGGGCGGCGGTGGCCGCCGCCGCGGACGACGCTTCCGCGAGCGCCGCCGCGGACGTGACCGCGACACCCAGAACGAGCCGCAGGTGTCCGAGGACGACGTGTTGCAGCCCGTCGCCGGCATCCTGGACGTGCTCGACAACTACGCGTTCGTGCGGACCTCCGGCTATCTGGCCGGCCCGAACGACGTCTACGTGTCCATGAACATGGTCCGCAAGTACGGCCTGCGTCGTGGTGACGCCATCACCGGCGCGGTCAAGGTGCCGCGCGAGGGCGAGCAGCAGAACCAGCGGCAGAAGTTCAATCCGCTGGTGCGCATCGACACCGTCAACGGCGGCGACGTCGAGGCGGCCAAGCGTCGTCCCGAGTTCAACAAGCTCACACCGCTGTACCCGAACGAGCGCCTGCGCCTCGAGACCACGCCGGACCGTCTGTCGACCCGCGTGATCGACCTGATCATGCCGATAGGAAAGGGTCAGCGCGCCCTGATCGTCTCGCCGCCGAAGGCCGGCAAGACGACGATCCTGCAGGACATCGCCAATGCGATCGCCGTCAACAACCCCGAGTGCCACCTGATGGTCGTCCTTGTCGACGAGCGTCCGGAAGAGGTCACCGACATGCAGCGCTCGGTGAAGGGCGAGGTCATCGCCTCGACCTTCGACCGCCCGCCGTCCGATCACACCTCGGTCGCCGAGCTCGCCATCGAGCGCGCGAAGCGTCTCGTTGAGACCGGCAAGGACGTCGTGGTGCTGCTCGACTCGATCACCCGCCTGGGCCGCGCCTACAACAACGCCTCGCCGGCGTCGGGCCGAATCCTCTCCGGCGGTGTCGATTCCACCGCGCTGTACCCGCCGAAGCGTTTCCTCGGTGCAGCGCGCAACATCGAGAACGGCGGTTCGCTCACCATCATCGCGACCGCGATGGTCGAGACCGGCTCGACCGGCGACACCGTGATCTTCGAGGAGTTCAAGGGCACCGGCAACGCCGAGCTCAAGCTCGATCGCAAGATCGCCGAGCGTCGCGTGTTCCCGGCGGTCGACGTCAACCCGTCGGGCACCCGCAAGGACGAGCTCCTGCTGTCGCCGGACGAGTTCGCCATCGTCCACAAGCTGCGGCGGCTGCTGTCCGGCCTGGACTCGCAGCAGGCGATCGACCTGCTCATCAGCCAGCTGCGCAAGACCAAGACGAACGTCGAGTTCCTGATGTCGGTCCAGAAGACCGCTCCGGGAGCCGGCGGGGACGACTGAGCCGCACATGTCGTGAACGACACGGCCCCGTTCCGCTTCGCGCGGGACGGGGCCGTGTGGTTTGTCGAGATGGTCGATGGGTCCCGGGCATCGAAGTCGCTCGGGTAACCGAAACCCGATGGGGGAGTGCCGTGATCGCCCGGCCCCGGAGAGCCCGATCGCCCAGAGGGCTTCAGCCCACCAGATCGCCCGTCAGGTGATCCCACGCGTCGAATGTGGCGCGGGCGACCGCGCCGGCATGGGTGAGGACCAGGCAGCACCGTGAAGCGCGATCGTAGAGTTCGATGGCCGCGGTCTCGCCCCACGGGCCCTGCGACCATGTGACCCAGCATTCGGTGACGTGGTTGAAGTTGATCATCACGCGCGATTCGCCCGAAGCCAGCACCATCTGCCCGCGATGTTCCCGTGCGCCGTGGAGACGGCCCTGGCGCATCTGTATGCAGCCGGGTGCGGCGGTGGCGGCGGTGGCGATCATGCCGAGCAGCGCGGCGTGTTCGAGTGCGGCGACGACCCGACGCGCATCGACGCGCACGCCGCGTGCCCGGCCCGCGGCCAGCGCCATCCGGCGCGACACCCCGCCGTCGGTGAGGATGGAGTCGAACATGCCGACCTGGTCGCCGCAGTCCGCGTCGTGGCGGCTGTCCGCGCCGAACCAGGTGTGCTGCTCGACCCCGACCATCCGTGAAAACGTTGGGAGAACGTCGAGTTCGTCGGGAACGGGGCGGAGGCCGGTGGTGTCGTCGAAGGGGCGTGCGGTCGCCGCGAGCGACTCGAACGCCATCCGGTCGGAGTCGTCCGTGAGATACGTGGCGTGCGAAGTGTTCCCGTGTAGGTCGAACAGCCGCAGAGTGGGTGGGACCTGTGCCGACGGATCGGTGAGCAGTGTCGATGACAACCGAGAAGGGTTGAGCCGCAACACGATCTCGTCGGTGCCGATACGCAGCGGATCGCCGACGCGGACGGGCGTCGCGTGGACGCCCACCGCGTTCATGATCACCGGTCCGGCCACCGTCACGCCCACGACCTGACCGAGCGTGGGCAGCCGAGTCGCGATCGCAGCGATGTCGTCGATCACCGTCGACTCGTCGAAACCCGGCGTGCGGAGCAGGGTTTCGAGGTCACTCGGCGGGTTCGGGTGCTCGGCGGGGTCGGTCACGGCGTCACCGGATCGGTGGCGATCAGTAGACGTCGCGCTGATAGCGACCGGCCGAGCGGAGCGCCTCGACGTAATCGCGGGCGCCGTCGGCGCCGAGGTCGCCGTGCTCGGCGACGATCTCGTGCAGCGCGGCGTCGACGTCGCCGGCCATCGTGTCTGCGTCGCCGCACACGTAGACGTGCGCGCCGGCCTCGAGCCAGTCGAACAGGTCGGCGCCGTTCTCGCGCATCCGGTCCTGCACGTAGATCTTGTGCTCCTGGTCGCGGGAGAAGGCGAGGTCGAGGCGATCGAGCAGGCCGTCGGTGACGAAGCGGTCGAGCTCCTCGGCGTAGAGGTAGTCGGTGTCGCGGTGCTGGTCGCCGAAGAACAGCCAGTTCTGGCCGGTCGATCCGGAGGCCGCGCGGTGATGCAGGAAGCCGCGGAACGGCGCGATGCCGGTGCCCGGGCCGACCATGATGATCGCCACGTCGTCGTCGGGGAGACGGAACGACTTGTTGGGCGTGATGAAGACGTTGACGGTGTCGCCGGGCGCACAGCGGTCGGCCAGATGGGTCGAGCACACGCCGCCGCGGTCACGCCCGTCGAAGCTGTAGCGCACGGTGGCCATCGTGATGTGGACGGAGCCCTCGTGCACCGTCGGGCTCGACGAGATGGAGTACTCGCGGTGGGCGAGCGGGCTGAGCTCCTCGAGCAGTTCCTCCGGGGTGAACGTCGGGCCGGAGTCGAGGTCGAGCAGGTCGAGGACGTCGCGGGCGGACAACCAGGCGTCGAGTGCCTGCGCGTCACCGGCCTCGATCAGACGCGACAGTTCGGGGTGTCCGGTGCGCTCGGCCACGGCCCTGGCGAGGAACTTCGACGGAGTGCCGATCTCGTACCGGCTGGTCAGGGCCTCGCGGAGGGTGTAGCTGGCCTTGCGGTCGGCGATGATCTCCTCCCCGGTGGCGCCGAGGCGCTCGATGATCGCCTGCACGAGCTCCGGGTTGTTGACCGGGGTGATACCGATGCCGTCGCCGGGTTCGTAGGTGATCCCGCTGTCGCCGAGCGAGATCTCGATGTGCCGGACCTCCTTGGCCGATCCCGGGCCCGACAGGACATGGTTGGCCACGATGGTCGCCGGGTACGGATTGCGGCGGTTCCACGGGGACCGCGCGGGCCGGGTTCTGCGCCGTTCCGGTGCGGCGGTGCTGCTGCCAGACGGTTCGATCGGGGAGGTGTCCAGGGACAGTCCGGAGCCGGTCGAGGCGTCGTACATGCAGATACCCTTCGTGATCTGTGGGGGAGCGACGCCACGGTACTACACGTTAGGTGACCCTTAACAGGTCTTCCGGGTGTGATCTTCTCCGCTGTTTTCCCAGGACAGCGTGCTCCCGGCGGTGGAGGGAATGCGGGCGGGCGCCGCGGTGTTGAGACCTCTGCGACCGCGGCGTGGGCGATGGGGTGCGATTTCCGTGCCGAACATCCCACGTGGCATACTGAGCGGTCGAGTCCGGTTCCGGTTCACACCGTCGAGAGGCGACGGTGACCCGGCGACCATCAGAAAGGGACAGCCAGTCATGAAGCAGGGAATCCATCCCGAGTACTTGCCGACCACCGTCGTGTGCGGCTGCGGCAACACCTTCGAGACCCGCAGCACCGCTGCCAACGGTCGGATCAACGTCGAAGTCTGCTCGCAGTGCCACCCGTTCTACACGGGCAAGCAGAAGATCCTCGACACCGGCGGTCGTGTCGCCCGGTTCGAGAAGCGCTACGGCAAGCGCGCCAAGTAGGCCACCGAGCGACGCCCGCCCGACAGAGTCGGGTCGGGCGTCGTTTGTGTTTGGCCGGGCTTTCCCACCCTGTCCGGGAGGGGTGCACAGTGGAAGTGCAACTCCCGCCGGATTCGTCTTTCGCAAGTGAGGTTCGCAGTGAGTACGCAGAGTCCGTCGGCCATCGATGACATCCTGGCCGAGCATTCCGGTCTCGAACGTCAGCTCGCCGACCCGTCGCTGCACGACGACCCGGCCGCCGCGCGCCGGGTGGGGAAGCGGTTCGCCGAACTGGCGCCGATCATGGCGACCTACCACAAGCTCAAAGCGGCCCGCGAGGACCTCGAGGCGGCTCGTGAGCTCGCGGCCGACGACCCGTCGTTCGCCGCGGAGATCCCGGCGCTCGAGGAGAAGGTCGACGAGCTCGACACCGCGCTGACCGACCTGCTCGCCCCGCGTGATCCGCACGACGCCGACGACGTCGTGCTGGAGATCAAGTCCGGCGCCGGCGGCGAGGAGTCCGCGCTGTTCGCCTCCGATCTGGCGCGCATGTACCTCAAGTACTGCGAACGCCGCGGCTGGAGGACCGAGATCCTCGGTGTCACCGAGTCCGATCTCGGCGGGTACAAGGAGGCGACGATCTCCATCAAGGCCCGCGAACCCTCCCGCGACGGCGTGTGGTCGCGATTGAAGTTCGAGGGCGGGGTGCACCGCGTCCAGCGCGTGCCGGTCACCGAGTCTCAGGGCCGCATCCACACCTCGGCCGCGGGTGTGCTGATCTACCCCGAACCCGAAGAGGTCGCCGAGGTCACGATCGACGAGTCCGACCTGCGCATCGACGTCTATCGGTCCTCCGGCAAGGGCGGTCAGGGCGTCAACACCACCGACTCGGCGGTCCGCATCACGCACCTGCCCACGGGCATCGTCGTGACCTGCCAGAACGAGCGGTCGCAACTGCAGAACAAGGCCCGTGCCATGCAGGTGCTCGCCGCGCGACTGCAGGCCGCCGCCGAGGAGGAGGCGGAGGCCGCGGCCGCCGAGGGTCGGCACGCGCAGATCCGCACCGTCGACCGGTCGGAGCGCATCCGCACCTACAACTTCCCCGAGAACCGCATCACCGACCACCGCATCGGCTACAAGGCCAACAACCTCGACGCGGTGCTGGCCGGCGACATGGACGCCCTGCTCGACGCGCTGGCCGCGGCCGACCGCCAGGCCCGCATGGAAGCCGAATAAGGCGCATGCAGGGTGATCCGGTGCGGGTCGCCGACGAGATCCGGACCGCCGCCGCACGGCTCGCCGCCGCCGGGATCGATTCGGCGCGGCGTGACGCCGAGTGGCTGATGTCCCACGTTCTGCGCTGCGATCCCGGGCGCCTGGTGATCGTCGACACCCTCGACGAACCGCATGCCCGGGCATTCCGTGAGGCGGTCGGGAAACGCGCGCAGCGGATCCCGCTGCAACACATCGTCGGGACCGCCGCCTTCGGTCCGCTGGAACTGGCCGTCGGGCCGGGCGTGTTCATCCCGCGTCCGGAGACCGAGTACCTACTGGAATGGGCGGCCGGGATCGCGGGCTCCCTGCCGCCGGATGCCTCCGTCGTCGACCTGTGCAGCGGTAGCGGCGCACTCGCGCTCGGTGTCGCGACCCTGGTCCCGTCCGTGCGCGTGACCGCCGTCGAGATCGACGACGAGGCGCTGATCTGGTTGCGACGCAACGTCTCCGACGCGCCGGACGGGGTGCGCGACCGGGTTCGGGTGGTCGCCGCCGACGTCACCGACCCCGCCCAGATCGGTCCGGCCATCCCGGACGGCAGCGTCTCGCTGGTGGTCACCAACCCGCCGTATGTGCCGCTGGGTTCTGAGGTGTCCGCCGAGGTCGCGCACGACCCTGCCCGCGCGGTCTACGGCGGCGCAGACGGCATGGACGTGATCGTGGCCATGGTCCCGGTGATCGCGTCCATGCTCGAGATCGGCGGACGCGTGGGCATCGAGCACGACGACACCACCGCGCAGGCCGTGGTCGACTGCCTGCTGGCGCACGGGGCGTTCGACGAGGTCGTCGCCCGTCGCGACCTCGCGGGCCGCCCGCGGTTCGTGACCGCACGACGGGCGCGCTGAGCGCACTGTGCCGTGGGCCCCGCCGCAGGCATGAAAGTATGGACGGGTGAGCACAGTTTTCGACTGCAACGATCCGCAGAGCCGTTCGGCGGGAATCCGGGCGGCCGTCGGGGCGGCGAAGGGCGGACGTCTGGTGGTGATCCCCACCGACACCCTGTACGGCATCGGTTGCGACGCCTTCGATTCCGACGCCGTCGGCGCGTTGCTCGCGGCCAAGCACCGCGGCCGGGACATGCCGGTGCCCGTGCTCGTCGGGTCCTGGCACACTATCGACGGTCTGGTGCTGTCGGTGCCGCAGGCCGCCCGCGACCTCATCGAGGCGTTCTGGCCTGGTGGGCTGAGTCTCGTCGTCCGGCAGGCCCCGTCGCTGGCCTGGGATCTCGGCGACACCGACGGCACCGTGATGCTGCGCATGCCGCTGCACCCGGTGGCCATCGAGGTACTCCGCGAGGTCGGTCCCATGGCGGTGTCGAGTGCGAACGTCTCCGGCCGCTCGCCGGCCACCACGGTCGCCGAGGCGCAGGAACAGCTCGGCGACGAGGTCGCGGTCTATCTCGACGGCGGGCCCGCCCCGATCGCGCAGGCCTCGACCATCGTCGACGTGTCGGCCGGCGAGCCGAGGATCCTGCGCGAGGGTGCGATCACGGCCGCCCAGGTCGCCGAGGTGCTCGACGTCGAGGTGGCCGCGTTGCTGTCGGGGTCATGAGCCCGACCGCCACCGGTGGCGCCGTCACGGGGGACCGCCAGGTCGACGCGCTGATCGCCCGTGAGGTCGCGCGCCGTGATTCGTCGTTGCAGCTGATCGCCGGCGAGATCGAACCCACCCCGGGTGTCCGGGCTGCGATGGCCTCTGTCTTCGACGTGAAATATGCAGAGGGGCAACCGGGTTCGCGATTCCACGGCGGATGCGAGGTGGTCGACGAGCTGGAGGAGCTCGCCGTCGACCGCGCCCGCGAGGTGTTCGGCGCCGAGTACGCGAACGTGCAGCCGCTGTCGGGGACCGCCGCGAACCTCGCGGTCTTCGCGGCCTTCGCCAAGCCCGGCGACCCGGTGCTCGCGCTCCGGCTCGAGCACGGCGGACACCAGACCCACGGCTCTCGGGCGAACTTCTCGGGCCGCTGGTTCACTCCGTTGCACTACGGACTGCGCAGCGAGGACGAGCAGGTCGATTACGACCAGGTCCGCGAGCTCGCGCTCGTACACCGACCGCGCATCCTGGTCGCCGGGGCCACCACGTACTCGCGGTCCTTCGACTATCCGCTGCTCCGGCAGATCGCGGACGAGGCCGAGTGCATCCTCCTCGTCGACGCCGCGCACCTCGCCGGACACGCCGCGGCCGGGACGCTGCCGTCGCCGGTGCCGCACGCCGACGTCGTCACCTTCTCCACCAACAAGGTCATCCGCGGCCCCCGCGGCGGGGTCATCCTCGCGCGCGCCGAGCACGAGCCGGTGCTGCGCAAGGCCGTTCATCCCTTCACCCAGGGTGGTCCGTCGATGCACGCCGTCGCCGCCAAGGCGGTCGCCTTCGCCGAGACCGCGACCGGCGACTTCGCCGCGTACGCGCGCACGACGGTAGCGCTCGCGCGGGCGCTGTCGGCCGAGCTGACCGCCCGCGGCCTGCGTGTGGTCTCCGGCGGAACCGACACCCACCAGGCCGTCGTCGACGTCTCCGCCCTCGACATCTCCGGGCTCGTCGCCCAGCACCGGCTCGCCCGGGCCGGGATCGTCGTCGACAAGGCCGTGTTGCCGTTCGACGCGCGTCCCGTCACCGAGGGGTCGGCCATCCGGATCGGGACCGCGGTGCCGGCCGCGCGCGGCCTGACGGCCGACCGGATACCCGTCGTCGCCGACGCGATGGTGGCCGCGATGTCGACGGCCGATCACTCCGAACACGATCGGATCCGCCGTGAGATCACCGGTCCTGCAACCCGGTAGCGTTGTCGGGGTGTCCGAGTCGTCCGGAGTGTCCTCCGCAGCGCCCGAGGTGGTGAGCCGATGAACAGCGCCCAGGTGTTGCTCGCGGCCGCTACCGACGGGGGAGGGGCCGGCGTCCCGCTGCGCGAGTTGCTGCTCGTCGGGCTGACCGCCACCGCGATCACCTATCTGCTGACCTCGGCGGTGCGCGTGTTCGCGATCAAGGCCGGCGCCGTCGCCGTGCCGCGCGTCCGCGACGTCCACGTCATCCCGACGCCGCGTCTCGGCGGTCTCGGTATGTTCGGCGGGGTGGTGGCCGGTATCGCGCTGGCCGCGAACCTGCCGGCGCTCAACCGCGGTTTCGCCTACACCACCGACATGACCGCGGTGATCGCCGCGGGGACGGTGATAGTCCTGGTCGGCGTCGTCGACGATCGCTGGGGCCTCGATGCACTCACCAAGTTCGTGGGCCAGCTCACCGCCGCCGGGGTGCTCGTCCTGCTCGGCATCAGCTGGATACAACTGCCGGTGCCGTTCGGCGACATCGGCACGGTGGTCCTCGACCCGCTGCAGGCGGGCCTGCTCACCGTGGCGATCACGGTGGCCACGATCAACGCGATCAACTTCGTCGACGGCCTCGACGGTCTCGCCGCGGGGCTCGGCCTCATCGCGGCGTCGGCCATCTGCATGTTCTCGCTCGGCCTGCTCCGGGACCAGGGCGGTGACGTCAGCTACTACCCGCCCGCTCTCATCTCGGTGGCGCTCGCCGGCGCGTGCCTCGGGTTCCTGCCGCACAACTTCTCACCGGCCCGCATCTTCATGGGCGACTCGGGCGCGATGCTCATCGGACTCATGCTCGCCGCCGCGTCGACGAGTGCATCCGGACGCATCGCGGTCAACGCCTACGGGCCGGCCGACCTGTTCACGCTCCTGTCGCCGTTGATCCTCGTCGCCGCCGTCGTCTTCATACCGATGCTCGACATGCTGCTCGCGGTGATCCGGCGCACCAGGGCGGGCGTGGGCTTCTACACGCCGGACAAGATGCACCTGCATCACCGGCTGTTGGAACTGGGCCACTCCCAGCGCAGGGTGGCGCTGATCATCTACCTCTGGGTCGGGGTGCTGGCGTTCTCCGCGGCCGCGAGCACGCTCTTCCCGTTGTCGGTCGTCACCCCGGTCTTCGCGGGTGGCCTGGTCGTCGCACTGCTCGCGACGATGGCGCCGCGCCTGGCGCGGCGGTTCGCCGAGTTCCGCACCCGTGGGCTGGCCGGCCGACCTCGCTGACCGGATTGTGTCACCGCTGGTCAGAGCGTCGCGTGCACGATAATCTACGCAAAACCGGCCCATTGGTAAGGGAAGCATAAGAGCGTGTACTATCTGCCGTAGTAGGTCGACGCGACGCGAGAGCGGCCTGACCGCCGGATTCGGCGGTTCGGATCGATCGACCTCGATGCATCACCTTCCCCGCGGCGTGCGACCCCCTGAACGGTGCGCCCGACGGTGTTGGTAGTGTCACAGAAAACCGCAAGCTTACGGTTGACGGCGACATGCCGCCGATCGCACGCGCGTTGTCCTGTGCCTGAAGGCAACAGGTCCGTAGTTGAGGAGAGGCGAATGACCACATCTGCCCCTGACTCGACGGTGTATTATCCCGCTGCCCCGACCGGACTCGTCCGGCCCGGCATCATCGCGGCGGTCGTGTCCGTCGCGGTGTGCGCGGTCGCCGTCGTGCTGGGTCACCCGTGGTTCGCCGTGTTCTTCCTCGCCGGTGTGGTGTTGGTGTTCATCAACACCAAGCTGGTCATCCGCGCGGTCGACAACGTGGCGACCGCGGAGAACCCCCGCAAGAAACTGCTCGCTCTCAATTCGGCGTACCGCCTCGGGGCGATCACGCTTCTCGCATTGGTGGCAGCCTTCCTGGTCCGGCCCGATGGGCTGGGCGCGATGTTCGGGCTCGCCGTGGGCCAGGTGATCCTGGTGCTCAACACGGTGATTCCGGTGATGAAAGGACTTCGTAAGCAGCTATGAGCGCTTTGACTTACCTGGCCTCCGAGGCGGAGGAGTCGTCGGAGGGGCCGGCGATCGAGGTCGGCCACCACACCACCGCAGAGTGGTTCGGCATGACCGTGAACACCGACACCGTCATCGGCAGTGCCGTGGCCGCGGTCATCGTCCTGGCGCTCGCCTTCTTCGTGCGGTTCAAGATGACCTCCAGCAAGCCGAACTCGGTGCAGCTGTACTGGGAGGTCATCACCGTCCAGATGCGCAACCAGATCGAGAGCGCGATCGGCATGAAGGTCGCAGGCTTCGTCCTGCCGCTGGCGGTCACGCTGTTCACCTACATCCTGGTCGCGAACTGGCTGTCGATCATCCCGGCGCAGTACGGCACCGAGGACGGCGCCCACGAATGGCTGAAGCCGCCGGCCTCCGACGTGAACTTCGTCTACGCCCTCGCGCTCTTCGTCTTCTGCTGGTACCACCTGGCCGGCTTCAGGCGCCGCGGCATCATCGGCCACCCGGTGAAGCTCTTCAAGGGCCACTCGGTCGCGATCGCACCGGTGAACATCATCGAGGAGATCGCCAAGCCCGTCTCGCTGTCCCTCCGACTCTTCGGCAACATGTTCGCCGGCGGCATCATGGTCGCGCTCATCGCGCTCCTGCCCGTCTACGTCATGTGGGCCCCGAATGCACTCTGGAAGTCCTTCGACCTGTTCGTCGGTCTGATCCAGGCGTTCATCTTCGCGCTGCTGACGATCCTGTACTTCAGCCAGGCGATGGAGCTGGACGAAGACCACCACTAGTACGACCCGGCCGGCGACTGCCGAGTCCGGAGCAAAGACCTGACACTTCAGTGTCAGTTTCACCCGAAAGGAAAGTTCTCAATGGATCCCAATCTGATTGGTCTGGGTGCGTTGATCGGTGGCGGCCTCATCATGGGTGGCGGCGCGATCGGTGCCGGTATCGGTGACGGCCTGGCCGGCGCTCAGTTGATCGCGGGCATCGCACGTCAGCCCGAGGCTCAGGGCCGTCTGTTCACCCCGTTCTTCATCACCGTGGGTCTGGTCGAGGCTGCGTACTTCATCAACCTGGCGTTCATGGCGCTCTTCGTCTTCGCCACCCCGATCTCCGGCCAGTCTTAATCCCGGCCCTGACCGGGTCCCAAGGATCAAGGGAACATCCGCAACATGAACCTCGCCGCAGGAAACTTCCTCATCCCCAATGGCACCTTTTTCGTGTGCCTGGCCATCTTCGTCATCGTCTTCCTCGTGATCCGGACGATGGTCGTGCCGCCGATCCTCAAGGTGCTCGACGAGCGTGAAGCCATGGTCGCGAAGACGGCCGAGGACAACCGGGCCGCTGCGGCGAGCTACGAGGATGCCGACACCGAATACCGGGCTGCGCTCAAGGCAGCCCGGGCCGACGCGACCGGTATTCGGGACCAGGCACGTGCCGAGGGCAACGAGTTGTTGTCCGAGGCCAAGCAACGTGCCACGGCAGAAGCGGACGCTGCGATCGCCCAGGCCACCGAGCAGTTGAAGGCGGAGGGTGAGCGTGCCGCCGAGGCTGCTCGCCGCGATGTCGACCGGCTGTCGGCGGTCCTCGCGAGCCGCGTGCTCGGTACCGAGGTGTCGTCCGACAAGTCGGCGGCGTACGAGTCGACAGGAACGGTGAAGTAAGTGGACATCGTCATTGGAAACCTGATCGGGCTCGCGATCATCGTCTTCCTCTTCTGGAAGTACGTGCGACCCGTGCTCTCGAAGGCGGTGACCGCTCAGAAGGAGGCCATCGCCGCGCAGGTCGCCGAGAGCGAGGCCGCCAAGGCTCGCGTCGCCGACGCGAAGGCCGCTCACGATCGTGCGCTCGCCGAGGCCAAGGCCGAGGCCGAAGAGCTGCACAAGGCCGCGCTCGAGGATGCCGAGAACATCAAGAAGGACCTCGCCGCCCAGGCGGAGGCCGAGGTCAAGCGCATCACCGAGCACGGACGCTCGCAGACCGAGCTCAACCGGGCCTCCCTGGTGCGTTCGCTGCGTAACGACCTGGGTCTTGCCGCCATCGACGGCGCGACCAGGATCGTCCGGTCCCAGCTGTCCGACGCGAGCGCGCAGTCGGAGGCCATCGATCGGGTCATCACCGAGCTCGAATCGATGTCGGCCGGTGGTCCGTCGGACCTGGTGGCCCGCAACGCCGATCTGATCGGCCTGCATTCCATGCGCGCCGCCAGCCGGGATTCGGCCCTGGCCGTCTCCCGGGCCTTCGAGCAGAAGGCTTCGTCGCTCGACAGCGGTGCCCTGGTCACCGCGAGTGACGAACTCACCCAGGTGATCTCGCTGCTCGACTCCAACCCGGTGCTCCGCAAGCGGCTCACCGAGGACGAGGACAACACCGCCGGCCAGGTCAAGCTCGTCGAGAACCTCTTCGGCGGCAAGGTCTCGCCGATCGTGGTCGACGTCCTGACCGAGGCCGTCAAGCAGCGTTGGTCCACGGCCAACGACTTCACGGCGGCCCTGCGTCGCCAGAACTCGCTGATCGTGCTGGCTGCGGCCGAGCGCGACGGCGTGATCGAGAAGACCGAGGAAGAGCTGTTCTCGGTGGCCCGCCTGCTCGACCAGAACCCGCAGCTGGCATCGCTGCTCTCCAACGACAGCCACGACGGTGAGAAGCGCGTTGAGCTCCTCAAGTCGTTGGTGGGGGACAAGGTCGGGAATCTGTCCTGGATTCTGTTGGCGCACACCATCGTTCTGCTGCACGGCCAGCCGGCCGATGTGGCGATCGACCAGCTCGCCGAGCTGGCGGCAGCACGCCGGGGAGAGTCGGTGGCCCATGTGGTCTCGGCCGCCCCGCTGTCGCAGGACCAGGTCTCGCGCCTGGCCTCGGTGCTCGGCACCATCTACGGACGCACCATCTCGGTTCAGACCGAGATCGATCCCGACATCCTCGGCGGCCTCCGGATCGCCGTCGGGGACGAGGTCATCGAAGCCGATGTGGCAACACGCCTGGCGAAGGCGGCCGAGAGCCTGCCGCGCTGACCCCAGCGCACATCGAAGCGAACACCCCCAAACACCAGCCGGACTGAGCAAGAAAGACGAATACCCATGGCGGAGTTGACGATCTCACCAGACGAGATTAAGGGAGCGATCGAGCAGTATGTCTCGTCGTTCGATGCCGAGGCCTCCCGCGAGGAGGTGGGCATCGTCACCGACACATCGGACGGTATCGCCCACGTCAGCGGTCTGCCCGGCGCGATGGCCAACGAACTCCTGCAGTTCGAGGGCGGCGTGCTCGGCGTGGCCCTGAACCTCGAAGAGGACGAGATCGGCGCCGTCATCCTCGGTGACTACGAGACCCTGGAAGAGGGCCAGCAGGTCAGCCGTACCGGCGACGTGCTCTCGGTCCCGGTCGGCGATGCCTTCCTCGGTCGCGTGGTGGACCCGCTGGGCAAGCCGATCGACGGCCTCGGTGACATCGAGGCCGAGGAGCGTCGCGTCCTCGAGCTGCAGGCCGCCACCGTGCTCGAGCGCCAGCCGGTCGAGGAGTCGCTCGCCACCGGTATCAAGGCCATCGACGCGATGACCGCCATCGGCCGCGGCCAGCGCCAGCTGATCATCGGCGACCGCAAGACCGGCAAGACCGCGGTCTGCATCGACGCGATCCTGAACCAGAAGGCGAACTGGGAGACCGGCGACCCGTCCAAGCAGGTCCGCTGCATCTACGTCGCGATCGGCCAGAAGGGCTCGACCATCGCCGGCGTCAAGGCCGCCCTCGACGAGGCCGGCGCGATGGAGTACACGACCATCGTCGCGGCCCCGGCGTCCGACTCGGCCGGTTTCAAGTGGCTGGCCCCCTACACCGGTTCGGCCATCGGCCAGCACTGGATGTACCAGGGCAAGCACGTCCTGATCGTGTTCGACGACCTGACCAAGCAGGCCGAGGCCTACCGCGCGATCTCGCTGCTGCTGCGTCGTCCGCCGGGCCGCGAGGCCTACCCGGGTGACGTCTTCTACCTGCACTCCCGTCTGCTGGAGCGTTGCGCGAAGCTGTCGGACGAGATGGGCGGCGGCTCGATGACCGGTCTGCCGATCATCGAGACCAAGGCCAATGACGTGTCGGCGTTCATCCCGACCAACGTCATCTCGATCACCGACGGCCAGGTCTTCCTCGAGTCCGACCTGTTCAACAAGGGTGTTCGCCCCGCCATCAACGTCGGCACCTCGGTGTCCCGCGTCGGTGGCGCCGCGCAGACCAAGGGCCTGAAGAAGGTCTCGGGTTCGCTGCGTCTGGAGCTCGCCCAGTTCCGCGAGCTGGAGGCCTTCTCGGCCTTCGCCTCCGACCTCGACGACGCGTCGAAGGCTCAGCTCGAGCGCGGCGCCCGCTGGGTCGAGATGCTCAAGCAGGACCAGTACAGCCCCTTCTCGGTCGAGGACGAGATCATCTCGATCTACCTCTGCTCGGAGGGCTACTACGACTCGGTGCCGGTGGACGACGTTCGCAACTTCGAGACCCAGCTGCTCAGCCACCTGCATCACGCTGCCAAGGGTGTCTACGACTCGATCGCCGGCGGTCAGGTGCTGACCGACGACCAGGCCGAGATCCTGGGCGCCGAGGTCAACAAGTTCAAGAAGAGCTACCTCACCCACGACGGCAAGCGCGTGGTCAACGAGGCCGAGGCCGAGGCAATGGATGCCGAGGACGTCGAGAACGAAGAGATCAAGATCCGCAAGTGATCTCAGACGTCAACGGACATTGCGATAAGGAAGGGGTGAGGGCTCATGGCCAGCATTCGTGAGCTGCGCTCACGCATCCGGTCGGTCCAGTCGACCAAGAAGATCACCAAGGCTCAGGAGCTGATCGCGACCTCGCGAATCACGAAGGCTCAGGCACGTGTCGCCGCGGCGAAGCCGTACGCGGAAGAGATGACGACCGTGCTCTCGGAGCTCGCGAGCCATGCGGGGCAACTGGACAACCCGCTGCTGACCGAGCGTGAGAACCCCAAGCGCGCGGCGATCCTCGTGGTCACCAGTGACCGCGGCATGTGTGGCGGCTACAACGCCAACGTGCTCAAGGCGACGCGCGAGCTCATCTCGCTGCTGCGCGAAGAGGGCAAGGAAGCCGTCCTTTTCGTGATGGGCCGTAAGGGCGTCGGGTTCTTCAACTTCCGCGGTCAGGAGATCGCGGACTCGTGGACGGGCTTCTCGGAGTCGCCGAAGTACGCCGACGCCGCGACCGCGACGGAGTTCCTCGTGAACCTGTTCGTGGCCGGCTCGGGGTCCGAGGTCGAGCGTCCGGGTGGTGACGGAACCCTGGAGGGCGTCGACGAACTGCACCTGGTCTACACCCGGTTCCAGTCGATGCTGTCGCAGGTCCCCGAGGTCCGTCGGGTGGCTCCGCTGGTGGTGTCGGAGGACGACTCCCCCGAGGAGAAGCCCTCGCGGAACTACAGCTTCGAGCCGAGCGCCGACACCCTGCTCGACGCTCTGCTGCCGAAGTACGTGGCCACGCGGGTCTACGCCGCGCTGCTGGACTCGGCTGCGTCTGAGTCTGCGGCCCGCCGTACCGCCATGAAGGCGGCGACCGACAACGCCGAGGAACTGGCCAAGACGCTCTCGCGCGAGGCCAACCAGCTCCGCCAGGCCCAGATCACCCAGGAAATCAGCGAGATCGTCGGCGGCTCGAGCGCCCTGGCGAACTAGCCGGATGCGCCACCACGACGACGAGACCCAAACTTCGAAATAAGAGGAAGTGACCCAAGCACCATGACCGCAGCAGTAGAAACCCCCTCCGCGAAGTCGGCGGGTTCCGCCGATGGGCGGGTTGTCCGCATCATCGGCCCCGTGGTCGATGTGGAGTTCCCGCGCGGCTCGATCCCCGAGCTGTTCAACGCCCTGCACACCGAGGTCACCCTTCCCTCGGTTGCCAAGACGCTGACCCTCGAGGTGGCGCAGCACCTGGGTGACAACCTGGTGCGCACCATCTCGATGCAGCCCACCGACGGCCTGGTCCGTGGTGCCACGGTCACCGACACCGGCAAGTCGATCGTCGTGCCGGTCGGCGACGTCGTGAAGGGCCATGTGTTCAACGCCCTCGGCGACTGCCTCGACAGCCCGGGCCTGGGCCGTGACGGCGAGCAGTGGAGCATCCACCGCAAGCCCCCGGCCTTCGACGAGCTCGAGGGCAAGACCGAGATCCTCGAGACCGGCATCAAGGTCATCGACCTGCTGACCCCCTACGTGAAGGGCGGCAAGATCGGTCTGTTCGGTGGCGCAGGCGTCGGCAAGACCGTTCTGATCCAGGAGATGATCACCCGTATCGCGCGTGAGTTCTCCGGTACGTCGGTGTTCGCCGGTGTCGGTGAGCGCACCCGTGAGGGCACCGACCTGAAGCTCGAGATGGAGGAGATGGGCGTCCTCCAGGACACCGCCCTCGTCTTCGGCCAGATGGACGAGCCGCCGGGCACCCGTATGCGCGTGGCCCTCTCGGCGCTGACCATGGCGGAGTACTTCCGCGATGTGAAGCACCAGGACGTGCTGCTGTTCATCGACAACATCTTCCGCTTCACGCAGGCCGGCTCGGAGGTCTCGACCCTGCTCGGTCGCATGCCTTCGGCGGTGGGTTACCAGCCGACCCTCGCGGACGAGATGGGTGAGCTCCAGGAGCGGATCACCTCGACCAAGGGCCGCTCGATCACCTCGCTGCAGGCGATCTACGTCCCCGCCGACGACTACACCGACCCGGCGCCGGCGACCACCTTCGCGCACCTCGATGCGACCACCGAGCTCTCGCGTCCGATCTCGCAGCTGGGTATCTACCCGGCCGTGGACCCGCTGACCTCGACCTCCCGCATCCTCGAGGCCTCGATCGTCGGCGAGGAGCACTTCCGCGTCGCCAACGAGGTCAAGCGCATCCTGCAGAAGTACAAGGAGCTGCAGGACATCATCGCCATCCTCGGTATGGACGAGCTCTCCGAAGAGGACAAGGTCACGGTCGCCCGCGCCCGTCGAATCCAGAAGTTCCTCGGCCAGAACTTCCTCGTCGCCGAGAAGTTCACCGGTCAGAAGGGCTCGGTCGTCCCGCTCGCGGACACCATCGAGGCCTTCGACCGTGTCGCCAAGGGCGAGTTCGACCACCTGCCCGAGCAGGCGTTCAACAGCTGCGGTGGTCTCGATGACGTGGAGGCCGCCGCCGCCAAGATCGCCGGAAAGTAGCGGTAATCCATGGCTGAGAAGTCCTTCCACGTGGAGGTTGTCTCCGCGGACTCGCGCCTGTACTCCGGTGAGGCGACGTTCGTGATCGCGAAGACGACCGTCGGCGAGCTCGGTGTCCTCGCCAACCACGAGCCGCTCCTGGGCCAGTTGGTCCCCGGTGGTTTCGTGGTCATCGACGAGGAGAACGGCAAGCGTCGCGCGGCGGCCGTCGAGGGCGGATTCCTGTCTGTCACCGGCGAGGCCGTGACGATCCTCGCCGAGTCGGCCGAGTGGGCCGACAAGGTGGACGTCAACGCGGAGAAGCAGGCCCTCGAGCAGGCCGAGGCGGACTCGCCCGAGTATCACCGTGCTCAGGCGCGTCTGGCCGCGGCGCAGTACCTTTCGAAGTAACATCCCGCCTCTCGGCGGACCACGACCTCGGCCGGTCATCGGGATCACCCGGTGACCGGCCGAGGTCGTTTCGCATCGCGAAGATGTCATCTGGCATGCTTGACCCCACAGCTCGAGTCCCGCGTCGACCACGCGGCCTCTCGTCGTCGGTTCCCCAGGCGTACCGGCCTCGCGGGGTCGACGTGCCCTCGTGTACCCCGGGACCGCACACAGGGATCGCACACAAAGGAGTTGGTGATGTTGCTGCCGGTCGTGTTGCTGAGCGTGCTGCTGGCCGTGGCCGTCATCCTCTGCATCATGCTGGCCTTCCGTCTCGCGCAGTTGCGGCGAGCCGGCACCCCGATCCTGCTCCGCACGATCCCGGCGGCCGTCGACCACGGCTGGCGGCACGGGACGGTGCACTACAGCGACAACTCGCTGCGCTACTACCGGCTGGCGTCGCTTCGACCGGGTCCCAATGTGACGCTGTCCCGCCAGGGCATCGAGATCACCGGCCGCCGGCGCCCGGAGGGAACCGAGACGGAGATCCTCGAGGGCATGCTGATCCTGCAGGTGCACACCCGGGGCCGCAATGACGACGGGTACGAGCTCGCGATGGGCCCGGGCGCCGTCACCGCTTTCCAGTCGTGGGTCGAGTCGCGACAGTCGGAACGTTCCCAGCGGCGTCGCACCGCCTGACCACCCGGACCGAAGACAGTCAGCCGGACCGTGAAAACGGCCCGGCTGCAATGTTTTTCGGAGAGGTGTGGATGGCGTGCGTCAGGAGTCCTCCGGCCGCGGCCGGTTGCCGCCCGGCACCCACTTCACGTCGCCGAGTCGCCCCTCGGAGTCGCGGTTGGCAACGCGCGACAGGATGAACAGCAGGTCCGAGAGGCGGTTGAGGTACTTCGCCGGAAGCACGCTGGTGTCGTCGGGATACGCGGCGACCGCAGCCCACGCGGATCGCTCGGCGCGGCGGACCACGGTGCGCGCCTGATGCAGGTACGCCGCGAGTGGCGTACCGCCGGGCAGGATGAACGAGTCCAGCGGCGGCAGGTCCGCGCCGAAGGAGTCGCACCAGCGTTCGAGCGCGTCGATGTATTCCTGCCGGATGCGCAGCGGGGGGTACTTGGGGTTCTCGACGATCGGGGAGGACAGGTCGGCGCCCGCGTCGAACAGGTCGTTCTGCACCGTCGAGAGCACGCCGCGGATGTCGTCGGGCACGTCGCCGCCGAGGGCGAGCGCGAGTCCGATGACCGCGTTGGCCTCGTCGCAGTCGGCGTACGCGACGACCCGCGGGTCGGTCTTCGGCACGCGCGAGAAGTCGCTGAGCCCGGTGGACCCGTCGTCTCCGGTACGGGTGTAGATCCTCGTCAGGTGAACGGCCATGCGACGAATGTACTGCGTTGGCAGGCCACGGTGGGGCGGCGGCTAAGGTGGCAAGCGTGAGCGATCGGTTTCTGGTGACGGGTGGCGCCCGGCTGTCCGGTGAGGTCTCGGTCGGAGGCGCCAAGAACAGCGTGCTGAAGCTGATGGCGGCGGCATTGCTGGCCGAGGGGACGACGGTCCTGACGAACGCGCCGGAGATCGCCGACGTGCCGCTGATGGCCGAGGTGCTGCGTGGACTCGGCGCCGTCGTCGAGATGGAGGGTGACACGGTCACCATCACCGCGCCCGCCGAACCGAAGTTCCACGCCGACTTCGCCGCGGTCCGGCAGTTCCGCGCCTCGGTATGCGTGCTCGGTCCCCTGATGGCGCGCTGCCACCGCGCGGTGGTCGCGCTGCCCGGCGGCGACGCGATCGGTTCGCGTCCGCTCGACATGCATCAGGCCGGCCTGCGCGCGCTGGGTGCGACGAGTTCCATCGAGCACGGCTGTGTGGTCGCGGAGGCGGACGCGCTCGTCGGCGCGCCCATCGCGCTCGAGTTCCCGTCCGTCGGCGCGACCGAGAACATCCTCATGGCCGCGGTCCTCGCCGACGGGCAGACCACCATCGACAACGCCGCACGCGAGCCCGAGATCGTGGACCTCTGCGAGATGCTGCGGCAGATGGGAGCACAGATCTCCGGCGCGGGCACCTCGACACTCACCGTCACCGGCGTCGACCGCCTGCACCCGACGACCCACCGCGTCGTCGGCGACCGCATCGTCGGCGCGACATGGGGCATCGCGGCCGCCATGACCCGCGGTGACGTCACCGTGACGGGCGTGAAACCCGAGCACCTCCAGCTCGTCCTGAACAAACTGATCGCGACCGGGGCGCAGGTCGACACCTTCGACGACGGCTTCCGCGTGCGTCACGACGGCCGGCCCGTGGCGGTCAACGTCTCGACGCTGCCGTTCCCCGGCTTTCCCACCGATCTGCAACCGATGGCGATCGCGCTCGCCTCGATCTCCGAGGGCATGTCGCTGGTCACCGAGAACGTCTTCGAGGCCCGGTTCCGGTTCGTCGAGGAGATGGTCCGGCTCGGCGCCGACGCACGCACCGACGGACACCACGCGGTGATCCGCGGCATCGAACGTCTGTCGAGTGCCCCGGTGTGGTGCTCCGACATCCGCGCCGGCGCGGGTTTGGTGCTCGCCGGCCTGGTGGCCGACGGCGTCACCGAGGTGCACGACGTCGAACACATCGATCGCGGCTACCCGCACTTCGTGGAGATCCTGCGCAGCCTCGGCGGCGAGATCGAGCGTGTGAGCGACTGATTCGCGCATCGGCCGGGTGCGTCGTCGGCCACGGATACCTGTCCGATCGGACAGGCACCACCCCCGTCCGGTCGGGCCGACGTTGCCCGCCGACGGTCAGGACCCCTTGTGGCCGTTGTGATCTGGGCGACATTCTCGTTGTGGCAGACCCGAACGTCACAAGGAGATCATCCCCATGGCCATTGAGCTGAACCAGATCTGGGACTTCCCCATCAAGGAGTTCCACCCGTTCCCGAAGGCGAAGCTGGGCGTCGGAGCGCACGACATGCTGGGCGTCGAGGCCAAGGAACTCGGCATGACCCGAGTCCTGCTGATGACCACCGGCCTGCGCGGCTCGGGCATCATCGAGGAGCTCGTCGGAAAGATCGAGTACCAGGGCGTCGACGTGGTGCTCTACGACCAGGTGGAGTCCAACCCCAAGGACTACAACGTCATGGACGCCGCCGCGCTCTACCAGTCGGAGAAGTGCGACGGCATCATCTCGGTCGGCGGCGGCTCCAGCCATGACGCGGCCAAGGGTGCGCGCATGGTGATCGCGCACGACGGCCGCAACATCAACGAGTTCGAGGGCTTCTCGAAGGCGACCAACAAGGAGAACCCCAAGCACATCGCGGTCTCGACCACGGCCGGCACCGGCTCGGAGACCTCGTGGGCCTACGTCATCACCGACACCTCGGACATGAACAACCCGCACAAGTGGGTGGCCTTCGACGACACCTGTCTCGTCGACCTGGCCATGGACGATCCGCTGCTCTACTACTCGTGCCCCGAGCACTTCACCGCGTTCTGCGGGTTCGACGTGCTCGCCCACGCGAGTGAGCCGTACGTGTCCCGGCTCGACTTCGCGCCCTCGCTCGGCAACGCCAAGTACTCGATCGAGCTGATCGCCAAGCACCTGCGGACCGCGGTGTACGACCCGCGGAACCTCGAGGCGCGCACCGGGATGATGTACGCGCAGTACATCGCCGCGCAGGCGTTCAACTCCGGCGGCCTGGGTCTGGTCCACAGCCTCTCGCACGCGGTCAGCGCGTTCTACGACAGCCACCACGGCCTCAACAACGCCATCGCCCTGCCGCGTGTGTGGGAGTACAACCTGCCGTCGCGCTTCGAGCGATACGCCGAGATCGCCGCCCTGATGGGCGTCGACACCTCGAAGATGACCACCGTCCAGGCGGCCGACGCCGCGGTCGAGGAGGCCATTCGCCTGTCCAAGGACCTCGGCATCCCGGACAACTTCGGCCAGCTGCGGGTCGACAGCTACGAGAAGAACCGGATGAACACCGGCAAGTACGAGGGTCGAGGCGAGGGAATCGACACCTCCGAGAAGCAGATCCGCGCGATCGCCGAGCACATGATGGGCGACTGGTGCACCCCGGGCAACCCGCGTGAGTCCACCGTCGAGTCGCTGATCCCGATGGTCACGCACGCCTTCACCGGCAGCTACTGATCCGCCCCCCCAGATCGCCGGCTGCCGGTCACCGCAGCCGATCCCGTGCCCGGGACACACCCCTTCCCGGGCACGGGATCCGGCCTCTCGCACAAGCATTCCCACGTACTTCCCGCACAGTCTTCCCGGAAGGTCACCGATGACGACGACGTACACCCCCACCGAGCAGGCACCCGTGGCCGACGACCCGACGCACCGCTTCGAGTCGGTGGAGGGCCTGTCGGCCGCGCTGTCCGGCCAGGGCTACCTCATCGGCCCGGAGCTCGCCGTCGTCGTGCACCTCGCGACCCTGCTCGACCGGCCGCTGCTGCTCGAGGGGCCGGCCGGCGTCGGCAAGACCGAACTCGCCAAGGCGCTCGCCGCCGCGTCGGGCCGCGAACTCATCCGGCTGCAGTGCTACGAGGGGCTCGACGACTCGCGCGCGCTGTACGAGTGGGACTACGCCCGCCAGCTACTGCACGTGCAGATGCTGCGCGACCGAATCAGCGCTGAACTGGCCGCGGAGACAACGCTTTCCGCGGCGTCGGCAGCACTCGCCCGCACCGATGTCGGCGTGTACACCGAGGACTTCCTGGTGGCCCGCCCACTACTCGCCGCGATCACCTCGACGACCCCGACGGTGTTGCTCATCGACGAGATCGACCGCACCGACGAGGCAATGGAGGCGGTGATGCTCGAGATGCTCGCCGAACGGCAGGTGTCGGTGCCCGAGCTCGGGACCTTCACCGCACGATCGTCGCCGTGGGTCATCCTCACCTCCAACGACACCCGGGAGTTGTCGCCCGCGCTCAAGCGCCGGTGCCTGCACTTCCAGGTCGACTACCCCGATCCGGAGACCGAGCGCGCGATCGTCGCGGTCCGGGCGCCGGAGGTCGAGGACCAGGTGATCGCCGACGTCGTCGATCTCGCGCGTCGCCTGCGCGACCTCCCGCTCCGCAAGAGCCCGTCGATCGCCGAGGTCATCGACGCCGCTCGCGCCGCGTCGTATCTGAAGAACAGCGGCGCCGGTCCGCTGGGCGCCGGCCTCGACGGCGAGCGGCCCGGTCCGGTGGACACCGCGCTGCTGTCGCTGCTGGTCAAGTTCGGAACCGACCTCGACCTCGCCCGGCAGGCCCTCACCCGATCGACGTCGCCCGGGGCGGAGACCACCCGCGGCGAGGTCGGGGTGGACGGCACCACACCGCAGGGCTCGGTCACCGCGCGGGCCTTCGGCGCGGGACGGGCCCGCAGCGCCGGTACCCGCGCGGGC
The DNA here is from genome assembly GCF_039939235.1 of Gordonia aurantiaca. Taxonomy (NCBI): domain Bacteria; kingdom Bacillati; phylum Actinomycetota; class Actinomycetes; order Mycobacteriales; family Gordoniaceae; genus Gordonia; species Gordonia aurantiaca. The sequence continues at coordinate 6,543 of NZ_JBDUUF010000004.1, read as the reverse complement.
CGATGACGCCCTCGCCTGTTCCGTCGCCGGCCGCGACGCCTCCGACGGCCGGCGCAGCCGGCGGCGTGGGGGAGACCCGCCGCGTCGAGATCCTCGACCTGCTCGCCGTCCTGTTCGGCCGGACGCTGCGGGCCGCGGGTGTCATGGCCTCGCCCGCCGAGGTCATCGAGATCCGCCGCACGCTGTCGATCGTCGGCGGCGCAGACCTCGGCCTGTTGCGGGCGGCACTTCGCAGTGTCTGCGTCAAATACGGTTACGAGACACCGGCTTTCGATCACGCCTTCGAGGTCTTCTTCGGCGGCGGGGAGTCCCCGTCGGACGACGGGGAGCTGCCCCGGCCGCGCGGCGTCGCCGCCGACCTGCCCGACGACGTCGTCTGGGACGAGGAGTTCACCGGCGCCGCACGCCGGATCGGCGCCGACGAACACACCGAGGAGATCGGCGACCTCATCGCCGCCGACCCCGATGCCGGCGAACGACACGGTGAGAGCGCGCACCGGGAGGAGAACGACTTCACCGTCTCCACCGGGGCCGAGCAGCTCGGCGTCGACCCCGACAGCGGCGCCGTCAGCGGGGGAGTGACCTACACCGTCGAGATCGACGCGGCGGATTCGGCGACGGTCGGCGAACTGACCGGCGCCACGATGCGCGTGGAGGGCACACCGCTCGGACTGTCGGGCGCCGCGGCGATCCTGGCCGCCCTCGACGCCTACGACCCGCGTCGTGCCTACGGCGCCGACGGCAACGCCGACCTCGACGACGTCCGCCGGCGCGAACTCGAGTCGGCGCTGGCCGCGTTCGTCGACGCCCTCACCGAACGGCTCGAGGCAGCGGGTCCCGCAGACGGGGCGGTCCCCGAGCGGAACACACAGGTCACGACCGACCAGGCCGACATCGACCGCGCCTGCCACCGCCTGATCCAGCGGATGCGGGGAGCACCACGACGGGTGATCCGGCCGGGCGATCACGGCACGCTCGACATCCGCTCCACGATGCGTGCGGCGGTCGCCACCGACGGGGTGCCCGCGGAGCTGTGGCGGCGCCGGCCGCGGCCCGGCCCGGTCCGGTTGCTGGTGCTCGTCGACGTCTCGCTGTCCGTGCGCCCGGTCACCGGGTTCATCCTGCGACTGGCCCAGACGCTGCACCGATACGGCGACCGGTGCGAGGTGATCGCCTTCGTGGACCGGCCGGTGCGGGTGACCACCGCGCTGCGCGCGGCCTCCGCGGACGCGGCGCTGGCGGCCGTACTGGCCGCCGACGGTCTGGACCTCGCGGCCAGCAGCGACTACGGCCGGATGCTCGGCGGACTGCTCGGCGAGTTCGGCGATCTGGTCTCGTCGCGCACCTCCGTCCTCGTCGTCGGGGACGCGCGCAGTAACGGGTTCGACCCCCGCGCCGATCTGATCGCCGAGGTCGCCCGGCGCGCGCACCGCGTCGCGTGGGTGACGCCCGAACCCGCTCGGTACTGGTCGCAGGCCGGTTGTGCGATGGCCGACTACGCCCGGCACTGCTCCGGCGTGGTCAGCGTTCGCGACGGAGCGGAGATGCTGGCGCGCTGCGACGAACTCGGTGCGGCGCTGCGGTGAGGTGAGTAGCGTCGGGATCGCTGGCGGATCACGACCTCACCGGCGGATTCGACGGCGCCGGCCGGGCCGGTGACGGTGTGATGGAGGACGACGATGCAGACAGGCACGCGCCGGCGCGGGAGCGGGCACGTCGCCAAGTTCCACGCGCCCGAGATCGTGTTGGGCCCGGGCGCCTTCGACGAGGTGGGTCCGGCGACCGCGGGGCTCGGCATGCGCCGGCCACTGGTCGTGAGCGACCGCTGCCTGCAGGAGACGCCGTGGTTCGACATGCTCCTCAAGCGGTTGGCCGCCGCGGGTCTCGACGCCGCGTCCCACGTCGACGTGTCGCCCAATCCGCGAGCCGGCGAGGTCACCGCGGCCTTCGACGCCTACCAGGCCCACGACGCCGACGGTCTCGTCGCACTCGGCGGCGGATCGGTCATCGATGCGGCCAAGGGGGTCGCGGTGCTCGCATCCAATGGCGGCCACATCCTCGAGTACGAGGGCATCGACCGCGCGCAGCTCCCGCTGCCGCCGCTGGTCGCGGTGCCGACGACCGCGGGCAGCGGCGCCGACGTCTCCCAGTTCTGCATCATCAACGACGCCGCGCGGCGCACGAAGGTCACCATCATCGGTCGCTCGCTGGTGCCCGACCTGTCGGTGAGCGATCCGACGTTGCTGTCCACGGTCCCGCCGGAGGTCACCGCGCAGGTCGGCATGGACGTGCTGACGCACTGTGTCGAGGCGTATGTGTCGCTGGCCCACGGTCGGATGACCGATTCGCTTGCGCTGGAATCGATCCGCGGCGTCTGGACCCACCTCGAGCGGCTGGTCGACGACCCGGCCGACGAGGTCGCCGCCGGGGAGATGTCGTTGGCCTCCCTGCGTGCCGGTATGGCGTTCACCAACGCGATCCTCGGCGCGACACACGCCATGAGCCACCCCGTGGGCGGCCACTGCGACGCCCCGCACGGGGCGATCAACGCGGTACTGCTCCCGCACGTCATCCGCTACAACGCGGTGGTCTGCGCCGACGGCTTCGTCGACCTCGCCGAGGCAATCGGGTTGCCCACCGACGGCGACGCGCGCTCGGTCGCCGATCGGCTCGCGGACGCCGTCGCCGGACTCGGCGCGCGGGTGGGCATGCCGGAGTCGTTGCGTCCCCTGGGGGTGCGTGCCGACGATCTCGACCGGTTGACGACCCACGCCCTGGCCGACTCGTGCATGACGACCAACCCGCGCCGGCCCGAGGCCGCCGCGATCCGCGATCTCTACGCGGTGGCACTATGATGACCGGGCCCCTGCCCCGGCCCACGCCCGGTGACCGGCCCGACCGGGCGGAGCTCGACAGCCTGGTCGGCCTGCGCAGCGTCAAGGGACGCCACTACGCCCAGTATCGCGGCGTCGAGGCCCGCCTCGGACGCGTCGTCGGCGCACTCGAACGGATCTCGCGCGCGCTGGTGCGCACCGCCGAAGGACCCGAGGCGCTGGTCGTCTCGGTCGTCCGGGCCGCGCGGGATCACCTCGGCGCCGAGTGGGTGGTCTTCGCACTCGCCGACGGACAGCTCGAACGGTCCGCGCCCCGGCATCTCATCAGCTCGGGGAGGGGCCGGTTGTACGCCTTCGAGGGTGCGTCCACCGCCGAACCGCCGATCGGACTGCCCGACGCGGTGCTCAACCGGCTCAACGACATCCTGCGCGACCACGAACCGTTGCTGCACCGGCCGATCCTGTCCGAGGACCACGTGCACGTTCCCGTCGAACTCGACGGCCGGGTCGTCGGCGGACTGTCCGCGTGGACACCGTCGGACCGCGAGGTCGATCCCACCGATGTCGTGGTCCTGCGCATCCTGGCGAGCCAGGCCATCGTCGCGCTGCTCAACGCCGAGCTGTTCTCCGAGACACATCGCCACGCCGCCGAACTCGCCGCGCGCAACGAGGAACTCGAACGCACCCAGCGTGAACTGTCCGCGGCCATGCGGGCCACGCTCCTCAACGAGGAGCGCTCGCGCATCGCCCGCGAACTGCACGACTCGGTGACCCAGTCGGTGCTGTCGGCCGGAGTGCAGATCGAACTCTGCCGCGACCTCGTCGAGGGCCCTGCGCTCGACCGTCTGGAGATGGCGGGACGCCTGACCAAGGAGGCGGTCGAGCAGCTGCGGACGTTCATCTACGCACTCAACAACGCGTCGAGGGCACCCTCGCCGAGCGTCCGCGAGGTCCTCACCGAGCTGTGTTCCCTGCACATGCCGCCCGACCTGTCCGCACAGGTACACATCCGTGGCCGATCCCGCGAACTCGCCGATGACGTGCAGCATGCGCTGCTGCGGATCGCCGGTGAGGCGCTGTTCAACGCGGCCATCCATGCCCGGGCCTCCCAGGTCGTCGTGACGCTCACCTATGCGTCGGACCGGGTGTCGTTGGCCGTCGACGACGACGGCGTCGGCGATCCCGAACACCTGCGCCGCGTCATGCGCACGGCCATGCTGGGGGACCTCGCCGCCGGCCGGCACCGGGGCCTGGCCAACATGGCCTCGCGCGCCGCCGAACTCGGCGGAGAACTGCGCATCCGGAGGTCCCGCGCGGGTGGCATCCGCGTGGCCGCAACCCTGCCGATACCGACGAGGGAGTTCTCGTGAGTCCAGAAGCAACGACGCCGCGCCGGGTCCGCGAGCCACAGGTGGGCAGGCCCATCCGCACGCTGCTCGTCGACGACCACGCCCTGCTGCGCGAGGGCATGCGTTCGCTGCTCGAACGCGAGGACGTCGTCGAGGTGGTCGGCGAGGCCGGGTCGCACGACGCCGCGCTCGCCGAGGTGAACGCGTGCCGTCCCGACGTGGTGGTGGTCGACCTCAAGCTGTCCGCCGGCACCGAGTACGAGGGCCTGCGGCTGATCAGCGAGATCTCCCGCAGGCACCCCGATGTCGCCGCGCTGGTGCTGACCACCTTCCTCGACGACGACCTGGTGGTGCGAGCGGTGCGCGCCGGGGCGCGCGGGTATGTGGTCAAGGACGTGGACACCACCGAGCTCGTGCGGGCGATCCAGGCGGTGTCGACCGGCGGCAGCGCGTTCGATCCGCGTAGTGCGGCGGTCGTGCTCCGCACGGTGTCGGGGGAGAGCGAGCCCACGGAGACCCTCAGCGACCGGGAACGTGAGGTGCTGCGATTGCTCGCCGACGGGATGTCGAACAAGCGGATCGGGGAGACGCTCTACATCTCCGAGTCGACCGTGAAGTTCCACATCCGCAACATCATCCGGAAGCTGGGCGTCTCCAAGCGCACCGATGCGGTGTACATCGCGAGCAAGCGCGGGCTGATCTGACGATCACGCAGGGGTGAGCACCAGCCACCCGCCGTGATGGTCGAACACCTCCGCCCCGCGGTGCTCGACGCTCTCCGCCCAGCGATACAGATCGAGTTCGGTCAGGCGGAGTCGATGACCGAAATGCGGGCTCGGGTGCTCCTCGAACGGAACCGCCACGATCACGCGCTGTCGCGCCACCCGCAGGGCCTCGGCGAGCGCGGTCGTCGCGCCCTTCTCGTCGAGGTGCTCGAGGAGGTGGATCAGCGAGACGGTGTCCACGGAGTCGTCGTCGTAGGGGAGAGCGGTGGCATCACCGACCTTCGCGTCCACCGCCAGGCCCAGCCGGCGGGATGCGCGCGAGAGGAGCGAGATCGCGCCGTCGGAGATGTCGCATGCCGACACGTCGAGGCCGTCACGTGCGCACGCGATCGCGAAGAAGCCGAAACACGATCCCACCTCGAGCACGCTCGCACCGCGCACCAGCGACCGGGCACGGAGGTGGACCGGAGCGAAAGCCGAAGCGCCGGTCGACAGTTCGCGCAACGAGTTGTCATAGAAGGCGGCCCACGCATCCGCCGAGGTGCCCGCCGAGCTGCGGATGATGTCCACCGCCGCCGACTCGAACTGTTCCTGGCCGCTGAGCACACCGGCCTCGACCAGTGCGACCAGACCGTCGACGACGACCGCGTCGGAGATGGTGTCCTCATCGAAGGGATGCACGATCTGGGCCGTGCCGGACACCCGGCGCCACGACAGGAGCCCGCATCGTGTGAAACCCGCAGGCACAAAGGGGAATCGGAGCACCACCGGATTCCGCGTGCGCCTGCGGTCACGGGCCGTAGATACGGCGGGGACTGATGTGGCCGGCGTCTGCGAAGCCGGTGAGGACAGGTCGGTGGCGGTCATTCCTCGACCGTAGGAACGCGCTGACCTGTGCATAACTGTCCGAGCGGGGATGCGGACCTGTCCGAAGGGACGGTTTGCGTCGCACGTCACATCGGTCGATTCGCCGGGAAACCGCGTCCGGCAGCGTAATTCGGACGTCGATTCGAGCCCGTGACCTGCAACGATGACCGAGGCGTCGAGAGCCGACCTGCGGACTTGACCCCTGCAGTCGATCTGCGTAACTTATTCGGAGTCAGCGCGCCACGGCGCCGCCCTGCCGGGCCTGAGGGGTTCGGGGTAGGGGAGTGGAGACCGGGTTCGAGCTGACCGCCCCTGATCTTTCTGCTCGGGATTGTTTGTGTCTCGGGTAGGGTGGTTGGGGTTCCAGATTCTTTCGCGGCCGTGGTTCTTCGGTTTTGCGGGCGTGGTGAGGGTCTGGTAGGCTGGAAGAGTTGCCCCGGAGACGGGGTGGCTTGGAAGGTGTGAGCCGGCTTGCTGGTGAAAGCTCTTGTGTGGGTGAGTATCTGGTGGGTGTGTGTTCTTTGAGAACTCGATAGTGTGATGATGAATTGTCTGATGCCATTTTTGGCGTCGAGCATTCTTGTGAATGTTTGGATGTTTTTTTGGTTTGTGGCGCTCGGCCCTGTCTGGGTGTCATGGACTGGTTTTTGGATTGGTCAGGTTTTCTTTCCTGGTCTTCTAGTGTTGAAACGCTGGCCCTGTGTTGTGGGTTGGTTGTTTTGCTAGGTTTTCATGGAGAGTTTGATCCTGGCTCAGGACGAACGCTGG